>JBLYYR010000092.1:0-7488 GCA_048550195.1 Arenicellales bacterium
GACATCTACAATATTTTCTGTAACAGACATAGTAAGTCTCTCTTAATTTATTAATCGGTAGTGTTTATCTATACAGTAATCAGGATTACTGTAAAGATAAAAAAATAAAATCAAATATCTTATTTCTCATCTTCAGTTTCCACTTCCCCGGACCAGCCAGCCGCTTTCGCGTCGGCAATAGCTTTGTCATGAATACGCTGATGGCGCTCAAGTAATTCAGCAGGCAAATTGCTCACCAGGCAGCCGTATTTATCCCACTCGGCATTGACTTTGTCCAGCAAAGCGTCAACGCCGGCAAGATTCCAGCCTTCGCAGGTTTCTGACTCTTCAATCAGTCCAAAGACCCAGGCATCACGAATAATCTTGCCGATGGTGGTCATACCACCACTGACTTCATTGTTTATACCCACATATTTATCCGGTCTGGCCATAATTTAATTTTAACTCTGAGTGTCTAAATAAAAAATACTAGATCTAAAAAAAGAAAAGCCCCTGATCGAATAATTCGAGCAGGGGCTCATCAGTCTTACAAATGGTCTACTCGGAGCGGTTCTTATACAGAAACGCCGCGGTGAACAACCAATGCTGTGCCCGCAGACTGTGCAAAGTTGTCAAAACCCAGCAAACGAACGTGGTTCTCTGGGTGGGCTTTATGACAGGCATCGATTTCTGCCATGATAGCGTCTACATCAGTTTCGCCGAACATAGGCAGCTTCCACATATACCAGTAGTTGCTACGTGTATTTGCTGGCTCAGTGTGCTCAATACCCGGGTTCCAGCCTTTATCGACGATGTACTGTATCTGGGCGCGTGCAGATTCAGCGCTCAATGGTGGCAGGTAAGAAAAAGTTTCATATTTCCGGCTTTGTGCAGCATCACTCAGGCTGGAATTGTAATCTTGTACGTCACTCATGTGATTTACTCCAATTTAATGTTGATTAAGCGGCAAGGGGACGATATTGCATACCGGCACCCTGCCGTTGTTCATCAATAACTATTCGCTTATTTATGCGCGACGTCAATCTTGTCAACAGTATCAAATTCGAATTTGATCTCTTTCCAAGTTTCCATGGCGATCTTAAGCTCTGGGCTATGAGCTGCAGCTCTAGTAAGGATATCCTTACCTTCTTTCTCAAGCTCAACACCCATATTACGTGCTTCAACACAGGCTTCAACTGCAACACGGTTAGCCGCAGCACCCGCTGCGTTACCCCATGGGTGTCCCAATGTACCGCCACCGAACTGCAGGCAGGAATCATCGCCGAAGATGCTAACCAATGCTGGCATGTGCCATACGTGGATACCACCGGAAGCAACAGGGATAACGCCAGGCATTGAACCCCAGTCCTGGTCAAAGAACAGTCCACGTGAACGATCTTCTTTGATGTAAGAATCACGCATGGTGTCAATCCAGCCCAGAGTCGCGTCGCGATCACCTTCAAGCTTACCAACAACGGTACCTGAATGCAGGTGATCACCACCAGACAGACGAAGTACTTTAGTAAGTACACGGAAGTGGATACCGTGGTGCGGGTTACGATCCAGTACCGCGTGCATAGCGCGGTGAATGTGCAGCAGCATGCCGTTGTCCTGACACCACTGAGCCAGCTGAGTGTTAGCTGACAGGCCACCAGTCAGGTAGTCATGCATAATGATTGGGGCGCCAATTTCTTTCGCGTATTCGGCACGTTTCATCATTTCGTCAGAAGTAGGTGCAGTAACGTTCAGGTAATGCCCTTTACGTTCGCCAGTTTCTGCTTCAGCTTTATGGATTGCTTCCATAACGAAGTCAAAACGATGTCTCCAGCGCATGAAAGGCTGAGAGTTTACGTTCTCGTCATCTTTAGTGAAGTCAAGACCGCCACGCAGGCCTTCGTAACAGGCGCGACCGTAGTTCTTGGCAGACAGACCCAGCTTAGGTTTGATAGTACAACCCAGCAGAGGACGACCATATTTGTTCAGAATGTCGCGTTCTACCTGGATACCCTGAGGTGGGCCATTACAGGTCATAACATAGGCAATCGGGAAGCGGATATCTTCTAAACGAAGCGCGCGCAGTGCCTTAAAGCCGAATACATTACCGACCAGAGATGTCAGTACGTTAACAACTGAACCTTCTTCGAAAAGGTCAATCGGATAGGCAACAAATGCGTAAAAACAGGTGTCATCACCTGGTACATCTTCAATCGCGTAGGCACGGCCTTTGTAGTAATCAAGGTCAGTTAACAGATCTGTCCAAACTGTTGTCCAGGTACCGGTTGATGATTCTGCAGCTACCGCAGCAGCAACCTCTTCGCGTGGTACACCGTCTTGTGGAGTGATCTTGAAACACGCCAGAATATCTGTATCTTTTGGCGTATATTCAGGCATCCAATAGGTTTCGCGGTATTCTTTTACACCCGCGTCATAAACTTTAGCCATCTTAATTTGTCTCCTGTGAGGAAGTATGTGTTCAATTCAGTCTTATATTTGATCAGGCCGAGCCAGTCATTATAACGCCAAGTGCACGTTAAAATACAAGTCTGGATCAACATGGCGAGGCAGTATATGGAGAGCTACCCATAAATACAATTCAATATTTCTGATTATTACCATAAGTCAAACCTTATGATAGAATGACGGTCATGCACCTTACTCTCAGACAGATTGAAGTCTTTAACGCCGTGGCCAGGCTACAGAACTATACGCGTGCTGCAGAAGAATTGCATATGAGCCAGCCGGCTGTCTCCATGCAGATCAGGCAACTGGAAGAAAGTATCGGTCTGCCACTGTTCGAAAAGATAGGAAAAAAATTTAATCTGACCCATGCGGGAAAACATATGTACAGCTATGGGCGCAACATGGCTGACCTGCTCGAAGAGGCCGATGAAGTTTTCGAAGCAATCAAGGGTGTCGAACGCGGTGCCCTTTCAATATCGGTGGCCACCACTGCCAGCCATTTCGCCACACGTCTGCTAGCTGAATTCAGCAAACAACGCAGTGGCATCACCATCAGCCTCGACATTACTAATCGTGAAGCACTGAGACGGCAGCTCGAGCGCAATGAGCGCGATCTCGTCATCATGGGGCAGCCACCTGAGAGGATGGAAGTCACTGCCGAACCCTTCATGGAGAATCCTCTGGTGATGATTGCACCCGCCGGTCATCCGCTGACAATTGAAAAAAACATCCCTCTAAAACACTTTGAAGACGAACATTTTGTAGTACGCGAAACAGGTTCTGGTACACGCAGTGCAATTCAGCGCTTTTTCGATCTGCATGGTGTGCCATTTCACACTGGTATAGAAATGAGTTCCAACGAGGCCATCAAACAGGCAGTAGAAGCAGGGCTGGGACTGGGCATCGTTTCGATTCATACTCTGGAACTGGAACTGGAAACAGGTCGCCTGGCTATTCTGGATGTTGAGGACTTTCCTATCATACGGCACTGGCACATCGTACAACGATCAGGAAAACGGCTGTCGCCAGTGGCTCAGGCTTTCAAGCAGTTTGTACTGGAAGAGGCAGAACAGTTTATTCGACTGCCTTAATCGAAATAGTCACTTTTATCTTAATGCGGCAAGATGCGCTCAAACTGAGGGAAAAACCTATACAGCTTACTCATGGTACGACTAAGTCAGTACACAGCCCGCTATTTTTGTGTCTGTGATCTTTAGCCTTTCAATCAATTCCTTTAACAACCGCTCTTTCGTGACACCTTTTTCAACCACAAGCAACACACCTCGAAGTGAGGTAGCGATTAATTCGGCGTCAGCAAATTCATCCGCACCAGGTGTATCAACCAGAACGATATCAAATTTATCTCTCGAGATTGAAAGAAGCATCTTGAACGCCGGCTGAGAAATCAGCTCCTGAGGGTTCGGTGGCACAGGCCCGGATGGTAAAACGAAAAGGGAGGGAACGGCATTCACCTGGTACGGCAAACACTCATTTTTACGACCGGTTAATATAGTACTTAAACCATTTGATCTGGGTAGATTGAAAATTTTGTATTGCTGGGGAGAGCGTAGGTTCGCATCTATCAGCAGGGTACGCTTACCTAGTTGCGCAAAGGCTACAGCCAGGCTTGCTATGGTATAGCTGCGTCCTTCATCTTTTTCCGAACAAACTACAGCCAGTGTTTTTCGATCATTATCAAACCATTGCAAGATTAGATTACTTCGAAGCTCTCTGATTTCTTCAGCTCTTTGTCCAGAAGGATCAGTAATAATTTCCAGGTCAACATAATTTGTCTTCCCGGTGACTGGCAGCACCGGATAGCCAAATTGTATACTGAGGGCAAAATCAAGCTCTTCCTGCCCAATGATATTGAGTTCAATTGCCGCTTCCCCAAACAAATAGCCCTTGTTGTTCTCCTGCTTATCAAGAATTCTGTCGACTTCCTCCTGTGTTAATTTTCCCTGCTCAACCAGGATATCACCGATTCTTTTTTTCGATACCGGCAAGTAATTAACAGGAACTTTGGAGTCTGGCGACAAAAAAACAAGCTCTCCTGAGAATTCACCAGGATGCTTTGTACCAGTGATTGACTCAATACTGGATTCTGGTACATCTGGGGAAATACCCGAATTCCTGGTATTCTTTTCCGAATCAGTATTTATGTTGTTTTCAGTGCTCATTTCTCTTCACTTACCTTTCGACACAGGAAAAAGAGTAGACTTTTCTCATTTCTCTTTCAAGGTACCAAGCAATGGGATATCTCCTAAAATAGATACTACATCTTCTTTGCTGCGAACCCTTCTATCCTTTAACTCTAGAAGTACGATTAAAGCCAGGCCCAGGAACAATCCTAGCATTATAGATAATAATATGTTTTTCTTTACATTTGGGCCTGAAGCCTGTTCTGGTATTGTTGCTTTATCGAGTATTTTTACGTTTGTGTACTTAACCTGGGCAAGTAAGGCATTCTCTTCAACCTGTGCCAATGCCTTTTCATAGACCCTCTGCGCACTTTCTGCTTCACGTAATAATACAGGAAGATCGCTAGTATCCTGCTTCAATTCTATGACTTTAGTCTTTTGAATATCCTTAGCTTTCTCCAGTGAAGCCGCACGATCTTTTGCTGCTAGCAACTCGACTTCAAAAGTGCTAACAACATGTTTACTCTCAGCAATAATATTTTTTTCCAGGCTTGATATTTCTCTTACTACGCTTTTATAGTCGGGGTGGTTTTTCCCAAATTTTAAGGATAATTCTGCTAAATGAAGCTTTTTTTCATATAGCAAGGACTGAAGAGCCTGTATCTGTCTATTGGCCATGACCTCTGGCAATGACAGGAATAACTGGTCACTGGCTTTTAAAGCATTGACCTGATCCAGTCTACTTTGAAGTACCTGGATATCTGCCTTAACAGCAGCCAATTTTTCTGACAATGTTTCCAGCTGTAAAGCTTCAATATTTAATTTGTCTTCAGTAATTAATACATTTTTCTCTTTTTGGTGTGCATTTAACCGGTCTTTGGCCTGTTTTAATTTCATGCGTAAATTTGCAAGGCGTTCATCAAGCATTTTCGCATTTATCAAAACTGGATCTAGATTCTGCCTCAAAACAACCTCAATAAATGCCTCAGCAAAAGCATTTGGCACTTCAGATGCTATAACCGGGTCATCCGAAGTAAATGACATTTTGATAAGCCTGCTTTTTGGAAGGATCCATACCCTTAAATCTTTCAGTAATTTTTTCGATACCCACTCATTGATTGACCCCGTTCCATTGTAGTTATCTTTGTATCGAGGCATCGCCGCATAGCCAAGTTTACTTACTGCTTTTTCGGCAACCAGCATGCTCTTCATTATTTCAAGCTGTGTCGTCAGATATTGCTCCTGTAGCATTGCAGGAAGCATACTGGTATCAATCCCAGGCTCTTCAAACTCCAGGAGCAATGTCGTTGAGGCAGTGTAGAAAGGTTGCGTAAAGAATTTAGTAAAAGCGTAAGTAGTGCATACGGCAATTACTACTATTAGAAATAGTAGTCTGGATCTGTTTTTTATTATCTGCCATAACTGTTGTAGATTCATTGTTAAACTATCCTAAATTCAAGTAGGTAACACAGTAAATATCTAGCGTACACGTATTTATAAAACCCTGAGTCCTTTCCCAGGCATGTCTCTGGTCAGATATATACTGGTTTTTGAGATTTTACGGGGATATCTATTATTTAAGTCCTGAGCATACTCAGTCACTAGTAAAATAGCTTGATAAGCATCTATTTACACCAAAAGTTTGGCCCAATTCGAAGGCAAATCTCTAACAGCTTCATATAAAGGGGTTTTATACTGAGGTTGAATTATATGATACGAATTGAGAACCTGATAATCAAGTATAACCTTAATTAGAATATAGACCAGGAATCACAAATGTACAATTATCGCGCTATAGAAATAACCCGCGTTGACCTGACGAACATTATATCACTGCTGGTCGGTAAAATCTGTATAGTTATGGGGCGAAATATCATGTGTTTACCTGGTAAAAGGATGAGGTTTTACCCCTGTTGTGACTTGACGTGGAGTCTAGCACACTGGGCTGCCTCTCCTAAAGAAGGGAAAGGTGCAGGTCGTACCTAAATTTTTTCTACAGTACCTGCTTGTCAAATACTTCAATCAAGCAGTATCAAACAATATATAATACTGGCCATCGGGCCTTATATATACATCCAGCAAGATTGACAAAAAACGGAAATTTACTACTCTTTATTTTAGAAATTTGATCATAATTTACCTTATTGTGGTTCCAGGAGATACACACCCAGATAGAAGCTGGCATTCGCTTCCTGACACCTACTTTTAAAAGCAGTAAAATTATAATAATTATGAAGAATCAATTTAGTTTGCTGGAAAAGTACAACGACATTTTAATGCTTGCGTTTAAAGCATTTGACGTAATGGCTATCATTTTCGGCGCGTACCTGGCTTCTTACATACACTACAATGACGCAAGCCTTGATACAGCTCAGCTGATCGCTCTATTACTGGTAGTCTTTACTGTTTTACTACTTTTCCCAACATTTAATATCTACAGGCGCTGGCGCAGTACTTTCATCCACAGCGAACTATGGTCTGTTACTCTTGCCTGGATAACTACTGCACTACTGCTGGCACCATTAATTTTTTTTACCGAGACGCGCGTTCTCTTTTCTTATCAGTGGATTGCTATATGGATAGTTTCAACACTCGCCCTCCTCATTCTACTTCGCATTATCGTTCGAAGCGCGCTTAGGTTGTTAAGAAAAAAAGGTTATAACACTAAGTATGTTGCAATATTAGGTGCTGGCCGGCTAGGCCAAATAGTGGCAGAGCAGATAAACAAGAATGACTGGGCCGGCATTGAAGTAATAGCGTTTCTCGATGATGACCAAACCCTCCACGGGGTGGAACTTGATGGCATACCAGTAATTGGCGATTGCAAAAAAATAATCGAAATCGTCGGCTCTGGTGTTAAAGAAATACAGGGCCCTGGGCTGAACAGGCTATATGTAAATGGAATATC
>JBLYYR010000093.1:0-11760 GCA_048550195.1 Arenicellales bacterium
AAGCCACCATGTCACAATCACCGTTGCGTAGACTATCTTCAGCACGTACTTTGTCATAAGCGTTGTTGGCCATGTAGATGCCATTAAAGTGATCACGCAGGCTGCGGTAGTCTACATGCCGTTCTTCACCCAGCATGTCACCTTCCAGAATATGCAAATAAGCGAGCTTGCGCGTATTAAGCTGTGAGATAAAATGGCCAAAGTGCTTCTGCGGATCGGAGTCTGAAATGCTGTTAAACCTATTTTCCGGTGACAGTCTCAGCCCGACACGCCGCGAAGGCCATATTTCGCATACGGCATCGAGTACTTCATTGAGAAAGTGCATGCGGTTTTCAATGCTGCCTCCATACTGGTCAGTGCGATGATTTGACCCATCGCGCAGGAACTGATCGATGAGATATCCATTGGCGGCATGTACTTCAACACCATCAAAACCTGCCTGTTTGGCCATTTCTGCTGCGTGCTTGTATTGCGCCACAATGCCGGTAATCTCATCGGTTTCCAGTGCGCGTGGAGTGACAAAGGGCTTCATTCCCTCAAAAGTAATGGCTTCACCTTCCGGCTGGATGGCAGAAGGCGCGACCGGGGTTTGATTGCCGGGTAACAAATCAGGATGAGAGATGCGTCCACAATACCAGAGCTGAAGAAAGATATGCCCGCCTTCAGCATGTACGGCATCGGTGATTTCTCGCCAGCCGGCCACTTGTACGTCATTATAGATACCGGGGGTACCGGGGTAGCCCACGCCCTCTGCTGAGACCTGAGAGGCTTCGGTAACGATTAAACCGGCTTTCGCACGTTGC
Source organism: Arenicellales bacterium (assembly GCA_048550195.1). Lineage (GTDB taxonomy): Bacteria > Pseudomonadota > Gammaproteobacteria > BMS3Bbin11 > BMS3Bbin11 > BMS3Bbin11. The sequence continues at coordinate 804 of JBLYYR010000093.1, forward strand.
TTGTAGTATTTTACATTAAGGCTATGCGGGGCATTGTCTGCATTGGCGCGGTTACGCGTCATTGGTGCCATGACCATGCGGTTGGCTAATGTGAGATCACCCATGGTGATTGAACTAAACAGCTTACTGCTCATTATCTTCTCCTGTTTGATAGGTGCTTCTTTACTGTTTTTATAAAAATAGGTCGTTTGTCCTAATGTTGAGTTAAAATAATACAACAGTCCTAAAATGTCAATGGGGAGGGTTGATATGCCTGCCAGGTGATAAATGTCTGGCCATCATGGGTAAGCTTGTTTAGCACTAGCTAGCATTAAAGCCCAGGCCTGTTTGGCTTTAACCATGTGATCAGAATAAATGTGAAGACCATGAAATCATGAGGCAGGTCAGAACGATGCTGGTCTGCCCCTATTTCATGTAGCGGGGATCCTGAGAAATACCTTGTTTTATCAGGCTAGATAATTGGTAGCCTGCTTGAATGCCCTTAACTAAAAACCATCCCTGGTTTTCGGTTAGGGGTATTCGACGGGCAATCAGTGATCATCACCACCATCACCACCACCAATTTCATTTGAATGACATTCTACGCAGCCGATGGCTGTGCCTTTCGCGATGGTTACTGTTTTCTGATCAGAACCACACAGGGTCCCTTTAGAGTTTTTACACTCGAAGACACGATCGGTGGCCGTGCGTGACAGTGCAGTGCCCAGTCCGTCCTTGCCGTGACAGGCTATGCATGTTCCTTTTGGTGTAGCACTGTCTTCAAAGACTTCCTTGTGATCGTCATTCCACATGGCAGTCCCAACAGGGTGCATGCCGTGCGGTCCACCCATCAGGCCATCGCTGTCAAATTCTCCCTTGAAGTCGTCAATAGAAAAGCTTGATGCATGGCAGGTGGTGCACTCTGTGATGGTTCCAGTATGTCCCTGCAACTGGTTAGAGGTTACGTTGTCATTGGCATTCGGGTTGCTGTTGGGCCAGATAGCGTGTGTGGCACCGTGGCAGGCTTCACAGAATACACCTTCGTGGCCGGTACTGACTCGGTAAAGTTTAGGGTTCCCTGCCGCCTCACCACTCGCAACCGTATTTTCAGCGAAACGTTTGTTGTTGGGGACGATAGGAGTCGCCTTGCTGTCGGTGGTCAGATAGGCCTGCATAAGCCGAAGACCGTCTGTTGGTGAACCAATCGTTCCCGCTGTCCCATACATGTTGCTGTTTACATCACCGGTATGGCAGGAACCACAACCGGGTTCGTTTGCCCAGGGAACACGCGGGGTTGTAGAGTTTGGTTTATAAAAGTCACCGGCCAGTTCAAAATCTCCCGGGTTGGCCGGGCTGACATTGCGAGAAAAGTCATCGCCGACCTGCGCCATATCGCCGTGGCAGTCCTGGCATAACATACCGCCATTGGACATTGCGCCTCGCAGACAGGCAGTGCGGTTGCCCGGGTGGCACTGATAACAGGTGCTTTGCAGTACGTCATTAGCAGCAAGCGGATCACGAAGATTGCCGTTGCTGTCAACGGGTGGAGGCATAGCCGGAAACAGAGGCTTACCGTTGATATCCTCAACTGTTGCATGATGACTATGCATAACATTGGACATGGATTTATTTTTCACCTGATCACGGCCGTTTGAGGGGTTGCCGGCAGAGGTGTCATTTTCAACACCACGCGGGCCAACCTGTGCCAGGTCAAGCGCAGGTGTATAGTGACAGGTCTGGCATACTACCGGAGCTGAATTTTCCAGATCAGTATTATGCTTTTGATCATGCAGGCGCAGGATATTTATGTCAGATGCGTATTCGATACTGATGGCCTGAGGAACCTGGCCATACTTGGGATCATCATCGAAAGCATTTGCAACATCTTTCAGGTCAGCCGTAGCTGCCCCGTTGCCGCCGTCAACAGTCGCGCCATGACAGCCCTGGCAGTTGGCTTCACCGGAGATTGGTGTCACGGTGTCTACAGAAGCAAGCACCGCACCATTCGATGTATTGCGGGCCTGAACACGCACAAGCGGATAGGGGTTCTCCAGCCCATCGTCATCAAAAGCAGCGAGAGGGTCGCCAGCCGCTTCAAACCAGTTCACCTCCTGAGCAATGTAGCCGAAGGGGAAATTGATGAAAAATGGCTGGTTTTCGACAAATAGATTAAATTTCTGCGGGACATTCGCTACGTAGGGGCCTGTATGGCCAGGCATAACCTGCTGAGTGGCAGAGAGAGGGCCTTCGTCACCGGTGTTGGGGAGTCCATCAGGGCCGAGATATAAATCTTCTACATCCGGTACAGGCAGGCCAAGAAAGTTAGTCGGGTCAAAGGCTGCCAGGATGCCGGGTGGGTAGAAGGGGTCATAGGCCTTTAATGCAATGTCCCAGAAGTTGGTTTTGAAAACCTCACCGCTAACAATGTCCTTACTGGATAACAAAGGTTGGCCAGTCGGGCCAAACCCGCTTAAAGCCGGATCGTTCGGATTAGATGCCGCACTATAAAATAATTCAACACCATCGTGGCGGCTTAGTATCTTTGGTTCACTCCCGCGCTTAATGATCGTTGCATGTATCACATTGAATGGTGGCAGGATGCTTGAAATACGTGTATCAAGATCTCCACAATGCATGCCAAGGTCATTGATTGCAAGCAACACATGGTTAATGTTACCTGATCCCGGTGTTCCGGGAGCGGCCTGCTCAGGAACAGTAGATACAGGCGTGCCATTCTGGCTGGTTGAGTTGATCGAGGTATCGCTACCGGCTATTGCATTAACACTTATAGTCACGGTGGCGATATTTGATGTGGCACCTTCATTGTCATCAACAGTGTAGGTAAAACTGTCTTTGCCTGTGAAGGTGGTTGCGGGTTTGTAGAGGACGGTGCCATCGAGATTGTTGACGATACTGCCATTTGAAACGTCACTTTTTATAACAACAGTGGAAGGCACTATGGTGCCATCAGCATCGGTATCATTTTTTACAACATTGATAGTGACATTCGTATCTTTCAGGGTGCTGGGATTATCATCATTCGCTACAGGCGGCTGGTTATTGTTTCCCTGGCCATCATCACAATCTTTTGGTGCATATTGCACTTCCCTTTTATTCTGGGTGCCGTGCGACCGCGCTTTTACTTCACAGGGGACAGATGAAGGGGAGCTTATAGATTTCCATTTACCGTCATTGTCTGCTGTTACGGTGTAGAGCAAGGCATTCGTGGCAGAATTGTATATTTTAACAGTGCCACGCTTGCCTGCATTTATGCCTCTGATTACAAGCCTGTCATAACTTTTGGCCCATTTCGCGGTTGTGATATAGACGTTTTTAACTTCTGAATCGGATTCATCTGAAGCTGATGCCTGACCCGTTGTGATGAAGAATAGTGCAGCAAGTAGACAAACAGGAGCAGTACCATATGACTCGAAAAACCTTCTTATCATGACTATATCCTCGTGGCGGAGTGATGGGATTTATTTTTTGAGTTAGAGGGAATATAGCGCTTGAACATTAAGGAAGCATTAACTGTACATACACTCGTCCTTATTTAAATACCGCTTGTCGGATTTCTGGGGCAGCAAGGGAACTAATGGGCCTGATTCTGATGCAATTAGATCCAGGCCAGAGTTACTCCTGAAATTGTATTGCGAACTGGCCATAACCTTCTTTTGCAAGCTCTTCCTTTGGAACAAATCGCAACGATGCGGAGTTGATACAGTAGCGTAGGCCAGTTGGCGCCGGACCATCATCAAAAAGATGGCCAAGGTGTGAGTCGCCGTATTTTGATTTAACTTCAGTACGCAGAATGCCGAATTTTCTATCAGGTTTTTCAACAACATGGCTGTTCACCAGTGGCCGGGTGAAGCTTGGCCAGCCAGTCCCGGATTTAAATTTATCGCGGGAGCTGAACAGCGGCTCACCCGTGACAATATCAACATAGATGCCTTCCTTCTTGTTGTCCCAGTAGACATTGTGGAACGGCCGTTCGGTAGCTTCTTTCTGGGTGACGTTGTACTGCTCAGGGGTCAGTATCTTCTTTAGTTCAGCATCCTCCGGTTTCTGCCATTGCCCGGTATTTTTTGACTCCGGTTGATTGGCAAGTTTTCCTGTGGTTGAAACGGACTGATCTGACATAGCGTAAAGCCCCCATGCGGTAATGATGCCTAAGCTGCCCAGCAGCATGAGGCGAACGAAGGTTTTCTTTTCTATCATAGTGACTTGCTCCTGAATGACTATTATCTGTTACTCTGCAGAGAATAGGAGTAGCACGCAGTATAAAAGTTCAGTTATGTTTCAAATTACCCGTCCTCTTCATCTGGTTCTGGTGAAGGAATTTTATATCCAGACCTTAGCAGATCCAGTATGAGGCTGTTTTTCACCATGTATGTTAGCCAGATATATGGCAATATGAGTTTATAGGAAATTAAACCTGTGACTGACCTTGAGATGCCTGTGTATGGATTAAAAAGGTGACTTTTGAATAGTTTTGATAACCTGTCTCAGGGTACGTACGAACGGATAATACAGATTGGGGAAAGCGGATGAAACTGTCATTTCATGGGGCTGACCAGAATGTGACGGGTTCCTGTCACCTGGTCGAGTGTGCAGACAAAAAGATTTTGATTGATTGTGGAATGTACCAGGGAGGCAGGGAAATCAAAGAAGAAAATTCGGCCCCTTTTGGTTTTGATCCGGCTGATATTGATTACCTGCTGTTAACCCATGCCCACCTCGATCATTGCGGGCGTATTCCATTGCTGGCAAAACTAGGCTTTACCGGTGAGATCATCACAACGGCAGCAACGGTAGAACTGGCGCGCCTGATAATGCTAGATTCAGCCGGCCTGCAGGAAGAGGAGGCCCGTTACCAGCAGCGTCGTGCAGACCGTAAAAGCGGTCGCCAGAAAAAAATAATTGAGCCATTGTATACCCGGCTGGATGCTCTAAACTGCCTCGAATTTATTGGTCGCAGGGCAAGCTACGACAAAACGATTTTGGTTGCTCCGGGTATACGTGCCACCTTCATTGATGCCGGGCATATCCTGGGTTCTGCCAGTATCCTGCTCGAGCTGGAAGAGCAGGGCAGGTCGCACCGTGTAATTTTTTCCGGTGATATTGGCTATAGCCATCGGGCAATATTACGTGATCCTACCCCACCACCGCAGGTCGATACCGACGTGATGGAGACAACCTATGGTGATCGCCTGCATAAACAGTTAAAGCCCTCTATTGATGAGTTGTATACAGCAATTAATGAAACAATCGGGCAGGGCGGTAACGTGATCATTCCTACTTTCGCCCTCGAGCGCGCCCAGGAGGTACTGTTTTATCTGCGTGAAGGGGTAGAAAGCAAACGTATCGAACATTATATCAATGTGTTTCTCGATTCCCCGATGGCAATTTCTGCGACCAGAATTTTTGCTCGCCATCCTGAATGCTATGATAGCGAGACGCTTAAGGTGTTGCAGGATAGTGGTGACCCATTCAACCTGCCCGGATTGCGCTTCACGCAGGAAACAGCGGAATCCATGGCTATTAACAATGTGACCGGTGGAGCGGTGATTATGGCTGGCTCCGGCATGTGTACCGGCGGGCGAGTTCGCCACCATCTCAAGCACAATATATGGAATAAAAAAAACAGCATTATCTTTGTCGGGTTTGCGTCACATGGAACATTGGCAAGGCGCATTATTGATGGCGCTGAGGAGGTTAGTATCTTTGGTGAAAAAATGCCCGTTCGCGCAAGTATCTATACGATTGGAGGGTTTTCTGCTCATGCGGACCAGACGGAGTTGCTGGCATGGCATGGCCATACCGGGAGCCCGAAAACAACCTTCCTTGTACATGGTGAAAAAGAAAGTATGCAAACCTTCGCTACAAAACTGGCAGGGGCTCAGGTCGTAATGCCAGAGTTGCACCAGGTATACACCCTGTAGGACACCTCTATTGGTAAACATATTGATGAAAGCCTCTAATTAGCTAACCAGCATGCCATCCTCCCGCAGCCGTGTTGTCATGATTGCCCCGCTGTTGTTTATAAAGCAGGTGCTTAATGGTTTTCGGGCGAACCAGGGGTTTTTGCTATCCGGTGCAATAGCCTATTACACCTTGTTGTCGATAATCCCGATGATGGCGCTGATTCTGGCGGTATTGTCTCAGTTTACGGCCCCCGAGGAATTGCTCGCGGTACTGCGTGATTACCTGGTGCTGGTTACGCCGGGGCAGACAGATGCAGTGGTCAATCAGGTCGATGTTTTTTTACAGAAATCAAAGGTGATCGGTATCGTGGGGTTTGTGCTATTGCTGTTTTTTAGCTCTTTTGCTTTTACCGCGCTGGAAAATGCCATGTCAGTGATCTTCTTTCATCGGGTGTCGATTAAACGCCGCCACTTCCTGGTCTCAGCGGTTATTCCTTATATCTATATCTTACTGTTGGCTATTGGCCTGCTTGTGGTGAGTATGGTCAGTGGCTATTTACGTAGCTATGAATGGCCGCAGGGCTTGATGGAAACGATGTTTGTCTATCTGCTCGGGTTCTGTGGCGAGGTTCTGCTGTTGACCTCACTCTACCTGGTGATGCCTGTAGGGCGATTGTCACTGCGACATGCTTTGATCGGTGGAATTACAGCAGCCTTACTATGGGAGATAACGCGGCATATCCTGGTGTGGTATTTTTCGACCCTGTCTCTGGTCAATTTGATCTACGGTGCCTTCTCTGCAGCGATAGTTATTCTGATCAGCCTGGAGGCGGCGGCCATTATTCTGTTGCTGGGTGCGCAGGTGATAGCGGAATATGAACGAATAGGCAACGGGCAGAATAAAGTGCACGGTTTGCAGGCTGGGGAGTCATAGGGAAAAAGCCTGTGCCCTTAATCAGTAAAACCCTCGTCATTCAATCACACCGCTTGCCGTTACCCCATACCTGGATAGAAAACTGTCTTGAATCAGTACGGTGTTGGTGTGAGTTAAATGCATTTGAATACCGCTTTATGTGCGATGAATTATTTGACTGCGTCCCGGAAGATATTATTACGAAAACGCTACATCAACGTGTTATTGCCAGTGACCTTGCTCGATTGATTCGTATCCAGGAGGCGATTAAAAATGGTTACGAAAGGGTCATCTGGCTGGATGCCGACTTCCTTATTTTTGATGCAATAAGGTTTGTTTTACCCGATGAATTTTGTGCAGTCGGGCGTGAAGTGTGGATTCAGCAGGATAAGCATGGCAGGCTGAAGGCATATAAAAAGGTCCATAATGCCTTTTTGATGTTTTGCAAAGGGAATAGTCTGCTGAATTTTTATGCTGATACGGCTGAACGCTTACTGGAAAAAAATAATGGAGCGATACCGGCGCAGTTTATCGGTCCTAAATTATTAACGGCTATACATAACGTAGCAATATTGCCGGTAATGGAAACAGCCGGTATGCTAAGTCCAATGGTGGTCAGGGATATGCTTCAAGGTCAGGGGCCGGCTTTGGACCTGTTTATCAGGCATTCTGCCCAGGCCATTGCTGCGGCAAACCTGTGTATCTCGAGTTGTGAAAGAGATGAGCTAACAGAGAATGAGATGGTGCAGTTGATTGACTTGCTTAAAAACAAGCGGCAGGTCTGATCTTCGAGATTGCAACACTTCTTTTTTATTGGCGTTATGATTAAATACAGTTAACATTTTTAAAATTTGGAATTTAATATTTAGAAGTCTGTTCGCTAATGAAACTCTATCTTGTACAACATGGAAAAGCACTTGCAAAGGATGTCGACCCTGACCGGCCCTTAAGTGGCGAAGGGCGTGCAGAAGTAGGCAAGCTGGTGGAGTTTCTTGCGGGGCGTATTCAGGTTTCTCGTGTGCTGCATAGTGGTAAGACACGGGCGCAGCAAACGGCTGAGAAATTGACAGCAATAATGGCTGGTGGTTTACCGGTTGAGACGATCAGCGGCATAGGCCCTAATGACTCGGTAGAGGATTTCGCCGTTCGAGTGATGAACGGGGATGAAGACCTGCTTGTGGTTGGTCACCTGCCATTTATGGCAAGGCTGGTAAGTTTACTTGTATCGGGATCAGCCGATGCAGACATTGTATCTTACTCACCAGGAAGCATAGTCTTCCTCGAATCACTGAATCATGGGCATTTTCAGGTGCAATGGATGGTTAGACCGGGGCTATTAAGAAGTCGCTGATTAATAAGTGCGGTGACATTACGGTCAGGATTTCAGGATTTTAGTACTATATTTTTTTCAATCTCTTTCTATGGGTGTGCCACCGCCCCAGATACCACTGTTAATATCAGGCTGCATGGAATCAAGGTAAAGCGCCTCAACTTTTTGTCGTGCCCAGGGCGTCCTGCGTAGAAATTTAAGGCTGGAGGATATGCTCGGGTCGCTGGTGAAGCATTTTATATTGATACGGCGCGCCAGTTCTTGCCAGCCATACTTTTCATGAAGCTGGGTGACGATCATCTTCAGGGTAACGCCGTGTAGTGGATCCCCGTTTCCTGATCTAGTCATTTGACGACCAGATATCATGGTTAGTGGCCGAATTCTTCTTTGGTTCTGGCTTTTCAGGCTCGGGTTTTTCTGGTTCTATGGCTTTTTCCAAAATCTTTGCCACTTCGTCCTTTTCTGGCTGTGTCTTATCAGGGGAGGCTTCTTCTGCTAGAGATTTTTTAGGAGAGGCCTTTTTAACCCGGATTATATTACCGGCTACATCCTTGCCATTGAGAGTTTTTACAGCCGCCTTGGCATCGCCAGGGCGGGGCATTTCGATAAAGGCAAAGCCTTTGGACTTGCCAGTTTGCTTGTCCATTACCAGCTTGCAGGATTGTACCGGTCCAAGGACCTCGAACATTTTCCGGAGCTCAGCTTCAGTGGTTGTGCGGGCCAGGTTGCGTATCAATAGTTTCATGAGGTCATCGTGTTATGATCAATTGCACTGATTATACAGCCTGAGATGGCTTATTGATGGAATTTCGTGAGGAGACACGCCTGATGGTTAAAGGAAGCTGCTTATGCGGCGCTGTTGAGTATGAAGTAGAGCTAATTGCAGACAAGGTTTTTAATTGCCACTGTTCTTTGTGTCGCAAGTCGCATGGAGCGGCATTTGCAACCCAGGCCTTAGTTATAGCCGAAACATTGAGATTTTTGAAGGGTGAAGAGTTGTTGTCCGAATATCAGGGGCGGCGCGGTGTACGCGCTTTTTGTTCAAGTTGTGGCTCAAAATTAATGAATTATGCGCCGGACAAATCCCAGTATTTAAGCGTTTCTCTGGCCTGTGTGGATAGTGACGTGGATGTAAAACCGGTTGCAGATTGTTTTGTTGGCTCAAAGGCCGACTGGAGTGCGATTTGCAACGACATCCCTTCATTTAAGGGCTTACCCAGAGAAACATGATCAGGCTCTTTAAACAACCTGTCCTGCGCACCAGCCGGATGACCATGCCCACTGGAAGTTATAGCCGCCCAGCCAGCCGCTGACATCGACGACTTCTCCGATAAAGTAAAGCCTGTCGACCTTGCTGGATTCCATCGTTCTGGAAGATAGTTCATCGCAATCGATGCCACCCAGAGTGACTTCAGCCGTTCGATAACCTTCTGTCGCATTGGGCTTGATTTTCCAGTGCTGTAGCTGTCGGGCGATTTCGTTAAAACGGTGGTGTGAAAGTTTCTGCAACGGGGTGTCTGCTGTGTCTTTTCCCAGCAGTGTTATGAGCAGTTGTTTTGGCAGGAATTCACCCAATACAGTTTTTAGCTGGCTGTTCGGTTGAACGGATTGCCGTGCTTTAAAAAAGTCTATGATATCTAAATCAGGTAGCAGGTTAATATTTATGGCTTCCCCGGGTTGCCAATAGGAAGAGATTTGTAGAATGGCCGGGCCGCTCAGGCCCCGATGGGTGAACAGGATGTTCTCTTTGAATTGTTTACGCTTAGTACTGACCAGGCTTGCAACGGCTATGCCTGATAACGCGGCAAGCTTTTCTTTATCATGGGGATGTAGAGTGAAGGGAACCAGTCCTGCACTAGTGGGCCAAATATGGTGACCGAACTGTTCTGCTATTTTATAGCCCAATGGGCTGGCACACATCTTCGGGATAGATAAACCACCGCTGGCAACAACCAGTGAGTCAGCCTGAAATATTCCCTGCGATGTGTGGATAAGGAATTTATTATCAGCCTTCTCAATAGCCGTGATTTCAGTCTTCAACCGGATCGTAACCTTTGCTTTTTCACACTCCGACAACAGCATGTTGAGGATATCTTTGGCACGGTTAACACAGAATAATTTACCAAGGTCCCGTTCCTCATACGGTATCTGATGGTCATGCACCATGGCAATGAAGTCCCACTGCGAGTATCGGCTTAATGCCGATTTACAGAAATGGGGGTTGTGCGAAATAAAGTTCTCGGCACTTACATCCAGGTTGGTGAAATTGCAACGTCCTCCCCCGGACATCAGAATTTTTTTACCGGCTTTATTTGCGTGATCCAGTACCACGACACTACGGCCACGTTTACCTGCCTCAATGGCACACATCAAACCCGATGCGCTGGCACCGATAATGATGACCTCTGAACGTGTCGAATCATCGGCCATCCTGTGCCCTGATTAATATCGTATTCCCGGCGTTTCTATCTTAAGACCGTTGCCGCGTGCATTCATATAGATTTCAAAGTTGATATATTCTTCAGAACCTATCGGATAGGGCTCCGCGCGTAAATTAGTCAGGCAACCGGTGATGCGCTCGTGCGTCCCGACAACTTTTCCTGCCGTGTAGCGATAGCCCGGGAATCCGTTGCTCTGTCCCTGAGTGAGTATCTGACCACGAAAGGTCCTGCCGGCATGGTAAACGTGGCATTGGTGGCAGGCAATATCGACCTGACCCCAGCGTGTGTGAAACAGTTTCTTGCCAGCTTCATAATAGGGCGACATATCATCACTGACCTCAACATTGACGGCTTCACCAAACGCCAGGCG
>JBLYYR010000094.1:0-5439 GCA_048550195.1 Arenicellales bacterium
GCTCGGCGCGATTCTCTTTACAACCAAATTATCGCGCCGAGCGGCGCTCCTACAATAGAAGATCCTGTCAGGGTTTACGATGCAGGTTTTACGTAAAACCTGAACCGTTATACGTAACACTATTAGTTAATATTCCAGTTACCAATATCGGCACCGCCCTCTTTCCCGCCTTCAACACCATCAGACCCAAAAGACCAGAGCTCAAACTCCATTTTTTCTCCGGGGTAAAGATACTGATACGGGTTGCCCCATGGATCAAGTGGCAGGCGTTCAATATAACCGCCCTTCTTCCAGTGTTTTGGTACCGGATCTCCGCCAGGGAGGGTAACCAGTGCCTCAAGGCCCTGGTCGGTACCCGGATAGGTAAAATTATCCAGCTTGTAGAATTTAAGAGCACTGGAAAGCGCCTGAATGTCGCTTTGTGCCTTGGCGATAAAGGCCTGTTCCTGCCGCCCCATAACACGTGGCAGAACAAGCGTTGCAAGCAGGCCGATGATGACAATCACCACCATGATCTCGATAAGAGTGAATCCTTTTTGTTTCATAAACGAAGTTCCAGGTTAAAAAGTACAAATAATGTCCAGCTTAAGGAAGCTTTAAGATTTAAGCTGTAGCCTTATTGCTAAGACATCACCAAATATCAGTCTGGGGTTCTTATTTCCCCTTGATGTCTGGCAAGAAGCGAACAGACTCTCTCCTGTTCAGCCGAATTTACGATATTTGGGAACCCTCCAAGTGAACATTAACCCACGCTCTCACGTGGGTTCTTTTTTGCATTGTACTTTGTACTGACTTAACGGTGTCATATTCGCCGCGAGGGCGCGAATGGCGGCCCCTGCCACTCACCCTTGCATCTTGCGGAATATCAGCGTTGCATTCGTTCCGCCAAAACCAAAGCTGTTCGACATAACTGTGTTCAGCTCAATATCATTTTTCATTTCGCGCACGATCGGTACACCTTCGGCGCCCGGATCAAGCTCTGTAATGTTGGCTGAAGCGGCAATGAATTTTTTTTGCTGCATCAGCAATGAATAGATGGCCTCATGCACACCCGCTGCACCCAGTGCGTGACCGGAAAGAGATTTGGTTGATGTGATCATGGGTATATCCATGTCTTTAAAAGTTTCTTTCACTGCTTCCAGTTCACGGATATCGCCCACCGGCGTACTGGTGCCGTGAGCATTGATATAGTCCACTGGTGTATCAACCGTTGCCATGGCCTGCTGCATACAACGCACAGCGCCTTCGCCTGATGGCTGCACCATGTCATAGCCATCGGATGTCGCGCCATAACCCACCAGTTCAGCATAAATCTTTGCACCACGGGCTTTGGCATGCTCCAGCTCTTCTATGACCAGTATCCCACCACCGCCGGAAATAACAAACCCATCCCGACTGACATCGTAGGGGCGTGAGGCTGTTTCAGGCGTTTCGTTATACTTTGATGACAATGCTCCCATGCCATCAAACAACACAGTCTGTGACCAGTGCACTTCTTCACCGCCGCCAGCAAAAACCACATCCTGCTTGCCCAGCTGAATCTGTTCCATTGCATTCCCGATACAGTGTGCAGAGGTAGAACAGGCCGAGCTGATTGAGTAATTGACGCCTTTGATTTTGAACGGTGTGGCCAGACATGCAGATGTGGTGCTCGCCATCGTGCGCGTCACCATATATGGCCCAACCCGGCGGATGCCTTTTTCGCGCATATTGTCCGCAGCAACGACGATATTAGCAGTAGAACCGCCACCTGATCCGGTAATCAAACCGGAGCGAACATTACTTACCTGGTCTTCAGCCAGGCCGGAATCTGCAATGGCTTCCTGCATGGCAATGTAATTGTATGCCGCGCTGCCGCCCATGAAGCGTAGTATTTTACGGTCTATGGCCTGAGCAAGATCAATATCAATCGGCCCATTCACGTGACTGCGAAAACCCATTTCGGCCTGTACTTCGCTAAAGCGAATACCGGAACGGCCGTTTTTCAGTGAATCCAGCACCTCGGCAACATTATTACCCAGGCTTGAAACCACTCCCATACCTGTAACAACTACTCTGCGCATGTTATTAGAAACCCTCTGTTGACGTAAACAGTCCCACCTTCAAGTTATGGGCATTATAAATCTCCTTACCATCCGCTTCCAGTACAGCATCGGCTATCCCCATGAACAATTTACGCTGAATTACACGCTTGAGGTTTACCCTGTAGGTCACTATATCGACATCCGGCGTCACCTGCCCGGAAAATTTCACCTCACCGGCACCCAGAGCCCGGCCATGACCCGGCCCGCCCAGCCAGCCGAGATAAAAACCCACCAGCTGCCACATGGCATCCAGTCCCAGACAACCCGGCATCACCGGATCACCCTCGAAATGACAGTCAAAAAACCATAAGTCCGGCTTCACATCCAGCTCGGCAATGATGTGTCCCTTGCCATTTTCCCCACCATCATCACTAATCTCAGTGATACGATCAAACATCAGCATATTCGGCAACGGCAGCTGAGCATTGCCTGCACCAAACAACTCGCTGTGACCGCAGGCGATCAATTCGTCATAAGTATAGCTAGTTTTTCTGGATGTCATAGGGGGGATAGATCCTTGGGTATAACGTTTTGTATAGAGGGCATTATATATTAATTATTAATAAAGGGTGCCTACAACATAGCTACACCTGCTATTAAAAATTGTATTAGGGTCTACGGTATAGGTTTTACACAATACCTTCCTTCAATCCCCAATCGGCATGAACAATTCCGACAAATCATCTGACGTCAGCTGATTGCCCTTACTGCCCCCTTCCTGGTAGATCGAATCAGCCAGGGTCTGTTTATTTTTCTGCAGGGCAAGTATGCGGTCTTCTATGGTGTTTTCCGCGATGAGTTTGTAGACAAAAACCGGTTTGTCCTGACCGATGCGGTGAGCACGGTCGGTAGCCTGGTTTTCGGCGGCCGGGTTCCACCAGGGATCGTAGTGGATGACGGTATCGGCGGCGGTCAAGTTGAGGCCTACACCGCCGGCTTTCAAACTGATCAGGAACACCGGCACTTCACCACTCTGGAAGCGGTCTACCTGTTCATCACGTTTTTGCGTCTGCCCGGTGAGCAGGCAGTAGTCTATTTTTGCCGCCTTGAGCTCCTCTTCGATCAGAGCCAGCATGCGCGTGAATTGAGAAAAAATCAGTATGCGCCGGCCTTCCTCGATCATCTCCGGCACCATGTCCATCAATAGATCCAGCTTGGCGCTCTGATTGACGTTACTGGCCTGCGACAGTGACAAAGTACGCGGATCGCAACATACCTGACGCATTTTCAGCAGCGCATCAAGAATCATGATATGGCTGCGTGACAAGCCTTTGCTGCTGATTTCCTGTCGTACCTTTGCATCCATCGCAATGCGGATGCTCTCATATAAATCGCGTTGTTTGCCCTGCAGGCTGACCGTACGGATGATTTCTGTTTTTGCCGGCAGCTCGCTGGCCACATCCTGCTTGCGGCGGCGCAGCAGGAAAGGTTTGATACGTTGACGCAGCTGCTCCTGGCGTGTGCTATCTCCCTGTTTTTCAATGGGGTTGCGGAATAGCTTGTTGAAACGGGTCAATCCACCAAGGAACCCCGGCATCAGAAAATGAAACATCGACCACAGCTCGCCGAGGTGGTTTTCCAGCGGTGTGCCGGTCAGGCACAGGCGATGCATGGCCTTCAGAGAAAACACTACCTGGGTAGTTTTCGATTTTGGGTTCTTAACAAACTGCGACTCATCCAGCACAATGGTATAGAACTCATGTTCCAGCAGTTTTTCCTTATCGCGCCTTAGCAGCGGGTAGGTCGTAATTACGATGTCATGATTAGCAATCTGATCGAAACGGGCATGCCGGTCACTGCCGTGCAGAATCAGCACATCCAGATCCGGGGTAAAAAGACGCGCCTCTCGCGCCCAGTTGCTGACCAGCGAGGTAGGAACAATGACCAGGCAGGGCTGCTGCATGCGTCCGCTTTCTTTTTCCAGCAGTAAATGTGCCAGCGTCTGAACCGTTTTGCCCAGACCCATGTCGTCAGCCAGGATGCCGTTGAATTCAAACTCTCTTAAGAACTGCAGCCAGTTAAGTCCCTGTCGCTGATAATCCCTTAACTCGGTCTGCAGGCCGTGAGGAGTCTCCACGTTACGGATACCAGTAAAATCCCGCAGCTTTTTATTCAGTTCCTGCAGTGTGCCGGCACCGTGCCAGTGTAAATCCGGGTTTTCCAGCAGTGTGCTCATCTGCGCGCCCTGATGCCGGCTCAGCAACAGTCTGCCGTCAGTGTCCAGCGGATCGCTGTCATACAGTTCGAGCAGGGTATCGAAGATCGCCAGCATGCGCGCTGAATCGAGCTTCAGCAGGCGGTCGCCTTCAAGTTGAACAAAATAATCAGGCGACTGCAGCAGGCTTTCACGCAGCAATTCCGGCCGGCTGTGCTGCTGCAGGATCTCCAGCAGCACGGGCAGCAGGTTCAGCTGATTGCCCTCACTGTCGATATCGACCCCGAGTTTAAGGTTAAACCACTTGTCACCGGCCTCCACTTCAACATGTGCATGCCATTCGCCGGCCTCTTCGATTGCCAGTCCAAAACTGTCATCGAACTCGATCTGCCAGCCCTCGCTTTGTAATTCCGCTACAGCAGACTGCATAAATTCATACCAGAACAAACTGGTTTCTGCATGGCTGCGCACAGGACAAAACCAGTCCATCGTGTCGGCGTCGGTTGCATCATCCAGCCGCAGGCCCTGCAGTCTGAGCAGTTCCTGTGCCTGCAGTTCAAAATCTGCATTGCGGCTGACGATGTAAGCGGTGTTGCCCTGCATGTGCGTTTCACGCGCTCGCGTGGCCACTTTCGAGCATTCAATATCACCGTATTGAAAACTGAGACGTGCCGTATTCGTCTGCCCCGGCAGCCCGGCAAACTCATCAGGCTCCAGCCCCATCAGGCGCAGCTTCACTATCGGGATCTGTTCGTCTACAGCAATCTGTTTGATATCTAGGTCGACCGGCAGTGGGATCTTAATCGCCGGGGTGTCTAGAATCAGATGACGACTGACATCCTCCAGCTTTTTCTTCGGGATAAAGGGTGCATCCAGCAGCAATCTCAGCTGCTCCGCATCCAGACCATTGTATTGCAGAATACCAGCCTGACCGGATTCGGCATCCACGTACCAGAAGTTGTCGACGCGGAAGATGTGACTGGCCGGCGGCACCACCTGTGCCTGCAGCACGCTGCCTTCCTGCTCTTCCAGCCAGTTGAATTGCAGCGTCCGCTCAGCAGCCGCCTGCAGCGTTCTGGCCGTAAAATCCTTCCAGTAACAGCGCCCGCTCTGCAGCATCTTCTGCAATGCCAGCTCAGCCAGCTCACCTTCCAGCAGCCGGCTGGAAGACTGGTTGACATAAGAGGTCTGCTTTCCCAC
>JBLYYR010000095.1:0-7733 GCA_048550195.1 Arenicellales bacterium
ATCAATATTTGAATCCATCGTGCAGAAATTAAAGTATCATTAACAACAACAGATGGAAGAAAAAGTAAAAAACTGTATAGCGGTGGATAATGCTGGGAAGCATCCGAAGCATTTCCTGTCGCGAAACTCTCTGCAATCCTGATATATACCAGTGAATCCGGAGTAAGACCTACACCCCAGTGTGTCGAGATATAAATCAGGATGAAGGAAAAAATGACAAAGGCAACAATAATCATAGAATAGAGTTTGTCGCTGACAATATTTTTCATTACTTCATTCATCTAAATAGTATTTTTAAGAAAGTGCCCATATGACCAGGTTCATCCATATCTATACAATTTTATCACGTGCTACAATTCTGTACGCCTTTTCTTCAGAAAAATAGACGTCTATACTCATAATGCTATTTTACAAAATACTCACAATATAGAACCGACTACTCATTCATGATTACCAAACTTATCATACTGTTTATTATTGTATGGGCTGGACTGCGCATCTACCACACAATTCAAAATAAAAAACCAGGGTCTGTTATGAAAAAGGATGCGCGAGACATGGTCAGCTGCGAAAAATGCGGGATTCATATACCCGTTGATGAGGCTGTGAAAAATAATGGAAAATATTTTTGCAGTCAAGACCACATAGATAGAGATATTTAATATCGGCGCTTCAGGGCAATCCCACAGCAATGAGAAAATCAGGGTATAACATCTTCGGTAGCAGAATCCTCTCTGACTCGACACCCAGAGAAGGCACTACTGAATACTGGCGGACATTATTCTATTTAAACATTTATCGCATGTTGCTGTCGGTGTTCCTCGTCACTGCCAGCCTGACCAGCTTCAGTGTTGGCAGCCTCGGCAGCAATCATCCAGAACAGTTCGCCTACACCAGCTACAGCTATGCATTATTAAGCCTGTTTTTTGCATTTTTAATACACATTGACTGGCCAGGATATGTTGTCCAGTGTCGACTTCAAATACTGGCAGATATTTTCATCACAATACTTCTGTACCATACCAGTTCCGGCAGAGGCTCTGGGCTGGAAATACTATTTTTCATTTCAGTTTCAGCTTCCGGAATTTTGCTTGGGGGAAGAGCGGCTCTCATTACTGCCTCGACGGCGACAATACTTCTGATACTGGAGCATTTTTATGAAATCTTAACCAGCCAGCGCTTACCCGGTGGATTTACTACTCTCGGGTTTATAGGCAGCGGCCTGTTTATCACTGCATTTGTTATTTATTACCTGACATTGCTGTTAAGAAAAACAGAAATTGAGGTTGCTGAGAAAAATGTTACTCTGCAAAAGATGGGACATATTAACCAGCTTATTGTTGAACAACTTGATTCCGGTATTATTGTCGTTGATCAATCGTCTCAGGTAATTTTATTTAACAACAGCGCAAGGGTGCTGTTAAATGCCCCCGCTGAGTTTGATATACCATTACCTCTGGACTCGCTTCTTAAAAAAATAAAGCTGGGTGATGCATTATTCAGTAAAATATCTCGTACAAAAGAATCTAAAATAGAACTGCCATCCGGCAAAACAATCCTCACCCGCTACAAGCCCTTAGGTGACAATTCTGGAAATGGCTATCTCATTTTATTTGATGACTACAGCCAGATTGAAATAGAAAAAAGGAATGAAAAGTTCATCGCTATGGGAAGGCTGTCAGCCAGTATCGCTCATGAAATTAGAAATCCGCTGGGGGCAATTAGTCATGCAGGGCAGCTGCTCGCTGAATCTCCCAGTGTTTATAATGGTGATATTCGGCTCGTAGAGATCATCGAAAACCAGAGCCGGCGCATCAATCAAATCATTAAGACCATACTGGAAATAGGTCAGCAGAATGAGCAAAATTTTCAGAAAATATCCATACATGACTGGCTGCACAAAATAATGAAAGACTTTATAGATGATAACCGACTGACTGAGGAATCTATCCTTCTCAGTGGAGATCGTCACACTAGCGCCAGTGGCGACCCCATCCAGTTGCAACAGGTGATTCTAAACCTGTTAACAAACTCACTACACTATGCTGACACATCAAAATCACCTTTCATAATGATAGGTTTTTCTGAAAACGCAACAGGTGAAGGCTGTACCATCCAGCTATCTGACAACGGCCCTGGTATTGACAAATCTATCCAGGATAAAATATTCGAACCATTTTATACTACCTCATCAACAGGTAATGGGCTCGGTTTATTTATTGCCAGAAAAATTTGCTTAAGTAACGAAGCTCACCTCGAGTATATTCAAAATAAATCCGGAAATGGCTATTTTTCAATTACGCTGGCTGGCCACAATGCCAGCCAGCAAAACAAAGATTATACACAGGAATAATAATGCCAACCTCCTCACCATTTGTACTGCTTGTCGATGATGAACCTGACATCCTGGAACTTTTGTCTCTAACACTTAGCCGTATGGGTGTGGAGTCTGAAACGGCTGTTTCAGTCAAAGATGCTGTAGCAAAATTGAACAATAAGAACTTTAAGCTGTGCCTGACAGACTTAAGGCTACCCGATGGGAACGGACTGGAAATTGTCAATTTCATTCAACAGTCGATGCCGGAGATTCCTGTCGCTGTTATTTCAGCCCATGGCAATATGCAGGCTGCCATTGATGCAATGAAGGCTGGAGCTTTTGACTTCGTCTCCAAACCTGTCGACCTTAAGCAGCTACGCGCGTTAATTGAAAGTGCCCTCGCCCTCGGCACGAATACTGAAAAGAAAAATAACAACGGCCCACGCTTGCTTGGTCAATCAGTTTGTATCAAAAAAATCAGGGAGCAAATACGCAAACTTGCCCGCAGCATGGCCCCTGTATACATTCATGGGGAATCGGGAACCGGTAAGGAACTCGTTGCAAGATCAATACATCACAATAGCCCCAGAAGGGAGAGTCCATTTATTGCCGTGAATAGCAGCGCCATTCCCGCTGAACTCATGGAAAGTGAATTTTTTGGTCACCGCAAGGGCAGTTTTACAGGCGCTGTATCCGACCATCCCGGATTGTTCCAGGCTGCTGAAGGTGGAACCCTGTTTCTTGATGAAATTGCCGAGCTGCCTCTTTCTATGCAGGCAAAGCTGTTAAGAGCCATTCAGGAAAGGGCCATCCGCCCGGTAGGTAGTCACGAGGAACAGCCTTTTGATTGTCGGATATTAAGTGCCACCCATCAGGACCTGAGTTCGCTGGTGAAAGACGGTAAATTTCGTGAGGATCTCTATTACCGTATCAATGTGATTGAGCTGGATGTCCCCCCACTGCGCGCCCGCACTGAGGACATAGAGGAACTGGTAGAGCATATTTTAAAAATTATTGCAGACCGTAATGGCATTACGCTGCCAGAGATTACCCCTGATTTTTATAAAAAAATTCTCTCCTATTCTTTTCCAGGAAATATACGTGAACTGGAAAATATACTTGAGCGAGTCGTTGCACTAGGTGAAGGACACACCATTAGTGCCAATGATTTGAATTTTCCATTGCCGGAATCGGCATTGCATGAAACAACAGGGCCGTCTGGTAAACCCACGGGAAACAAGCCTTTGCCCGACGAATCACTGGATGATTTTCTGTTACGCATAGAAAGGGAAGTGATACAGCAGGCATTGGAAAAACACAACTTCAATAAAACACGAACCGCCGAGTCCCTGGGTGTTTCATTTCGTTCATTCAGATACAAATTAAAGAAATTATCCCTCGACTGAACCTCGATACCGGGCTTGTGACAAATTCAGGTAAATATTGTCACTTTCTAGCACATTCTTAGTGAAGCCAGGTTTTCGTAGGGGGTGATCATTCTTTTTTTTGATATAACATCAAATCAAAAAAATAGTAACATCAAATATATCAACGCGTTGTAAAGTTCTAACTATTTACCCCCACCCCGAGCAGTAGCCCAATAATATTTGGTACGTAAATTGCTTAGTTAAATTTGAACTATAAAAATTATTAACTAACCTAAACTATTTTATGTGTGTCTGTGATACAGGCGGGGTAGCGAAAAATGACAAAGAGAAAGCCGGTAGGAGAAATGAATCAACGTGGGTTCACACTCATCGAACTGATGATTGTCATTGCAATACTTGGAATACTATCCTCTATTGCCATTTCTTCTTACAGAGATTATTCCGTTCGGGCAAAGATTAGTGAATCCCTGGTATCTGCCAGCCCTTTCAAAACAGCAGTTGGTACATATTACTGGTCTGAAAACAGCTTTCCAACGAGCAGGGCTGAGGCAGGTCAATCGAATATTGTCACCAAATATATTGATGAAATTACCATCACATCAAATGGTTATATATCCGTTGATATTAATGATACGACCGTAGGCGTTGCCAATATGTATCTCATATTTAAACCCACTCTAGTGACCGGTGCTATCAGGTGGGACTGCTCAGTCAGCGATGATGCCACAGGCATAACGGACAGCCTCATCCTCATGCGGTACGTCCCGACAGATTGTCGTTAAGCGGCCTAAACGGATGTTTTCACGTCCTGGCACAGTTTTACTACTCTGGTCTGCGAATGAATTCACACCTGCATAAAACCGGCCAGATATTTGTCTTGTTACAACAGTGCCAGTATAGAACATACTTGCAGCTCCGATAAATTCGGACATGTGTTCCCTCACCCTGGTATGCGAAAATGTCACAGCAGTAATAGCGGGTTTGAAATTACCTTTACAAGCCAAATGGTAGATTGATAAATGAGCAAGACAGGGTGACAAATATTGTCAACATCAACCCTAAATGGTCACTTAATCTGACATATTTTCCTACCCGTGCATATCCACTAGATTGAATGCATTTTAAAAAACTCAGGTCTGACAAAAGATACGCGCTGCTACATTGTTATAACTTATTGATATACATCATTATTTAAAAATTACTGAAAATTAAATAAAATGAATCTTGAACTTGGCATGTTTACTGCTAGTCTTTATATCGTGGGAACACGCGGTCAGGCTCAACGAACGGGTGTATCAATTTTACTAACACAATAAATCAAACTTATTTAACGGAGATTTCTCAAATGAAAAGAATCCAATCAGGTTTTACACTTATCGAACTGATGATCGTTATCGCGATCCTCGGTATTCTTGCCGCCATCGCTATTCCTGCTTATCAGGACTACAGCGTACGTGCCAAGGTTTCTGAAGGTATCGCTGCTGCATCTCCTGCCAAACTTGGCGTTGCAGAATACTTCCAGTCTGAAGGTGGCTGGCCGCAGTACAGAACGTCAGCAGGCTTTGAAAGCGTTGACAGTAAATATGTCAACTTGGTCACACTTTCGAGTGCAGCTGCAGGCAGTGTACCAACCTTTAACGCCAACTTCTCACGCCTATATATTCAGATTGATACCTCTGAAACTGGCGTAGATGCAGTGAATGGCTCAGCTGTCAACGATGCATTCTATATTGAACTGACAGCCCGCAACGCAACTGGATCGGTTGACTGGGATTGTGCAGGCACATCTGCTGTGGGCTCAGCAGGCGCTGCAGGTACAGCACTTGCTGTTAACCTGTCACGTTTGTTGCCATCCAGCTGTCGCTAAAGGTAACATTGATCATATACTGATCAGCTATGCATGAAATATGAAACCGGTTAACCGGGATCATAGTAAAGGGCCGCTATCCAGCGGCCCTTTTTATTTTAGTGCCGGCTGTTAAAATCCGTCTGGGATCAGTACACTACGCATACTGGATGAATCAGCTTGAATTTTAGGGTGAATCAGCTTGAGTTTTAAAATAAATGCCAGGTACGCATTGCCTGTCCTTCTTATTTTTGTATTCATCATCTATTTGCCCGGATTAAATGGCCCGTTTCTGCTTGATGACTACTCAAACTTCGTCAATATTCAGACTACTGATGCGGACTGGGAAACACTCAAATCAGCCGCAATAGGAGACGGTACGACAAGACCATACCGGCCACTATCCCGTACCACTTTACTTTTAAATAACTACCTCTCCGGCACTGAAAATGCTTATTATCATAAGCTGACCAATCTGCTTATCCACCTGCTTACCGGTGTGGTTGTCTACCTCTTCTGCTGCCTTTGCTTTAGGGCTGTAGACTACAGGCGATCATCGATCGCATTGCTGGTGACTGCTGTCTGGCTGCTGCACCCGTTACAGGTCAGTACTGTCATGTATGCAGTACAGCGCATGGCGCAGCTTTCTTCCCTGTTTACCTTGCTGGCATTACTCGTCTATCTGCATGCAAGACTAGAAGATAAAAAGGGTAATAGCCTTACATTAGTGCAACCAGTTATTGGTATTTCTATATTTTCCATCCTTGCTTTAATGAGCAAGGAAAGCGCCGCCCTGATACCCCTCTATATACTTGCCATTGAATACCTGCTATTCCGTTTCAAAACCCGAAACACACATAACAGACTGCGGCTCTGGATGCTGCAATTATTATTTGTTTTTCTCCCTCTGATAGTCGGCCTTATTTATTTCACAGGCCAATATGAGCAAATACTCAATTATGATTCACGGAATTTCACACTAATTGAACGACTGATGACACAATCAGTTGCGGTCATTTTTTATCTGGGGCAGATAGTATTACCCAACCTGTCCACTATGGGACTGTTCCATGATGACTTCATCGTCTATCGGTCACTCGATTTAATAGTCATCTTCAGCATCCTGTCTCTCGTTGCACTTGCTGTCCTGGCAATATCTACTCGCAATAAATACCCGCTAGTTGCATTCGGCATCAGCTGGTTCTTTCTATCACACCTCCTCGAATCAACTGCACTGCCACTTGAAATGGTCTATGAACACCGTAACTACCTGGCACTGTTCGGGCCAGTACTATCGATCGTTGCCGGCTTCATGCTTTTCGTTGATAGAGTCCATTTATCTCGGACAATCACAGGAATTATTTACTTTAGCATTCTTCTGGTCTTCTCACTTCAGACTTTTTATCGAACAATATCATGGAGCAGCGAAGAAAACTTTGCCGCAACACATTTAATCAATCACCCAGAGTCAGAACGTACGCACAACCTGCTTGCACAGATTGCTTTTAAACAGGGTAAGCGGGAGCTTGCTTTATCTGAACTTGAGCAGGTTTCCCGTATTAACCCCGAGGATACTTCATACCATGTGCTGTATGTACTGGCATGGTGTCAGGATACTGTCTCCAAAAAACAAATTGAGGATGCGATAAAGGCTGCAGAAACCATCCAGCATAGAAAATCAGCACGCAGCGTACTTTATGCAGTAAGAAAAATTGAATATTTACATGCAAATGACCAGTGTCAGGCAGTATCTAGCGAGAACCTGCTTCGCCTCACCACTTCGATGATTATTAACCCGATTATTCGCAATGAAGCGCTAAAATATCATCTTCATGCACGGGCATTAGCAGCTAACAATCAATTGAATGAGGCGAAAACTTTCTATTTAAAATCATGGCAGGCAAAACAACAAAATTTGCACCCTGTTTTTGAGCTGATACAGCTTTTACGTGAGAATATGAGACTTGACGAATCCTGCAAAGTGATTGAAGAACTTTTGCGCTCACCTATCAGCTACGATAATGGCAATACAGCTAAAATAGATTCCCTGTATGCATCCTGCCAAGAAACTGACTAGAGTGATGATTAAAAAAACAAGCAGTTTTATACTCTTGACGACGCTGGTATTTTTGCTGATTGCCATTGTCTACTATCCGGGCCTTACAGGAGGCTACGTACTGGA
>JBLYYR010000096.1:0-4028 GCA_048550195.1 Arenicellales bacterium
ACAAGACACCACAGGCCCTGTTCCGCCGTCTCGATTCGGATTATTACTATCCCACCTTCGGTGATGACAGCACCCTGGAAGAGGATGCACCGACCTCCGGCAAGTTCTACCTGAAATGGCAAAAAGACAAGAACTATGGTTTGTGGGGCAATTTTGAAATTGCCTATCTGGATAACAGTCTGGCGCATGTCGACCGCGGCCTCTATGGCGGCAATTTAAACTATGAGGGCGATGCGACCACCTCATTTGGCGAGAAGCGATTTGTTGCCAATGTTTTCGCGGCTGAACCGGGTACCGTGGCGGGACGTGATGAATTCCTCGGCACCGGTGGCTCGTTGTACTACATGCGTCGCCAGGACATTCTAATCGGTTCTGATCGCATGCGCATAGAAGTGCGTGATGCGGTATCCGGCCTGGTAATGAGTGTGAAAAACCTGACCTATGGCCTGGATTACGACATTGATTATATCCAGGGACGGATCATGCTCAGAGAACCCCTGTCGGCTACCGCGACATCCGACATGTTAGTAAACAGTCAGGATTTTGGCGGCAACCGTGTCTACCTGGTGGCAAATTATGAATTCACCCCGGCCTTTGAAGAGCTGGAAGACATCGTTACCGGTGGTCGGGCACATTACTGGTTCGGCGATTATGTGAAACTGGGTATGACCCTGGAAGATCAGGAAGTCATGGACAGTGAGACCAGCCTCACTGCCTACGATGTGACCTTGAGGAAAAATGCCGGCACCTGGTTGAAACTGGAAAAATCAACAAGCCAGGGTCCGGTATCGTCAACCTTGTTGTCCAATGACGGCGGTTTTGAGTTTGACAGAATTGGATTGCCGCCGGGTAGCGAAGTTGAGGCCGAGGGTCAGCGGCTGGATGCCAGTGTACGGTTTGAAGATATTATTGACGGCATGAACGGTAAATTCACCTTCTACAATCAGCAACTGGAAGCCGGATATTCCGCACCGGGATTGAGCGCGTTGAACGATACCAGCCAGATAGGCGGTACCCTGGAATTACCGGTGTTTGAATCCGTAAATATTAAAATCAAAGCCGATTCCAGGGACGAGGAGAACGCGCTTCAAACTGATGCTGTTGAACTGGATGTCGACTATTTGATGAATGAGCAATGGACTTTCGGTCTTGGCTTGCGTAACGACAGCCGGACTGATAATTCAGCCAACGTAGCGTTAACTCAGGAGCAGGGCGAACGGACTGATGCCGCCCTCAGAGCGACTTTCAATTCCGGTGAAAACTGGCTGGCCTACGGCTATATACAGGACACTCTCGATGTTACCGGTAACCGGGAAGCAAACAGCCGTGTCGGTGTGGGTGGCGATTACCGGCTCAGCGATCGCTTTAACCTCAATGGTGAGTTATCGAGCGGTGATCTCGGTCCGGCCTTAAAACTTGGCACCAGCTACAAGATGACGGATGCGACCGATATCTACAGTAGTTATGCTTATGAGAATGAGCGCACTGATAACGGCGTTAAAGCCCGTCGTGGCAACTTTGCGACCGGGTTTAAAACACAATATTCCGATAGCGCCAGTATCTATATGGAAGAACGTTACACCCATGGCGATGTGCCAACCGGCCTGACCCATACAATGGGCTTTGACCTGATTGTGAATGACAGATTGAATATTGGTGGTAACGTTGATATCGCTACATTCAATGATATCAGCACCGGCGCGGAAAATGACCGTACTGCCGCGGGCTTCAGGATCGGTTATAAGTTTGACGCGCTGACGTATGCCGGCGCACTGGAGTACCGTCTCGACGAAACGGAACAACCCAACACTTCGTTTACCGAACGAACCACCTGGCTGATGAAAAACAGTATCAAGTACAATCTGAATCCGGACTGGCGTCTCATTGGCAAGCTGAATTTCTCACAAAGTGAAAGTTCGCTGGGTGATGCTTACAATGGCGACTTTACCGAAGCCGTGCTGGGTTACGCCTATCGGCCGGTAGACAACGATAAATTGAATGCGCTGTTCAAATACACCTATTTCTATAATCTGCCTACCACGGATCAGTTAACGCCTAACAATGAGGCGGCGCTATATATCCAGAAGAGCCATGTGCTGTCAATGGACTTCAATTATGATCTGACACAGAGATGGACCCTGGGCGGTAAATACGCGCATCGCTTTGGTCAATTGAGTCTGGATCGTGAGAATCCGGAATTCTTCGACAGCGAGGCATCGTTGTATATATTACGAGCCGACTGGCACTTCACTCGCCGCTGGGATGCCCTGGTGGAAGGCCGCATGCTGGATGTCAAGCAAGCCGGTGATGCACGCAGCGGCGTGTTGTTAGGCGTTTATCGTCATCTCGGCGACAATATCAAGCTGGGTGTGGGATATAACTTTACAGACTTCTCCGATGATCTGACGGATCTGGATTACGATAGCCAGGGCATGTTTGTGAATGTCATCGGCAAGTTCTAGCTGATGGTTTTCACTGGGAAGAGGACTGATTTATTTCCCTTGGCTCATCCCAGACTCCCTAATGTCTGTAGTCGACCCAAAGCCGCCTTTTAAAAATTCCCAGGTATAGCGGTAAACACAATCCCAAAGCCGACATTCAAGAAAGGCCCTGATAGGTCCTGTTTTCGCTCCTTAATAAATCGTCTAACAGTCATAACTGCTTGAGTTATATCAACCGATTTTGGTGGTGAGTTTGTTAAAATATTCCGGATTCCCTGGATCTGGAGCTCTGTGAATGAAATATCTTACTAGCTATTTCGCTCTGTTTGCTCTTCTGGGTATCAGCGCGGGCTGTAGCACTTTCTCACAACGCAATCCTGTGCCAGTCGAACAACTCTACCGGGCACAGGTCCTTTCCGGTGTACCTGCAGTGCGAGCATGGGCCGGGACATCTAGCGAACAATTCATGGCCGATCTTACTGAATCTGTTAGACACGAGATGATAACGTCGACGAAAAACGGTAAAGCCATTTTACCCACTATCAATGTTCTTACGCTCTCGGGTGGCGCTGATCATGGTGCGTTTGGTGCGGGATTCATAAATGGTTGGACCACCTCAGGGACTCGACCTGAATTCAAGTTCGTGACAGGGGTAAGCACCGGGGCGATTATTGCACCGTTTGCATTTCTTGGTCCTGAGTATGATGGTGTATTGAAGGAGGGCTTCACAACCATCGGTGCAGAAGATATCTATCAAACGCGCGGCATCAGCGCGTTATGGAGTGACTCCCTTGTTGACTCAACTCCATTGGAAAGATTGATTAAAAAATACGTAACCCAGGATGTGTTGCAGGCAGTAGCCAGAGCCCATCAGCAGGGTAGGCGGCTGTACATTGGTACCACACATATGGATGCGGATCGTCTTGTCGTCTGGAATATGGGGGTTATCGCTAATAGCGGACACCCTGAGGCATTGGCGCTTTTTCGCAAGGTGATACTTGCCTCTTCGTCTATCCCCCTTGTTTTTTCACCTGTGTGTATCAAGGTAAAGGTTGATGGTGTAATGCATGATGAGATGCATGTCGATGGTGGGGTGAAGACACAGTTATTTCTGACTGCGGCAACGATCAACTTAACAAAAATTAGAAAACAATTAGGTTTACCGAAAACACCAGAGGAGACTACCCGGCTCTTTATTATTCGAAATGCCCAGACCGGTCCTCAGCCAAAGTCAGTGTCGAGGAAACTGAACGATATTATGGAACGCTCAATAAGCTTGTTTGTTAAATCGCAGGCACGCAGTGATTTGATACGTATTTATAACTTCGCGCAAGATGAGGGGTTCGGTTTTAACTGGATTGCTATGCCAAAAGAATATAAACCACCACCACAAACGGAAGCTTATGATACTGCAGAAATGAACAAGTTATACAACATTGGCTATGAGATGGGGATCAAGAAAGATATTTGGCGAAAACTCCCACCAGGAATGGGGCAACATTAAACCACTGTTGACCGTAGGGAGACAAGTCAGGTAACGACCCAGGCATTCATGGTGTTGTTTAAGGACATTTGGAGTCAGAGCAC
>JBLYYR010000097.1:0-35788 GCA_048550195.1 Arenicellales bacterium
CCCAGAGTTGCCCCAGGCTTTATGGGCTGGGCTATACGCATTTATTTCGGCGTGAATATAAACTTGCTGCAATTGCTGCAGAGCAGGCTATTTCTATTAACCCGAATTATGCTGATAGTTATCTAACACTGGCGATTTGTCGAATCCACGAAGGTAATCCCAGGGCAGCATTGACTCTGGTACGAAAAGCCATGTTAATTAATCCTGACTTTCCTGCTGCTTATGCTTCGATATTAGGGCAATCGCACTATTTTATTGGTGAGTATAAACAAGCTGAAGTAGCCTTACGTGAAGCCATTGAACGTAACAGCTATCTGACAACTGCTCATTTGTTTTTGATTGCATCACTGAGTAAACAGGGCCTGACAGATGAGGCCGAATGGGCTGCGGAGCAATTAAAGAATTTTACAAACGACTTTTCAGATGAAAAAATATCTGGAATGTTACCTGTCGATGATGTTGATGATGTTGATGATGTTGCTGATGTTGCTGATATTCTTCAGCATCTCAGGCTATCGAGTTTATTCAACAAAATTAATTTTCTAGCGTGGTCAGATTGCGGATGTCTTAAAATAACCGGGGCCTAAATAACTGGGGTCTACCATTGAAATTAGTAGTGGTCTTGCATGTAGGGATACTGCCAGGGTAGAAAAGAAAAAGGCATGACCTGTCTCACGGGTTGAGGCAGAATAATGGCTTGAATAACACATTAAAACGACAATGACGCATACAGAGAATCTCGTTCACTATGACGAACAATACATCGGCCACCGCTCACGTTGGCGCGTGGCCTATTATCATCTTGCAGCGGCAATAGAGCGTTTTCTTGGCATTGGCTCAATTGTCGACATGGGCTGTGCAGCAGGTTTTCTTGTCGAATTCTGTAGAGTACGAGGCTTCGAGGCATATGGCGTGGACATCTCTCCGGATGCACAAACCTTTTGGCCGAAAGAGCATCTTACATACTACACAATTGGTGATATTAGTGATAATCAACTCAATTTCGTGCCGACACGATATGTAAGCTGTATGGAGGTAGCAGAACATCTCCGTAAAGATCAGTCTGGCGCGTTAGTCGCTAATCTGGTCAAACATCATCCCGAAGCTGTGTTGTTTACTGCAGCACCCTTAGGCGCCTCGAAAGATCCAACCCATCAAAACGAACAGCCTTATCAGTACTGGATTGAACACTTTAGTTCCGATAGCTACCAAATAGAACCTGGGCTTTCCTGTGCATTCAGGGTGTATCTTCGTCAGCACGGGGGCATCCCGTACTGGTATATCCGAAATCTGATGGTGTTTGTCCCAAACGGTACATCCTCATACACATTCGATATTGACTATCAGGCTGAAGAGCAACGCTTTCTGGAGATGGAGTATTTAATGCTTTCTCAGTTACGCGAGCTTTCTGTCGAGAACCATTTGCATCATATCGAAGAGATCCATGAACTCTATCGTCCAAAAGTTCTACATGCTGCTGACTGTATGTTTACAGTCGACGAGAACGGGTTCATTCTGATCAAGGGGTAACATATAAGGACTACTATTATATTTGGGCAGAAGGTTCGCTGAAGCAAAATCGGGCAATCAATTCCTTGACGATCTGCGGTCCGTTTTTTCCGCGTAGGAAAATGTTGATCATTTGCTGATCAGCTCCATTCCAGCAGCGTAACCCACCAGTTCCCGTTAAACGGTTTTCCATGTCGAGCCCTCGGTAAAGTGCTGCTCGTTTGATGCGCCTGTCGCTTCTTCCCAATAATTCATTAGCCTCGGACTTTCCGCAACAAATGTGAAAGTGGCCGAACCCGTCATGAAATGCCACAGTCAGGTATCCGTCATGAACTTTCATGCTCGCAGGCTCTCGATTGAGCCGTAGTTCATACACCACTCCCCCGATGATAGGACCAAACTCGATTTCTTCAAAATATGTTGTAAACAGGGCACGAAACAGACCCAATAGTGGACCAAGATCCTCGTCATCGATTTCCTGAAATTCCTGTGGTGTCAGGCTGACGGGTGTCTCGCTACCGGTCAATTTCTTGTGACAGTCAATGTCATAAAAAAGCAGGGTATAGCCACTCGAATTCCGTTCTGTATAGTCAGGCAAATCAATTAAGTCTCTCATCATTTCTGTTACGTACCGGCCCGAGTCGAAAGCCATTCGCTTCTGAGCAGGCTAAAGACCAGCTGGTCAACATAAACTCCTTCGATAAAAAAATGTTCGCGTAAACAGCCATCTCGCTTGAACTCAAGCGACTCGACAAGTCGACAAGAGGCGATATTCCCCTTGCTGATGGTTGCATATAGTCGGTGTAATTCAGTCTGCGCATAAACCCGATCGATCAACTCGGCGACTGCTGCTGAGCCAATTCCCATGTTGTGGTAGGTTGAATCAAGATGGTATGAGATTTCTGCATGCTGATGTACGCTGGACATCTTAGTCAGTGCCACCGTACCGACTGGCACGTTGTCATACACGATTATCCAACGGTATTCAGGAAGATCGCGATTACACAGATCATGGCTGCAGGCGTTAAGCCGCGTGCGCAGATCTTCAACAGGGACTTGCACCATCGGCATGAAGCGGCGTGCATCACTCTGCTTTCGCCAGGAATGCCATGCCTCTGCATGCTCTGCGCTAGCGGGGACCAACTGTATTTTTTTTCTCATATCAGTCATGAGCATCTATCGCCTGCAGTGTCATCTTTGTTCTTGGCATCAGAGTGGAGATCATACACATCCACCCACTGCTGGGCGAGCAGAATTGCAGTCGCATAATACCCGTCTCGCTTCTTTGGATGAAGTGATGGATCACCCACAAGCTGACTGAAAATATTGATGTGCTGCTCTTCAATTGCAATGCTGTGCCAGGCTGCCAATACCTGTCCTAGGGTGCGCTCAGTCCAGTAAATATGTTGTGCGGCGAGCTTCATTTTTCGTGCCTGCAGCGTAGGCAGGTGATGGCACCGATGCATGTGGTTCAACAGGAACTGGATATGTACCATCGAGATGGTCGCTTCCCTAAAGTGCGTGCTGACATAAAGGACTGCCATATCCGCATCACTGGATAGACACCCACTACGCAGGAGATTATAGACATCACCAAGGCCAATCATTCCCAGAGGCCACAGTTCGGCTGCACGCATAGCTCCCATTGATGCCGCGCCATAGACCTGCCACCCTGCCTCCATGGCTTGTCGAATTTCTGTTGGATTGATCGCTAACTCGCTTCCAAAAAGCCCGTCCAGTATCAGAGCGGTGCCTGGGCGTACGTCACTGCATAGCGTCTGCAGGTCTCCATTTCGTACAGGCGGCCGTTCGTTGATTTGCTCACGCATTAAGGTTGTCAACAATTCAAGAGACGGCCCGCCAAAAACGTAAGGTTTCTGAAACAGTCTCAGCATGTGGGTGCCCTCCTGGGATCGACGTAGAAATCTGAGAATCCGTCAGCGCGAACTGAAACGACTTTTACCGCTAGCTTTTCCTGTGAAAGATCAAACCATTGCACTTTGCGAGTGTCATAAAGTCCGATCTGATCACAGAGGGCTAACGGATCGGCTGCATGGATAGCCGGAGCCTGTTGCACTAGATCAGAAAATGAAACCGTGCCCACGCACTCGGCTGCACGTCGAAGCATCTCAAACTCCATTTGGATATTGTGCTCGATCATCAACCAGTCATCGGCATGCCTGTGCAGATCTTCCCGGCTAGCCTGCAGTGCAACTATTCTTGATTGCGCGCATTCGAGGATGGCGGATTCCAGCGCCCGCTCAGGAACAACATGTGCAGCCTGCCCGGCCACCAGCCGGTTTGGGCCGATACTGTGTGGGTCATAGCTGATAAACATAAAAACAGGAATCTGTACTGGCTCACTTAAATCCAGAATGAACCATTCGATATCCTGTTTTGTGTAACAATCTAATAGTTGACTCAGGCGAGGGACTTTTTGAATGCCTCGTGTATCAACAAGTCTTGCGTTGATCTTGCTTCGGTATAGACTCGTTGAATATCGCTCAACAACTTCAAGCAACGCATGAAATATCGCATCGTCATAACTGTTGCCTGCGGATATTCCTGTGGTGGACGGAAGAACGGGGCAGGCGATGCCGCCTGAAGTTACATATGGGAACAGCATCTCACCTGCCGGCAGAGCGATCGGGCAGGCACCACCTAGCGTCATGCCATCAACCCAATCGAGAATCGCATCCCGTGGCCACTCAAGACCCAATTGTTCAGGGCAAATGTGCTCAATACTCAGCTGCTCCATTTGCGCAAGACTGCTAGTCTGCATTGGGTAGGAGGCGTTTGCACTGTGCCTCTCGATCGCTTCCATGAGTGCTCCTACACACGCAGAGCGCAATGTCACTCCCTTTCCTTGGCAAACCGTAATTTGGGCATCGTGTGTATTTGGGCGCATTGCTGAAACAACAGGAATGCCCAGGCGGTCCATTGGGGTTGCATTGATTAACCGGCTTACTCCATAGAGCATGCGTTTTCTTAAAAGATTCGGCAATTGTCTTTTTGGTGGTTGAGCGCGGAATGATTCTTTGATCATGAGCAAGTGTTTTTGTTGTTAGCCAGAATGAGCTTCTCTGCAAAGAGCGCGGTTAAAAAGGGAATGGGTGCGTCCTCGAGATTCATGCCAGAAAGGCGCAAGGCCTCCTTGAGCGTTAGCCGGTTTTGAATGGTGTCTTCAAGTAGCAAGAAGAGTGCTTCAGGCAGCTCAAAAACCAAATTGCGTTGAGTACTACGGATTAAACAGGATTTACCTGTTATTCCGTGACGCTTCGTAACCAGCTCAACATCTGGAGCGAGCGAAGCCTGTAAGTCAAGGAGGTGGGTTTTCTCAAAAGGATCGTTACATCGCAGAACATAGTTGCCTATTACTAGGCGGTCGAGTCCGGAACAGAGCAAAAACTCCACCGCCTGGAGTGGTGTCTCGATAATTGGCTGACTGCGCATATTGAGCGAGGTATTGATCAAGACTGAGAAGCCCGTCAATGCTTTGAACGCCGTGAGCAGGGAGGCGATTCTTGTGTTACAGGCATCGGTTATCGTCTGTAATCTTGCTGTGCCATCAACATGGGTAATCGCCTCTAAGTCAGAACGTGCTTGCTGTAATACATCGACTGTGTGTGTCATGAATGGATGCTCGGTAACGACATCAAACCAGTTCGCCGCATCCTGGGCTAAAGCGATCGGGGCGAAAGGGCGGAACTCTTCCCGGTACTTGACATCCCTGTTGATTCGGTCACGTACTGCTGTACTGCGAGGGTCTGCGAGAATCGAGCGGTGTCCCAGAGCACGAGGACCAAATTCGCTCCCTCCTTCGAACCAGCCAAGAATCTGCCCTTTATCAAGATATCCCGCTACAGTGGCGCAATCGTAAGGTTCCACATGCAGGAACTGTCTGTATTCACGGATACTGAGCAAAATGTCTGCATTAGTGTATGGGTAACCAAGGTAGTCGTGATAATCGTAGCCTGTTTTGAGCATTTTACCGGTGGCGGTGTAGTATGCAGCTGCTGCCGCGCCGACGGCGACTCCTGCATCATTGCTTGCGGGAAAGACAGTAAGCCTTGAAACCACGCTTTTCTTTTCGATCTGTTGGTTCGCCTTGCAATTGAGCGCCACGCCTCCCGCATAATAGAGATTATCAATTGGTACGAACTGCGCAGCAGAATGGATACGGTCAAGAAGGCAGGTCTCCAAGTCGCTCTGCACTGTTGCTGCCAGAACGGCATGATCCTGTACCGGATCACCACCTCCTTCACTGTAGCGCAACTTCCAGTCGGATCGAAAGTTCATGAATATGCCTGGCGTCGGCTTTTCCAGAAACGTGTCGCCGGGCTGCCCGTAAGGAGCCAGCCCCATCACTTTACCGGAAGCCTGCCACGACCCAAATATGTATTGAGCTACCGCAGCATACGTCTCCCCAATCGAGCTGCTTCCATGGCGCACGTTAAACGACTTGGCGGTTTCTCTTTGCAGTAGCTTGAAACCGTCCACTGTGAAACGGTAGAAAGACATGACATGCAGACTGGGCAGCACGCTTGACCTGCCTGTATCAGCCTCCAGGTAATCCCTGAGCTCTGGCCCGCTGAGGATGTGGTCATCATCGCCATAGAGACTGCCTCCAGAGCCATCGATGACCAAAACCGCGCACTCAGGCTGGGGTGAGAGTATTTGTGCCGAGAATGCGTGGCAGAGATGGTGAGAAACGTGCAGAACATGCGGTTCAAAAGGGGAAAAACAGCTGAAGTTTTGCGAAGCGACAGGCGTAGAAAGACCCACCTGTCCCGGGTATAACGGCTGGGCATTAAAGGCGTATATATCTACATCGTCGCGTGTAAGCCCTGCCGCACAGAGACAGTAATCGACAGCGTCATCATTCGATAAGTAGGGCAGGCCATCGTGCTTCTTACGGGTAATGCGTTCAAGCTGGATGGCATTTATAATTTCTCCATCAATCACCAGACATGCTGATGCGTCATGGCTCGCTGTTATACCTACAATTACTTGCGGAGAGGGTCGGTTATCGATTGGACTGGTTTGACCAACTGGCCTTGCATAGATTTTGGTTCCAGGACCGCCGACCACGGTCAGTGCAAAATCATTTGCCTGTTTGTCTAGGCGAAGCAGGTATTCTTTTCCCGTTTTAAGCCGGTCAAATGTGCCATGGTTTTTTATTGTACCGAGCAATTGGCAGGCAGATTCATTGTGGTTATATAAGGAAACGCCCAAATCTCTCGGCAGCCAGAGTGAATTGCCCGGGCTGATACGCATCCCGATGCCAAGCGTGACTTCTTGTGATGGCCCGGTAATTGAAAGAATCCATTCATGGCTGTTGCGAGCAGAGCCGGAAAATACATCCAGGCCAGTGGTCGATTCGCACCAAGCAAGCGAGAGTTGTCGCCAGTGATGCGTTGGGTTTCCTGAGGGCATACAGCCCGCCATCATGGCGCTACGAAGCGCCCACGGCGTGAGTTGCCATCCATTCTGTCTGAATCGCTCAACCCATATCGCGGCAACACCGCAGACAATAGCAACACCTGCCGAACTCCCGTTAATCACGGAATTTTCGCCATCTGACAGCTGTGACGCATATTCAGCGTCAAGAATTAAAATATCGGGCTTGGCTATGGATTCATCGTAGCCTGAACGAGGGTGTAGGCGTGCTTCCTGGTCCATCAACCCAACAGTCAATGCTGCATTACATCCGCCGGGGAAGCGTACATTGGCGTTACCATCGTGCCCAGAAGATGCGACTATCATGGCACCATCAGCCTGCTCGAAATCACTCACAAGTGCACTACTGCCGAAAAGTGCGAGTCGTGCGGTTTCAGGTGCAGAAAAGGGAAATCCCACGATATCAGGATGCGTCCTGGCCTGGTTGAGGAACGTCAGAAACTTGTCCGGGAACAGTGGCCCACGGTGAGCCGTATAGATTGTAGCACCTGGTGCTACACCCCGACGCCCCGCAGCGAGCATCGCAATGCGTTCTGCGTGTCTATTAAAACAGGCATCGGCTCCACTATCCTGTAACCCGATCAAATTTTGGAAATTGGGTGGTACTGGGCGGTCGGCGGCAATACCGCTATCGAACAGTGCTATCGAAGCGCCAGAACCACGATCAGGGTGATATTCTCTGTCAAAATCTAGTATCTTGGCCCAGTCGATCATGGGTGTTTAACTAGACCGTTGCGGTAGTGTGGTCAAGTTCGAGGCGGGGTACCCAGTCTGTACTGATTATAACATTCTCGATAATATAAAAACTCTCTGCAATAGCGTCGAGTTCAATATTACTGCCGATTTCATAGGTTATGGCCCTGAGGTTTGGGCATGACTGAATTGACAAGTTCAGGAGTTCGAGCACTTCCGGCATGACGGCGTCCGAATGACTGTCGATATAACGCCTTGCATCAAGCCTGGATACACGGCCACCTGCAATATGGATTTCCTGGACACTATCAAGCGGCAAGCTATAGAGTACATCAGTTACCGACCTCTCGGTTGCAAGTGCATATGAAAAGACGTGACTTACATCCAGGAGAAGATTGCACTTTCCTTCACGGATCAGGATATTGAAAAATTCACCGAGATCGCATTCGCCAAGCACGAAACTACAAGACGGTATTTCGGCATGAAAAGGTATTTGCATGCGCTGCCGCATCTCGGCAATACGTTGGCCGATTTCTGCAGCAATATCTCGGTCGAACACAGGCGGAGTAAAGTAAGGAATTTTGTAAGGTCCAAGGTGCCATAAACCGATATCTTCAACGCACCAAAGCGCATTCAGTTCACTACTAATTCTCTCCATTTGTTCGAGGCGCTCCCAGTCAACACCGCCAACAGATGCAGGCGCTACCGAAGAGAGGTGGTGGATCACAGGCAGGTTCTCTGGGAGCAGACCCAGAAAGTGCTGTACGTCTACCTTGTCTTCAAGTGCAACAATGGATACATGCGAAAGGCGATCAGCAAAATGGCCGATTAACCCATGCAGGCCTTCCGGGTATTTTTTGCGATGCTGGTAATCAAGACCCAGACCCAGAGAACCCCCCATGAATACTCCTTTACTCCGCCATGGCTAGTAAGGTGGCGTCGATACTTCCGTCAAGCCTTAGCTGAATTGAAACTATTTGACCGCTACTCTGGGGGTGTTCCCCAAACTGGTCTGGGGAGATCAGCTCGCCATCTGGAGCAAGAAGTGCGTGGGCCAGGTAAACGATCTCGCTATTGATCAGCTCACTCTCTTGGCTATTTGTACTTTCGCCTGTCCAGGGTGAACGGGAGGCCTTGCGGTTTCCAATACCTGCAGTAACTCCATCGAATTTCACTAGAGCGGCAAAAAAAGAATCGCTTTCACACACGTTGGTCCAGTGTAGATAGAGAGAAAAATTCTCAGCAAGTGTGCGGCCACGGTTCATCCAGAAAAACGGGGTGTCTGAATACATCGACACGAAATCTGCCAACCGCTCTTTGCCGATGTACGCTGATAGCCTTGGGCTGGCTCTACTGACATGATTGGTCAGATTTCGTTGACGCGCATTCTGCTCGATTACCAGGGCAGAGGCATCAATACTCTGCAACAGGGTCTCAATCTTTTGAGGAACCCTGGTAGGGGATTCTGTTTTCAGTTTAGAAAAACACGACTCCGCCTGTCGCGTAAAAGCGGGGCTGTAGAGAATACGGGACATAAGACTATGCCGGCCATCAACCGTCGAGTCGACCAGATACTTTATAACAAAATCTTGGTGCTCTCCCCCCCAGGACATTAATGTCTGTTGCGGGGGGGCAGATGTTACTCCATCAATTGGCATGAATAACTGTGGTTAAAAATCTCACTTTACTCCTGCCATTCCTTGCAGGATACAACAACATCACCAAGCGCAGCATTGATACGACCTGGATCGAGCTTAACGCGTGACAGGTATTCTCTTGGATATTCCTTTGAGATCATTACAATTACTTCTTTGCGAAGTGATTCATCTTCCTTGATTGCTTTGAGTACGTCTTCAGCAGAACTTTTCATTATCATTTTCTCCTTTAGTTTCAAATCCAAAACATGCGATCAGTCAGCCGCACGGAATCTATAATATATAAGTTTTCTTCATAACAAAAGCTGTTATATTGATTTCTCAGGCTGTCCGTGTCGTCAGGGGTTCCACCCTCACGGACAAATGACTCAAATGCCAGAAAAATGCATTCCGAGAGTTCGTAAATTCGAGCATAATGAGCGTTCCGCGCGAACTGGTCTGGGGCGATAATGTAGTAGGCAGGCTCTTCTAGCTGGCATGGAGTCGTGAGTTGCTTGTCATCATGATTCTGGTCTATCCAGCCCTTTATATCCCATGGCGTGTATATCAAGCGTGCGCTGGTAGGGTTCGCTTGTAATTGGGCATAATCGCGTTGTCCCGGAGGGCTGATTAGTGCCACTTCCCATAAAATTATATGAAATAGCCAGTCCGGAGCGTTGGCCTTCATTGCCTTGTGCCACAGGTATTCAGCGATGTGAAGCACTCGGTTGCGGCCATCCTCGGCTTGGTCAAATATGGCATTTACCATATCGTCCATATTTGCGCTGATATTATTCAACGAAGCAATACTGTGAGGAAAGCAACTCTCGAGTGCTTGCGGGGTGAATGTCAGGGAGGTGTGATATTCATCAGCATCTCGGTTTCGAACCATGTGAAGCTCGGTTGGTGTCAGACCATAACGCTCTTCAGCCTGTTTGTCCGGGCACGAGAAAAACTCTTTTCTGACAGACTGGCGATACACAAGTTCCTCAATGAGATTGAGCATATTAGACAGACTCATCCTGGCATCTCAAGTGGGGCACGGCAGCCCGTTTGGTAACGCCAGCCATCAATGGTTTCAATCACACTGGAAATATTGTTGAGCAGCTGATCCGGATCTGGATCCTGTACTTCATAGGTCACGCCTTTCAGTGCAGGACAGATACCGATGAGTTGGCGTAATAATTCACGCACATCAGAAGTGATATCCAGGTCATGATTGTCAACATACAGCCCGCTCTCGGGGTCAACATAGCCGCCAGCAATATGAATCTCCACAACCCTGTCTAATGGGTAGTCTTTCAATAACTGATCAATACTTTTTCTCATAAGGAGGGAGGTGGAATACAGATGCCCAAGATCCAGCGTGAGACCACAATCTGCCGCCTCACCAAATAACGAGAAGAATCGACCAAAGTCCAGATCGCCGAGCACAAGTCGGTAAGGCGCATTTTCAATTAGCAGAGGTGTGGAGAGTTTCTTAGAAACATCGCGGTATCTGCGTGCAAACCCCAGAGCAGCCTCTTCGCTAAAAACACCCGTCAGCAGAACGCCTTCGCGTAGCCCTTGCATACGAGTTAGCATCAAATCCTGATTACACCAATGCGGCTGTAAAAAATCCTCGACGGCTCTCGTAGGCGCAACCCCACTCTCATCGGGGGAATCCAGGTTCCATAAATCAAGGCTTGCTGTGTGGAAGGTGAATTGCTGGCCTGCATCCTGCCATGCGTGTAATTGTCTCAAAGCATCAACAGGTATTGGTCGCACTCCCGCATAGATTTCCAAATAATCGAGTTTTATCCCTCCGCGTTGATTCAAGATATCAGCAACTATGATGCCGCCTTTATGGTTAACGCTGATACCAAGCCCAAAGCCGAGGCGGGGTAATGCTTTCCATTTTTGCATACGGTCTCCCAATAATAGTGTAATCATCCCGACCAGTGGTGGCCACACGGTATTATTATTGACATTATTTCTTGTCCCTGTCCACAAGGTTGTGAGCGAGGTAGCCAATATTTGGCCCGCTCTTAAAGCCCTCATCATTGGGGGTATTGTTACAAATAACTTCTGCTCATAACCGAACTGAGACGACTTTCATCGCCTAGAAAATGCCTGCTATCGAGATCTCTGTATGTTCATTGAAAGCCTGCCCGTGAACGTC
This sequence comes from Arenicellales bacterium, assembly GCA_048550195.1. Lineage (GTDB taxonomy): Bacteria > Pseudomonadota > Gammaproteobacteria > BMS3Bbin11 > BMS3Bbin11 > BMS3Bbin11. Next base: position 11,458 of record JBLYYR010000097.1, read on the forward strand.
GGGGTCAGCACTAAAGCTTCTTGCTGACCTTCTTACTGAGTTTGACCAACTTCTGCTGATCAGCCTGTGCTGCCTCTTCCGGTGATGGCTCGGGTTCTTCGGTGCCGTGCGCCAGCTTAACCCGGTGCCGAACCCATGCAACCAGGCAGAGAACTGCGGTCAGGCCGACCATCACCCACAGCAGCCCCGGTGAAGCCATCAACAGGCTGACACCTGCCAGCGGGGCCAATAACAGAGGGCCGACCGTGAAGTAGTGCGGTACCGGAGGACCAGTGCGGGCCGCCAGCCCGAACACGACTGCCAGGCCTACACTCGCCACAACAAATGGCACGAGACTGGCGAATCCACGACTGCCATCGAGAAGCAGCAAGGGCATCACAAAATAAGAAATGGCACCCAGCGCCACCATTGCAAACATCGAGCCGACAGCCCGTGCCCCGCGAGCACCCGGTAATTTATCCGTTAGCAGAGCAATACCAATCCATGCCACCAGCCCGCTTCCGAGAATTGCCAATAGCCCCACCAGTGCTGGCCACCACCACGCCACAGCAATCATCGCAGAGGAATCAGGGACAACCTTTCTCAGAAATGTCACAGCAATTGCGATGAAAGTTCTACCAAAAATGAATAGTGACGCGCCGATAGCGAGTCGGTAAAAGACCCTCATGGGCTGCGTAATATTCCAGGGTACAAACGCAGACCAGGCTACTGCCAGCACGAACAACAGCAGCGATGCTCCATTGATGGGCCAAATCTGGTCTCTTCGATCCCGTGCGAAGCCGAAGTGCTCGAAGCTCTCGCTACGTATGCTTCTGGTATGAATATAGTAATCCCCCTGTACAGATCTGATAGTGGCGTTATTAAGTACGGCAGGCTGGCCGACTGTCAGCACTATCAGGTTGACGGCATCGAGTGCCACATTGATTCGATCGACCAGTTGTGAATCGATCTCACCCCGATCAAAGGCGTCCAGATCTTCTTCACTTAATGCCGCGACAAGTGCTCGACGCGACTGGGGAGTCGAGCGCCCGTCCCGAAGAAGCACCTCCGATGCAATATTCTCGAGGCGCCGGTCGGCAGGTATGCTCGTGACGACTATGTGCGGGTGTCGATACTTGTCGATCTGATTCAGGAGTTTCCGTGTGGCGAGCTCCACAGCCGCCACATCCGGCGGATGATCAAGCTGCTCGGTGAAAGCGTACCCTTCATCTTCCAGCCGCGTCGAGCCAATCAGGCGCGCCAGCGGGAAGACACCATAAAATCGCTCTTCGTAGAGCTCTGTGAGAATCCTGAGATCCTCCTGCACCGCTTCGAGTTGAAGCGACAGACTTCGGGTCTCGACCGGTGTGAGGTCAACATCATCAAGGCGTTCAGTGGCCGTTTCGACCCGCTCACGAGCCTCCTCGAATGAGCGGCTGGCGCCTTTATCTACCACCCCCATATACATCAGTGATTCAGCCTGATCCAGGAGTTCATTTACCTCTGAAGAGTCAGTGGCCGAATTGGCCGTTACAGACAGAAGAACGCCGCATATAAAAAAGAAAGCCTTGAAGTAAATACTGATAATGCGCATAGCTTCGACCCTAATCTGAGTATCTGAGTGTTACTACACCAGACTTAATCTTCATATACCTGATCCCCCTTTACCCCCTTAACCCATCTCACATCTGAGAAGCATCAGGAATAAGTCCCAGTGCATCAGCCTCTAAACGCTGTGCTTCCGATGTCATCGGGTCTTTATCGAATTTTTCGGTGATGATGCCATTTTCCTTTGTCACCCATGATAGCTTTTCATTATCATCAAGCAATAGCTGCCAGCTGTTTCCTGCAGCGATATCATTCTCGATACTGTCGGCAACCGCCCTGCCCAACTCCGCACTTTCAACCAAAAGACCCATCTCCGTATTCAAATCAACAGAGCGTGGATCCAGGTTAAATGATCCAACAAAAACAACATTACGATCGAACACCATGGTCTTCGCATGTAATCCAAAAAAGGTCTTATGCAGCTCCAGTTCCTCTGCCGTAAACTGTGACCGCTCGATTTTTGCATCCGGCCGCATTTCATAAACTTCCGCACCAGCAGCGAGCATCTTTTTGCGTTGTTTGCGATATGACACAAAAGCCGACAGGTGATTGTTTGCTGCCATAGAGTTGGTGGCAAGCTTTACCTTAACCCCCTGTTTGATCAGTTTATCCAGGGCAACTGCACCGCCCTTTTCGAGGATGAGGTAGGCGCTCTGAATAAGTGCCTCTTCTTTTGATTCTGCCGCTGCACGACCAATCATCACACCCGTTTTATCGAGTTCTGCATGAGTCTGCGGTTTACCATTACTGTCCGGCACATCATCGATAAGCAAGGTGCCTTTACCCCATAACAGGCTTTTTTCAAGAGCCGCCATCTCAGTCTTAATGTTTGCCGGGTCATCGTAGAACCCTCTCGGGTAACTTTTGGATTTCGATGCCATGGCATCGAGTGATTTCCTGTTAGCTGTAGCCTCTTCAGCACTCGGGACATGCGTCACAACATCTTCGATCGGTACAGCCCAATCACTATTCCAGTACATATCAAAGGCTTCACCGGAGGCATCAACAACAGGGCCAAGTGCCAGCAGATCCCGACTACGGAATACAAACTCGCCTGGATATTCGAAGTATTCGTTGCCCATGTTGCGGCCACCGATTATTTCCACACTGCCGTCTACCAGGTAGAGCTTGTTATGCATGCGCCGGTTGGTCACTTTCATATGCGCCGCGTAGTCGACCCACCTCATGATTGATTTTTTCTTCGGGCCGAAGGGCTTGTAAAGACGAACCTCGACATTGGGATGGGCACTGAACAAGGCAAGATATTCGGGATCTGAGTCGGTCATTGAATCATCGATAAGGGCCCTCACTCGTACTCCCCGCTCAGCCGCTGCCAGCATCCGCTGTATCAGGACCTGACCGGACTCATCGTTCTTCCACAGGAAGTACATAACATCAATACTTTTCTCAGCCGCGTCCGCAAGGATGAGCCTCCAGGACAAGGCATCCCGGCCACGATCCAGCAGTAAAAAACCAGACTCTGTATGGTGTCCTGCCACAATGGATGCGGCAGTTTTTCCGAGATAGGTCGTTTCAGGTTCGCTAAAGGCAGTAGAGGAAGTTTTATCTGTCGTGCGCGTTTCAATCATAGTGCATCCACCTGCAATACCAAGAAATAAATACAGGAAAATTTGACCTGCAATCCGTTTCGGTAAATTATTCATTATGCCTCCTTTTAATACTGTACCCCTGTAGCTGAAAACTATGGATTCCGGATCAGGTACGAAATGGTGAAAAGTGGATGCTCATTGGCTCAGCCAGCATTGGTTATTTCTGTTTAGCTGCCATTGCCGGATAGCGCGCTGGCAAGTAGTTTATCCCGCCCATAAATATCTTCATAAAAATGAAGCGTGTTGCTTTCCTTATCTACAAAAGCCGTTCGGTAGAGGATGTGAACGGGTACAGGTTGCTCCAGCACAACCACCTGGCGCTCCCTGTTTTTGATGATTTCATTTATACGCTCAGTACCCCATCCTTTTTCATCTCCGCCTAATACCCAGGATGCCATTTCGACTGGCCGGTCCATACGGATACAGCCATGGCTGAATGCACGCTTCTCCCTTTTGAACAATGCATGGGAAGGTGTGTCATGCAGATAGACATCGTATTTGTTCGGGAAAACAAGCTTTAAGGTTCCAAGGGAATTTTTCGGGCCCGGGTCCTGGCGAATCCGGTATTTGTTCATGTCTTTGCTTGATACATTACTCCAGTCGATTTTCGTCGCATCCAGCTCTTTGGAATCGGCTCCCCAGCCGTCGAAAACCCGCATATCGTGCTTCTGCAGATAGAGAGGGTCTTTCTTCAGCTTAGGCAGGGTTTCATTGCGCGCAATGTTAGGCGTAAGAGTCCAGTATGGATTGAAGACCACATACTTTATCGTGTCACTGAAAACCGGTGTTTCGTGACGTAATTTACCGACCACTACAGGCATCGATAAATCGAATTTTCCCGGTACACCGGCCACCGCCACGAAGCCCGCGATATTAACGGCTACCATGCGACCATTCATGTCCTGCTTCATCCAGCGATAGCGTTCCATATTAACGGCAATCTGTTCGACTCTGGCTGCAACCGTTACATTCATGGCAGCCAGTGTCTGCTTGCCGATGGCGCCGTCCGGTTTCAAATTATGACGCTTCTGGAATCGTTTGACCGCCTCTTCCAGCTCCGCATCAAACAGTGCACTGTCCATGTTCTCTGTGGACAGTTCCCCTGTGGCGACCAGGCGCTGTCTAACGGCCTTAATCCGTAGGTCGTCCATGCCGGGCTTCAATGTCTCACCGGCAGCTATTGATGGCCACCCGCCTGATGCGGCAATCGTACGATATTCAGACAGTTTTTTCTGCAGCTCCCGGTATTGCAAAAAAGGCGGTGCCTGCTGCGCTAAAAATGCCTTCATATCCGGTGCTTCGAAAGCCGCTTGCCTGAGAGAGACCAGGTCCAGGTCCACATCCCGGGCAGTATCAAACAGCACCGGGTCAATCTCACGCGGCGCCTTGCGGCCCTCCCGTTGATCTGCCACATAGCGCAACATGCCCAGTGACAGGAGAATATCCAGCCGCACCAGATCAGCAGTATCCTTGCTTTCCTTGTAGTAGTTGATCAGGTCTACAAAATAACTGAACGGGTCGAGGCCGTGACTTTCCGCATCGGCCAGTACGCTGATTATGTCGGCAGCGCGCTGGCCGGGTTTACCGTTCTCTATCCAGAAAGGCTGCAGTCCGTTACTGTGATAGATTTCATTGAGGCTTTTATTGATAGCCGCAGGGTTTTTGCCGTGACCTTCGAGATTCAGTTCGGTGGCCGGACCGATTTCCAGAAATTCGATGAATGCTTTCTGGTATTTATCTTTTGTTGCGGCAAAACTGTTTGCAGTGCAGAACACAACTGCCCCTGCAACGACTGCCGCGATTGTTGCGTGTGGCCATTTTCTCATTGGTTTGTCCTTGTGATTATTGTTAGCAGGAAAGCGCTGGCGGTTCCGGCTGTATGGTACAGGTTTTCTCCAGTTGGCACTTAGCCCACTCCATTTAGAGCATTGAGTCGACAGGCAAGACTCGCATCAGATTAACGCTCAGCCTCTTCCAGAAACTGGTGTAGGGTTCGACATCAAAAACAACTTTCTTGCCACTCTCATCTATTCCCGTCCATCTCAGAGAATCGTCGATCAGCTCTACTCTGAATGCGATCTTATCAATATGCTCATCAAAATGTTGTGATGAATCGGTGGCGATTTCAGGATCCTCGAACACGATGCCGATTTCAGTATTAATATTCAGCGAGCGCTGATCGAAGTTAAATGAACCGACGAACATCGTCTTTTTGTCCATTGCCATGGTTTTGGCGTGTAAGCTGGATTTGCTAAGGCCGGGAAGCCAGGTAAACCGTTTGCCTTCAAGCTTCTTTAGTTCCTCATTTAGCTCATACAATTCCACCCCACAACGCAGCAGCTGTTTTCTATGCCGCATATAACCGGTGTGCACTGCGGCCACATCATTGGACGCCAGCGAGTTGGTCAAAATCCGAACGCGCACGCCTTGTTTACTCAGCTTGCAAATTGCATCCGCACCCCGTTGACCGGGCACGAAGTAAGGTGAAACAAGAATGTATTCTTCTTTTGCCTGTAAAATATACGGCGCCAGCTGAGACATCAACAGCTCTACTTTCCAGTTGTCATCCTCCCTGGTCATTTTCTCGGCAGAATCGTGAATGATCTTTGCCTCGGAAAAACTAAATGCAGCCGTTTTGTCTCTAAGCGCATTGGCAAATGCAGAGTGCTCAACCGCATCGCGATAGGCCAGGGTCTGCGGCTGCTGGTAAAACTTGTCCAGTTCTTTGCGCAAGTTATCCAGTGCGCCTGCCGGCACGGTCTCTTTCTGAACACCCTCTATCAATGTAGCGACAGGATAGGAGTGCCTGTTGTTCCAGTATTGATCGAATTGGTCGGATACCTCTGGCACTGCCGGTCCGATAGTCATGGCATCGAGGTCAGCAAACGCCACGTCTTTATCTGCATCAAAATATTCATCGCCGATGTTTCGGCCTCCGACAATAGAGGCCTGGTTGTCAGCGGTGTAGGTTTTACTGTGCATGCGGTGGTTCACCCTCTTCGTCTGGGTGACGAACTGGAGATTCTTCGAATGTCCGCGCACAAAAGGATTGTACAGGCGTACTTCCATGTTGGGGTGGGTAGAGAGAGCTGACCAGACATCATCCGCTTCTTCACCATACATATCATCAATAAGCATGCGTACCCGTACACCCCGATCTGCCGTAGCAAGCAGCTCTTTAATCAATAGCCTGCCAACAGTATCCTGATGAAACATGTAGTACTGCACATCGACACTCTTCTCGGCCAGCCTTGCCAGCACGGCGCGTCCTACATAGGCATCAAGGCCGTTGCCAAGCAGGATGACACCGGACTGCCCCGGGTGTGATTCTATTTGCGCTTTGAACGCCTGACCAAGCTTGCTGCTCTCACCATCACTGATCACCTGCGACGATTCTCTCTCACTATTGTCCGGTAACTTCATACACCCTCCCAGAAACAGAAAGAACAAAATTAAAAAAAGACCTAAATTAATTTTTTTTTGATAGCTCATTTTTCTCTCCAGAAAGTTTCACTAACTTTACATAATTTTGCGGTAACACTAACATGCTTTGGATAAGACCCTTCATCGCATATCCCTTTGCCATGACCACCGACTGCTGATTTCCAGCCCCGGTAATAAGCCACGTCCAGTATATTTTTTGATACTGGCGAAATTCTGCTCCCGATCTGTTTCCCGGGATTGATGTCTATAGCGCCACGCAGCGAAACGGTATCCACATCCTGCCCCGGCGATTATTTTTCCTCTCGCTGAATGCGTATATCAAGTGGCCTTGCTGTATCGAGATGTATATCGCGTTGCGGGAAGGCGATGGAAATGCCAGCTGCGTTGAACTTCTCGTTAATGGCTTCATGCAAACTGCCTTTGCTAAGCAGCCGATAATCCATGTTGTCGATGAAGTAGCGCAGCACCAGTGTCAGAGCGTTATCGCCAAAGGATTCAAAGGTTACAAATGGGGCCGGTTCATCAAGCGTATATTTGTTTTCATTTGCCGCCTCTTCCATCAGTCGCGAAGCAAGCTCTATATCGCTTCCATAGGCAACGCCTACTGTTACACTCAGGCGGGACAGCGTATCTGACAGCGACCAGTTCAGCAGTCGGCCGGTTATGAATTCCTTATTCGGTACCAGTAGTTCTTTACGGTCAAAGTCCCTAATGGTGGTTGCACGAATATGTATTTTTGTCACCACACCACTGACATCACCGACTGTTACTACATCACCGATACGTATCGGACGTTCGAACAGGATGATCAGGCCGCTGATAAAGTTGGCGACAATCTCCTGCAGGCCAAACCCGATACCCACGCCCAGTGCAGCAAAGACCCACTGTATCTCTGACCAGGAACCGCCCAGCATACTGAATACCATCGAAATACCCACCGCAATCAGGGTGTAGCTGGTCAGTGACTTTATTGCGTACAGGCTGCCCGGTGAAATAGATGAATGCTGTCGTAGCAATAGCTCCATGAAGGCCGGCAGACGTCGTACAAAAATTGTAAGGATGACGATAGCAATTATTGCCTGACCAAAATCTGCCAGCGTGACCGGCACGATCTCTACTACACCCTCCACATTGACCTTGTGCTGCCATAACGTTATCTGGTCAAAAATACGAAACGCAGGCAGTATGTCCGACCATGCTGCCAACAACAAAAAGATAGCCAGCACAGCCAGCGCCGTATTGAGCAATTTGCGCGTGTCTACGCTGAGCGCATCGATGTCGATCCGGGGTTCTTCCAGTTCCAGTGCATCTTCGCCGGCTGCCACAGTTGTACTCTCACGTGCGGCAAGTATTGCTTCCCGTTCAGCACGAGCCGCCTGCAGTGCCAGTCGGCGTCGGGCAATCAAAAGCCAGCGCGCTACAAACTGTTGCAGGATGATCAGCTCGAGAATGATCCACAGAGACTGGATCAGGTTTCCCAGCAGAGTGCCGGCGGAATACAGGTATCCGAGCAACGCCAGGATCACAGAACCGATCGGTATCACAACGGCAATCACCAGCCACAGGTAACGGATTCCTAACTTTGCCGGCTTTTTCTGGTTAATAACGAATTCTCGCATGGCGCCTGTGCCGGGATTCAGTACACGGTAGAAAAATACTGTCAGGGCAAGTGCAGCAAGGACAAATGCCAGTCGCCCCAGGCCCTCGTCATGGCCGACAATATCACTATAGATGACGACCAGTGCAATGAAACCCGGGGGAAGGAATGTATAGATAAAAATATCAATGTCACGGCGCAGCAGCCTGAGACTTGTTGCAGGCCATTTAAAGTGACGATCTGCAATGCCGCCCGGCATGCACAGGGTGCGGTAGACTCGCAGTATGAAAAGGCCCTTTGATGTCATAATTAGAGCGTTTCCAACATTCTTGGTAAACGAGGATGATTCCAGTGCAGTCAATAATTGCCAGCCGATGCTCGCCATCAGGATTGGCCATGTGCAGGCCAGAAGAATGGTCAGCACCATCCCCAATGCTGTAGTCGAAATGCTATCGCGCATCACATTGCCCACATTGTCACCTGTTGCTATCAGGCTTCTGCGTATGGGCCGCGCTTTCCACAGCAGTATGGCTACGATAATCAGGGTAATGGCCATCCAGGGTTTGCCTGTTGCCTGCAGGTACAGAGTTTTAAGAATATCCCACCAATGGTCCGGTGCCAAAAGGTCCTTCCACTGACCGGGCAGCATGGAAATAGAAGACAGGTTTATTGGCCTGGTGCTGCGAACCCAGAGAAGATGTTCATCAAGAAAAGCATTGTATTGTTCTACTGCTTCGTTCAGGGAGCGCTGCGCAACATCGAGTTCACTGAGGGTGCGTAAATAGGTATTTCCTGTTTTATAGGCCTGGGCGAGGAACTGCTGACGGTCATTCGCAAGATAGCGCAGTTCGTCATCAATCTGCTGCCTGTCTGCAGGGGTAATATCAGCCGTGTAGCCAGTAATAAACTGATCAATCTGACGAAGGCCTCTCAGTTCATCTCTTAACTGTATCTGGCGAAGGCTGATTTGGGCAATCTGCTTTACAATCTCATTGGCCTTGCTTTTATAGATGCGCGTATCAGGTAGAAGGCGACGTTGCTCCTGCAGAATTTGCCCGAGTATCTGGCTCAGGCCGGCCACCTTGAGTTTCTGCCGGGTTTTATTCGAGTCATCGCCGAGGCGTTTTGCTTCAGTGTTGATCAGGTTTATCTCTTCTTCCACCTCTTTCAGCTTGTCAGTCAAATCACTGATTTGTGTGCTCAACTCTGCATTACTTGTAGCCAGCTGTTCAAGCAGCGGGTGCTTGCCTTCGGCATATGCTCTGGCTGATTCAGCCTTGCTTTCAGTCAGGCTTGCCTGGAGCTGGCGACGCTTGTCTACAAGTTGTTCGAGCAAGCTGACTCTGGCCGCGACAAACTGAACGCTGTGTTCTGCTTTTTCTTCTTCAGCTGCCAGCAAATCAAGACGGGCAGGCTGGCTGACAAGTTCCTGATCTAGCATTCTTATCTGCGCTATCAACATCCTTGCATTACTCTCACGTAGCCAGTACGCGGCCTGTTCCAGCGGCTGACTTTTACCCTCTGCAACCGGCAACCTTAGCTCATCGGAGATGCCACTGAGTTGCTTATTACTATCGACTAGTTGTTCACGAATAGCCTGGGGTCTATCTGCCTGGTATTTGATTGACTCACGGGTCTTCTGCAGTTTGGCTTCTACCGCTGCCAGGTCGGCTTTTTCCTTTAGCAGGCGTTGTTCCAGTGCCTCTATAGATGTTGTGACGGTGACTTCAAGATTCTGCTCAGGAATCAGTTTCTTCTTTTCAAGTGTATTTTTACGTAGCTTAGCCGCCTTGACTGGTGCGTCCTGGCTCATCTGAATAAACGCGTCAGTTGCCTGATTGCTCGCAAACGCTGTTTCCAGATTGCTGATTGCCTTGCGATACAGACTAACCAGTTCGGACTTATCCTCTGTTGAAAGACTGGTATCGGCTTCGACCGCTTCGACCTTCCTTTCCAGCATCGCCTTGTTGACCTGGGAAATTGCTTCAGAAGGCTTAGTTTGTGGGAGGGCAGGAGCTGTGGCTGCCTGGGCAGTAAGGATTGGCAGGAAGACAAAAATAGCCAGCGAAGCGAGCAGAGTATGCCACAGAAGATCGGCATTTATTCTACAAAAGCATCGGGTTGTCTCTGTTGAGATGATTGGGAGCATATGTAATAAGTTAAGTCTGGGTGAAATAGATTTATATATACAATAGTCAAGGCAGTGTCAGACCACCTGTACAAAAGATATCCTATTCCTGAGGTACTTGTATATCCATATCCTCCATGGCCAGGTAATGGGGCCATCCCATAAGGGTATCTGCTGCCCGGTTGTGGCTTAAATAGCTGCTGAGATTTCTTTTGATTTCCTTCTCATGCATGAGCATATGTACAACATATTGTCTTCCTGACAGATACGCATGGTAGCAGTTACCGGAAATTGATGTGACCCAGGAGAAAAACAACACACGGTCAATAAATTGGCGTGTTAAGTCATGATTAGAATGTAAATGTACTATAGCATTGAATTTCATCCAGCCAATCCAGATTTTTTGAGACATGAAAAACCCGATTGAAGCAAATTTACGAGCAGAAATTAAATTCTGGCAATCACTTATAGATGGCTGGGAAAATACACAATATGGCCCTGTGCATTCCCGAATTGAAGAGGCCTTAGCGCTTGCTGAATACAAGCTCCGGCAATATGAGTCTGCTAGTGCAAAAATTAAATTGCATTAAAGCGAAGGCAGACGTAATGCCTGGCATCCCTGCCAGGCATTTATTTTTACTACATCATTAAAAAAATAGAACTACTTATTCTTCCATTTCAAACGTACGGTTAAGGCCTGTATCGACATCATAAAGTTCTATCTGTATTGATTTACCAAATCCGTAAACAGATGTAACTTCTGCCGTCCGATATTCTTCCTTATTGTAATCGTAGTAGATGATTTCCTTACCCGGGGTGGCCATATCTCGATTGCTGAGCATTATACTTGTTCCTTCCTCAGTATCCTGTCCATCCCATGCAACAGCTGGTGTTGCTAGAAGTGCCAATAGAAAAATTGATAGTGTTTTCATTGCTATACCCTCAGTTAATGGCAATTGTATGACTGTTTTTTTACTATTAATTTTGTCATTTACATTAGTGCCCGTACTTTAACCTTAGTACTAATGACAGCATATACAAGATTTATATCAAAATTTAACAGAAAACCATGAATTACATGATAAATAACAAACTCTTATAAACTTAATTACAACAGAAGCCCTGTTCTGACTGTTCATCAGGCAATAAATGCACGCTTATCGGAAATAACTTCTATTTCCCCCTGCCCCTTGACCATGCTCACAGGCAACAGCTTTCCACTCCGCCATTGTGTTATGGCTGCGGCTTTTTCCCTGCCGGTAATGATGAACAGTAATTGCCGGCAGCTAGCGAGCGCCTGTAGACCCAAACTGACCCGCTCTGCCGGGTATTTGGGTGAATCATAGATAGCCAGAACACTTTCACCTGCGGGGTGCTTATGGCCTGGAAACAAACTCGCCACATGCCCATCTTCCCCCATACCCAGCAACACCAGGTCAAACAGCGGCACCCCTATAAGCGATTGTGCATATTGCCTTGAGGCAGACTCCGGCCCGAATTCAGCAGGAATTACATGAACCTGAGTGGGTGGAATTGAGACCTGGCCAGTAAGTGTTTGCTCTACCATCACACTATTGCGATCCGGGTCGTCTCGGGGCAAACAGCGCTCATCGCTAAACCAGACATGCCAATGATCCCAATCGCAATTTGACTTCGCCAGTAGCTGGTAGGTTTTTACCGGCGTATTCCCACCAGTCAAAACGATATGAAACGCGCCACGCTCAGCAATCGCTATTGTTGAGGCATGCTCAATGCGCTGACTGGCAATCTTCGCCACATCATCAGGGGTTTCCAGAATTGTCCACTCCATCGAAAATAACCTTCCTATATTATGTGTGTTGACAAGTTTCCATGTAATTGTTGTCTAAAAGCTTATATAAAAATAGATCAACCGATAGAATACCTGATATTCATATCACGTTAGTAAGTTCATTTTCCCTGGAGACATAAATGAGTGACGCCTTGAATTACCTGATTGACACCCGCCCTGATGCGGTATTGCCCTATTTCAAAATGCTTAAAGAGGCTGGTAAACACCTGGATACCAGGACACGTGACCTGATTTCGATAATTACCAAAGTCGATGCACAAACCGAAGGCGGGTTTCGTCAGTATCTGACACGCGCATTACGCAATGGTGCCACAGCCAACGAAGTGCTGGATGCCCTGTTCATGGCGCTACCAACCATTGGCTTTGCAAAAATTGTCTGGGCAGCTGAAATACTGCTGGATATGGATATACCGGAATTTCACCCTGACAATCTGGATTCTGTACCGGAATGGCATACGATCGGATCTGTCGATGAATTCCCTGCAGGGGAGATCAGTTATCGTGAAAGAGGCAGCCGTAACCTGTACATCTATCGTGATGGCGATGACTTCCGGGTTTATGACAGTCGCTGCCCACACCAGGTGACTGATATCCCGCACCTGGCTCTACAAGGAACAAAATTAACCTGCCCAAAACACCATTGGGTCTTTGATATCACCACCGGCGAATGTACCGATGTCGGGAATCGACCGTTAAATGAATTCAAATATGAAATCAAAGATGGAACACTTAAAGTGTTCTGGTAGGAAATGAAGCAGACCAAAGACAAAGGATGAAGGATAAAGGAAAAAACAGCCTCTTAGTCCTTAGTCCTTAGTCCTTAGTCCCGATTTTAAAGCCGTATACCTCAACTCCGCATCTTTTTCGCTGCCACTCCAAGCATAATCAAGCCCCATCCATTGAAGATCAGTTCAATGGCAACAAACATGCCGATCACCCACAAGCCGGATTCGGGCCAGTTATTTAGAATCATGATGCCGAGTACAATAGCGGCTATAGCAGCAATCAGGGTCCATATCCAGCCTGGTGCGCCTTTAATTTTAAATGCCACGATAATTCGGATGATGCCGATTGCGATCAATGCCCAGGCAATAAACAGCGTCAGGGTTGCAGATGCCAGCATCGGGTTCGTTATCATTGTATAACCGACCGCACCATAAAGTAGAGCGATAAGGATATTTCCAACTAGCGACCAGCCCTTCTGACTAAATGCATCGATCAACTGGAATACGCCAGCAATTACAATCAAAAAACCGAAAAATGTTACTGTCGTCAGGGTCAGGGCAAATGTGGCGCCAATGCCTACCGTTCCAAGAATCACCAAAATAATACCGATTGCCAGGAACCAGCCCCATTTCTTGCTGATTTCGTTCATTGCTTCTGCTTCAATGCTCATTAAAACTCTCCCTTTTTATTTTCAATTATCGAATATATTATGATCTTCTTACGGCGTTAACGTATTGCCGCATTTTTATTATTACACAGGGTCAAGGCTATGTCGCCACCGTGTCAGTGGCTTATCAAAGATCACCCTGCTCTGAGGTGGGCCCCAGCTACCTGCCGGGTAAATTTGTAATGGGCTCCTGTCTTTCGACCAGGCATCAATCACTGGGTCAACAATCTTCCATGCATAGTCTACTTCATCATTTCTGAGAAATAGAGAGCGGTCTCCCTGTAGAGCATCCAGCAACAGATCTTCATAGGCATCAACTTTTATCTCTCCCTCATCCAGCAGGGAAGCATTAAGACTAGTCTGACGCATTTCCATTTCAAAACCAGGTTCCTTAACTGTCACTTCCATACGCAGGCAGTTACAGGGTTGGATGCCTAACAATAGCCAGTTCTGTTTTATGTCTGACTCGCTGACATCTCGAAACAGTTGTTGAGGAGGATGACGAAAACAGATAGAAATCATCGACTGGCGTTTTGCCATACGCTTTCCTGTACGCAGATAGAAAGGCACCCCCCGCCATCGCCAGTTATCAATATAAAGCTTCAGTGCGGCATATGTTTCGGTGCCGCTGTCTGCAGGAACACCCTCTTCATCAAGGTATCCTCTAACTTTTTTGTCATTTACTTCACCGGCTGCGTACTGAGCGCGAAATGCCCGTGTAGAACAATCCTCCTCGGTAATTGGCCGTATAGATTTTAGAACCTTGACTTTTTCGTTACGCAGATCTTCTGCGTCCATTGAGGCGGGTGGTTCCATTGCAACCAGCGACAGGAGCTGAAGCAAATGGCTCTGAATCATGTCACGCATGGCTCCGCTGCTATCATAATAAGCAGCACGTGTGCCAACCCCTGCAGTTTCTGAATGCGTAATCTGAACATGGTCTATATAATTTCGATTCCACAGTGGCTCTAGCATGGTATTGGCAAAGCGGAACACATTGATATTTTGTACCGTGCCTTTGCCCAGATAATGGTCTATGCGGAATATCTGCTGCTCCTCAAGATACTGGCTGATCTCCAGTTGCAGGCGCTGTGCGCTATACAAATCATAGCCAAAGGGTTTTTCAATGACGACTCGGCGCCAACCTGCTATTTCATGCAGCAACCCACAGTCAGCCAGGCCAGTAATCACCAGACCGAACTCTGCAGGCCGGATCGCCATGTAGAATGCGATGTTGGCAGACAGGGTTCCAGCTGAAATTTTGTCTACCAGCTGCGACTTTAATAATGACCAGACATCTGCCTGCCTATAATCAACCCTGACATAGCTCAAACGCATGGAAAAATGCTCAAATACACGCTCATCAAAACTGCTCGCCACACTTTCTTCGATCCATTGACGTACTTCTGCAACACATCTTTCGTTATCCCAGTCACGCCGGCCGGTGGCAATTATTTTTGTCCCGGTGTGTAGCTGACCCGCTTTCTCAAGCGAGTACAGTGCCGGCATCAGCTTGATTCTCGACAGATTGCCGGTGGCTCCAAAGATGACCAGAGTAGATGCGTCCAATATCATATTTGTCATTAGGGACCCTCGATTAGCTTATTGCAGAGACGGCGTATTTTGGACTCAAAACGGCTGTTCATGAATTATTAGAATCTCCCTTTAGACCTCATATTGACCGGATGACACATCACCGCCTTCGCCTGTCCAGTCTGTGTGGAAAAACTCTCCACGCGGGCTATCAACACGTTCATAGGTATGTGCGCCAAAATAGTCCCGTTGTGCCTGAATTAAATTCGCCGGTAAGCGCCCTCGGCGATAGCCATCAAAGAATGCAAGTGCCGATGACATGGCCGGCAAAGGGATGGCAAGTTTAATACCCAGCATCACCGTTTCTCGCCAACCCTCCTCGGAAACTTTAATCTCGCCAATAAAAAACTTGTCCAGCAGCAGGTTATCCAGTGCCGGATCTTCATCATATGCCTGCATGATATTTGCCAGAAAACGGCTACGTATAATGCACCCACCACGCCAAACCATAGCTATATTGGAAAAATTTAACTGCCAGTCATATTCTGTGGCTGCATCGCGCATCAGCATATAGCCCTGTGCATAGGAAATGATTTTAGAGGCATAAAGCGCATCATGAATAGATTTAAGCGCCTGTGCTTTATCACCGTCAAAAACAGCATGAGAACTTGCTAACAAAGTATCAGCTCGAACTCGCTCTTCCTTGATTGAAGACAGACAGCGTGCAAACACCGCCTCCACAATCAACGTCAATGGTACACCAAGCTCAAGCGCGTTAATGCCTGTCCATTTACCTGTTCCTTTTTGTCCTGCGGCATCAAGGATTGTGTCTATCACAGCGTCATCTTCATCATTGCGCAGGGCAAGAATATTGGCAGTTATTTCAATCAGGTATGAATCCAGCACCCCCTTATTCCACTGTGCAAAGGTTTCCTGGATCTCATCAACACTCATCGCCAGGCCGGCACGCATCAGATGATAAGCCTCTGCAATCAGTTGCATGTCACCATATTCAATGCCGTTATGAACCATTTTCACATAGTGACCCGCACCGGCAGGCCCAACCCACTGACAACAGGGTTCACCATCGACCTTTGCCGATATGGCCTGCAATATCTCTTTTACTTCCGGCCAGGCGCCAATTTCACCCCCGGGCATGATAGACGGGCCATGGCGAGCGCCTTCTTCTCCACCGGAAATACCCGTACCGATAAAATAGAAGCCTTCACTAGACAGTTCCTGATAACGGCGGTTGCTATCGGTGAATAGTGAATTTCCACCATCGATGATGATATCTCCTTTGTCCAGTAGCGGTAGCAGGCTGGCTATCAGGTCATCAACCGGTTTGCCTGCACGTATCATCATGATGATCTTGCGCGGGGTCTCTAGTGATAAAACAAAAGCCTCAAGAGAGTCAAAACCAGAAATATTTGTCGACCTGGCAGTTCCCTGCAGGAAATCTGTGGTCTTGCTGGCTGTACGATTGTAAACCGACACCTTAAACCCGTGATCATTCATATTCAGGGCAAGATTTTGCCCCATCACGGCGAGGCCAATAAGTCCGATATCCGCTTTAGTCATACGTACTCCAGTTAAAATACCAGGCCTTATATCTGGCCATTCAATCGCCCCAATACTGCTAAAACTTGATTAAAATCATAGCGCAAGGAGTTGAATGTGTTAGATTATCTTATATTAAAGGTAATCAGAACACTTTCCACACAAATCAAACAATGGATTCCAAAATGAAATATAGATATGCAGGCTTCCTGTTGCTAGCTGCCCTCTTTTTCGCTGGCACAGGCTGGGCCACACCACCGCAACTCGGTAAATGGGAATTGTTATTCAGTAATGATGATGGTCGTGCTGTTGCCCTGGATGTCTACCGTGAAACGCCGGTGATACTTGATGAAAAGGGGCACATTTTCTTTCTAAACAAGGAAATTGGTAAAGAAGCGACCGGTGACTGGTTTGGTGAAGTCTACGAAAGCTGGCAGAGGGTTTCTGGCGGTGGTAAAGCCATGGATATCAGTGTTGATGGCGATGGTGTGCCATGGGTTGTTGGCCTTAAAAGCAACAAGATTTATCATCTTGATGGTAATTTTGCCAGCCCAAACAGCGGCTGGCTGGAATATCCAGGCAACGGTAAAGCAAGGCGCATCTCGGTTTCAAAGGCCAATGGCTCTCCATATATGATTGGCGCCAGAAGTGGCCATGTATATGGGGGCGACGGCAAAGCCTGGAAGGGTTTACCCGTAAAATTACTTGATAGCAGTGGACAGGAAATCTCTGATACATTTAATGCGCTGGATCTTTTTGCAGAATCTTACAATGCTGGTAGCAGTGATAAACCTGACTGGTATGACCTTGTTTTCATCATCAACCAGGATAAAAAAGTTTTTCTTTATTTACCGGAAAAAAAGGCCTGGCAGGAATTACCGGGTAATGCCCGCGCATCCGCTTTAGTGGCTTCCGGAAAACTCGCGTACATCATAGCTGAAGACAGTAAATTCTATGGCCTTGATCTTTCTAAGGATACGGAATGGACCTCGGCAGGGCCGGGCTTCGGCAAGGACCTCGCCATCAGTCAGGTAGATATTTTCCAGCCATTTATTAGCCAGGGCGGTAAAAAAATACCCTCTTCAAGCCATCGCCACGTCTGGACTATAAGTGAGAAAGGGCAGGTATTCAGAGCTTTTGTTGCCCACTAGCTAACAACTAGAAATTCCAGCAACCCTTGCCTGTAGCTGGAAAAATACGCGGCCTGTGCTATGCTGATATAAGAATCAAGGACATGAACACTGAGATACACAGATTCAATACAGACTATGAAACAACTTTTCATTTTCACCTTATTGAGCTTATTCCTGGTCAGTTGCAGCACAAACCAGAAAAAAGTAAGTAAGAGTTACCTGTCTGATGTAAAGGCTGGCAGCGTCCTCAGGGTTAACAGCCCATTGACGGTGCCTGCAGGTGAAGTTCGTGCATCCCTACAGTTCAGCAAGCAGTTGAGAACCCCGGGGGAAACAAACAAATGGGAGCCATACTGCCAGATGGTAGTCAATACGATAGACAAACTGGATAAAGAAATTCCCGCTATCGATTTTCGCATTAAGCGCGTCGTTCGCGACCAGGAACCCTTTACCCGTAAAAATAATTCAACGCGGACAATGGTTGCATCAGCGGGAGATAATCTCTCATTTATGTCTGGGGCTGAAGTTATCACATGGCTGGTCAAAACTTATCTCTATCTCGAATCAGATCAGTATCCTGATATCTATCGCCTTGTTTGTGGCGAGGCCTGGGATGGCTACCATTCCAGGCGAATGTACATGGAAGAATTTGAAGGAGCAGTTGGCACATACATGACCATACTGCCGGCCGGCACAAAATAGACGATTAAGGACAATTCATTGGCGCGTTAAGTCAATATATTTTTTTGTATACGGGTAAACTACTAATCCTCCGGTCTTTTTAACTGGTGGCTTGCAAAAAACGTCATAGAGACCATATATTAAAGATTGGGCTGGACGATATGAAATCATGCCCAATCACAAAACAAGGCATTTTTAATGAGTATTAAATATAAAAAATCACTATTTGTTGCGTCGGTCATCATTGCCGGCACAGTGCTGGCATCTGGCTGCGTAACAGTTCCGACGCAAACACAGATCGTCAACAAGGGACTTGATGAAGATCGCTCAATTAGCATCAGTAGTTGTGATATCAATCAAACTCAATCTTATTCCGACAATAATCGTGTTGGCAAGCATGAGCTGGATGCAAACAACATTACGATACTGAACTGGAATATCTATAAAGGTGAGAAGAAGAACTGGGCCAGTGATTTTCGCCAGCTTAGTGACGGCAAGGATCTTGTGATTATTCAGGAGGCACGTCTGAACCCTGAGGTTAAAGAAACGCTTAAGAAACAAAGCATACACTGGACACTGAACACCGGCTTCTATGTGAATGACGAAGCGACAGGTGTGCTTACAGGCTCCAGAGTTAAACCTGTCTCCAGTTGTGGCCTGAGGACTACAGAACCCTTTCTTCGGTTGCCAAAGACAGTCCTGGTCAACAAGTACGAGCTTTCAGGTACCGATGAAAGATTGCTGGTTGCCAATATTCACAGCATCAACTTTACCCTCGGTACAGAAGTCTATGGCGCTCAGATAGATACACTAAAAGCCGCCATCATCCAGCACCAGGGCCCGGTTATCGTTGCAGGAGATTTCAATAGCTGGAGCGACAGCAGAAAAGAGATCATCGATCGGATGGTTGCCGATCTTTCGCTGGAAGCTGTCACTTACAAAAGTAAAAACAGGATCACCATATTCGGTAATGAAATCGATCATGTTTTCTACCGTGGTCTGGATTCTGTTGCAAGCGAAGCCAGCCAGGTTACTTCATCGGACCACAACCCAATCAAAGTAACTTTCCGTGTTCTGCCTGACGAACAAAAAGTAGCCCTAAATCTAACAGACTAAGGACCAAGGACTATGGAAGTTTGCGGTTTCTCTTTAGTCTTTCATCCTTGATCTTTAATCTGCTTTTTATCTATTCTCATATCGATTCAGATCAAACAACCCGGCCCGCACGGGCCGTTGCTGGAGGGACTTGTCCTGAAACCAGTCAGCTTTCTCCCAGAAATTATGGTTAGTTCTCCGTACACCATAGACGCTGACAAAACGCTCATAGTCTTCCCGGTTCTTCAAACTGGCATAGTGCTCGGTAAACTTCTCAACACCTTTGTAATCAACCTCAAAGAAGAAATTTGGATAAGATCCTTCCAGCCAGTCGACCACTGTCAATGAGTCATTGCTGTAGTCTCTGGTAGCGCTGTCTTTTTCATCACTGAACATAGATGTCACGTTTTTATAGGCCTTGTTGCGAATAATAGTATAGGCCAGGTCATCTTCGGCTTTTCCACCCATTCTGACCCGTACGAAAGCCAGGTCAGGGAAGGCTATCAGTACTAGCCCCTTGATCTCAGACACCTTTTGCATAGCAACATCTACCTGGTGTTTAGCGCTGCCTTTTTTACTCCGGCAATCGGCTTCCTCACAGCGGTTTATATCATCATCACGAGCTAATATTGGTGCCAGCTTCTTCTCAATATGCTGGAATAACTCGACCTGAGGATTATTTGTTTTATAACCGATCACGACATCTTTGCTCATCCAGTCATCAATGCTGCCAAGATCTCTTTCCATGCCTTCACGCATGCCCCCGTACCAGCTGTCTCGAATTTGTGTTCGATGACTGGTGGGCAGTAAGGAAAGATACATGTCCTCCCCTTCCATGCGTAGAAAATCCATGTAAAGCCGTGTGTTCAGCTGATGTTTTAAGTTCCCGAATACGTTAAAGCCGGAAACCAGCAGGTAATGGATGCGTTCTAACAGGGGATAGTCAATCACCCATGCGGTCTCGGGATAGTCGCCAGTAAACCCATAATCAACAGAGGCTGAATCAAAATGTCTGAAGATGGTCAGCGCAGCATTCTGATTGTTGCCTTCTCCATCCCACAGGAAATTCATCGCATCTTTTATGTCATGCTGCTTCATCGCTTCATAATACTTGAAACGCTTCGCCACATATTCCTGTTCCAGTTTAAGATATTTCTTCCAGGTACCGAACAATTTAACTTTCCCTTCCTGAGATGAAGGGATCTTCAGGTAATCAGAGACTTCAAGAAGAAAATCTGAGTCCAGCATCATTTGGTCTGCTTTGGGATCGAGGAAAACCACCCAGAAGTGATCTTCAATCACATTCAGCGCTATCATGCCGCGGCATACTGGACCCTTAATAAAACCTTCGATGAAGAAACGTGCATTATCCAGCAAAAATTCATAGCGAGAACGCGGTGGAATCAGAGCATAGGCCTTAAATGGATTTGAGGCAGTTTCCGGGTCCCAGGAGGGCAGCTCAGTTACCTGGTAATCTGGCTCTATAAACAGTTCTTTTATTCGACGCAGGCCTTGTCCAGACAGCTCATAAACGATATGGCTCTTGGCAACAATACTCGCTGGGTAGCGCTGTAAACGATAGTAAAACTTTTCGCCGGGGTCACCATAGGGGCGTACGGTAGCAATTTCATCAATAGCCTGACCAGCAGGTGTCCTCGAGCGAACCAGTCGGTAAAATTCCCGGTCATCGGTGCCTTTAAAATGCAGATGTCCGTGGAATAAATGCTCATAAAGGTAGCGACTAACCAGTTGTTGCTTGAGATCTGCTCCATTAAAAAATGTCTCCCATCTCTTGATCTGTGTTGCAGCAGTTGCAGATGGTTTCTTGTCAGCAGGGACGGGGGCGCCCTGTGCTAGCCATTGCACCAGGGTTGTATACTCATCATCCTGCAAGTTTGGCATGGCAAAGGGCATGCCCTGCTGAGGGAACTTATGCTGATAATCTTCGAATTCTTCCAGCGTCGGGCAGGTTTGTTTACGACCCAGAGACAGGTCGAACTGGTCAGATAGCATACCTACCCGGGCCTGCGGGGCAATCTGCTTCATCCTTAGCATACGATAAAGCACAGACTGGCTCAGATTTGCAGCGGGGTCATTTTCGGCCTCATTAATTACTGCGGTAAAATCTTTTTGACGCCATTCTTCTGTTGTTTTTGCATCAATTCCCAAACGGGTAGGTGCCATCGTCTTGAAGCGGGCACCGTTGTAGACCTTTACTTTGCTGCTGCCACGCTGCAGTCCGGCAGGCGATGACAACTTTAACTGGCAAGGGGCGTCGTAACAGCCATGGCACACAACACAGCGATTATTTAGGATTGGTTTTACGCTGTTCTCGTAGGAGATTGGCTCTTTCGGTAGAGTCTGCAAGAGAGCGAGGTCAATCGTTGCCTGCTGGGCAGTGATGGATTCTTTTTTACCTGCGCAGGAGGATAGAGCAAGCACTGCGAACACAAGCAACAGGAATACAGGGATAAATCGACTACTTTTCAACTGGATAGAAGACATAGTGTTTCTCGGAAGCAAGCGTTTTTTTATAACAGCTTATACAATTAATAGCTTCGGACTCGATATTTATTATTGAGTCTGCCAAACTTCAAATTCTAGCAAACAAGTCACCCCAAACAAAACAAGCGAATGTACTGGCAATAGCAAGAATGCGCATAAGAAAAATCATCATTGTCGCTTTCAGTACTGCTGTGATCCTGATTGCACTGTCCGTACTGCTGATTGGAGTATTGTCCTATGCGAAAATTACCGTGCCACTGGAAAGTGTGCGTCAGCAGTTTGTCAAAAAGGCCGCTGAAGTCACAGGTCAGAAAGTACGCATTGATGGTGAAGTGCGCCTGGCTATCAGCTTTTATCCTACCCTGGTCGTCGACCAACTCTATATTAGCAATGAGCCGGGATGGTCAGCAGAGGACATTCTCAGTGTAGGTGAAACGCGTGTACAACTGGCCCTGCTACCCATATTCTCAGGTCAACTGGAATTTCTAGAGATTTCTGCTTCATCGGTTCAAATCAACCTTGAGCAGGCCAGTGATGGCAGACAAAACTGGGCATCGTTCAAACAGACTGAAAGCGAAATAGAACAACCCGTAAGCAAGGCGGGAAAAGGCCCCTCAACACCCCGCAAGACTGAAAATGATGAGAAAAAACTCTGGGTTGAAGAATTCAGGCTAACTGATCTAAACCTGAACTATATTGATGAGAGCCTTGGGCGAGAGTTCAACAACCATATAGATAGCCTGGTAATAAATACTCATGATAAATCCTACCTGACTGCAAAACTTGAAGGAGCAAGTAAGGAAACTCCATATTCATTCACTGCTGAATCTGATCTACTTCGGAACCTGACCCGTAACAAATCCTGGAAACTTGAGCTACAGGGACAGGTTGCTGAAAAGCCTGTAAATCTTGAAATGCAGCTGAATCACACATATCCAGCTCTCGTTGGCACGGTTACATTTGACGCTCAGAAAGTTGATATCGGTCATACATTACAATGGCTTGGTCTTGTAGAAGGTCTTGATGCATATAGCAGTGAAATAGCTTTCAAGGCTGATCTGCAAGGAAGTAGTCTGAAAGAAATCCTTGAGCAATCTGTTTTCAATCTGGCTCTGGCAGAGGGCCACTGGAACTTGCATACCCCTGCAAATGATAAGAGGCGTAAAATAACTTTTTCAACGGCCACACTGCTTGCTGAACATGGCAACTCTGTAAAGTTTGAATTCACTGGCAAGGTTAATGACGAGTCGGCACATCTGGAACTCTCCACGAATAGAATTAGCGACTTTTTTACCGATATGGCAAAAGTCCACCTGGATCTGACCACCACAGTCAGCCACTCGATAATCAGACTAACAGGTGATATTGATCTTCCAATAAGTGATCAATCCTTAATTGTAGATCTTGAAATCAAGGGTAAACGTCTCAACCACTGGAACAATCTGCTGGTAACTGACATTCCACCTTTCGGCCCTTACCATTTTAGTGGAAAATTCAGTGTTGACCCGAAAGGTTTTCGTGTCAGCAACCTCAAGGCCATCATTGGCGATAGCGACCTCGGCGGTCAGGTTTCTATTGATACCAGCGGACGTAAAACTCACTGGGATTTAAATCTCATCAGCCAAAGTCTTCAGATCAACGACTTTGAAGTTGAAGGCTACTCACTCATACCTGAAACCGACCGCACTGCATCAAAGCCCCCTGACAGGAAAAATAATCTCGAGTTAGTACAACAGGGATTTAATGAAGGCTTTCAGGGATCGCACGATTATCCCAATATTGATCTGAGCTTACAGCTTGAAGCAAAGCAGGTGCTGTCTGGCCAGGATGATCTCGGAGGTGGAAAACTAAATCTACACGCAAGTGAAAACTCATTATCTGTTGATAAATTTCACCTGGATCTACCCGGTGGATCCATTGATGGTGCTCTGGACTTACTGCAGAACGAACAAGACATAAGTGGCCACCTCAAACTTAATATGGACAAGTTTAACTATGGTGTGCTGTACAGGCATTACAAACCGGAGTCTCCTGGAGATGGCCTGATAAGTACAAGGGTTGATCTACAACTGAATGGGCATGACTTCAGACACGCCCTGGATCATGCCAACGGCCAGCTCGACTTTGCACTGTGGCCGAAAAATATTGATGCCAGTGCCATCAATCTATGGTCTGTAAATCTCTTCCTGGCCATCCTGCCTGAATTGAATAAAAAGGAATCGAAATTTAATTGC
>JBLYYR010000098.1:0-8424 GCA_048550195.1 Arenicellales bacterium
ACCCGGGGATGGAAGACCATGAGGCTCACTTTTATGAGTGGCTGAAGGCATTCCGGGACGGGCGATACATCACAGTCGACAACAAGCCCCTGTTATTGATCTATCGGCCTATGGAAATACCTGACCTTCAGAAGGTTACTGACTTCTGGCGCAAGCTGGCAGTGGATTCCGGCCTTGAAGGCCTGCATCTTGTCGGTGTTTGCGAGGATCCGAATTGGGCGCCCGGCGACCACGGTTTTGATGCATCAGTCACTCCCCGCTTGCCACTGTGCAAGACTGTCAACTGGGCGCCATGGCGAAATCCGATCAAGAAAGTAAAGACGCTCCTCAAGAAATGGAGAAATAGGCCTACGATAATGAACTATGCAGATGTTTCCCGGGACTTTCTGGGTGCAGCGCCCGCGGGAGTCGAGAATTATCCCTGTCTTGTTCCCGGCTGGGACAATACCCCAAGGAGTGGTCAACGCGGGTTTGTATTGCACAATTCAACACCTGAATTATTTCGTGCCCACGTAAAACGGGCAATGGAAATGATCAGGGATGTGCCTGTAGAACACAGACTGTTGTTTATCAAGTCGTGGAACGAGTGGGCCGAAGGCAATCATCTTGAGCCAGACCAGCGCTTTGGTCATGACTATCTTAAAGTGCTGAAAGATGAGTTATCCGCGCCATAAATATTGCGGTGCCTGTGATACTCATCCGGACTCTTTGTAAGCGGAAACTGTGGCTTGTCAGGCATAAAGTATTATGGGCAAAAAACAGAAAATGACGGTCAGTGTGATCATGCCTACATACAATTATGGCAAGTACCTGGCCGAAGCCATAAGCAGTGTTTTTTCACAGTCTTATCAAGATCTTGAGTTGATAGTGGTTGATGATGGGTCTACAGATAATACTAGGGAAGTCCTTGCCCAGATCAGTGATCCCCGGTTAACAAAGATAAATATAGAGAACAGTGGTGTCAGTGTTGCCAGAAACACGGGGCTGAATGCAGCGAGCGGCAAGTACATAGCGTTCATTGATGCAGATGATCGATGGCTGCCAACTAAGCTGGAAAAGCAGGTCACCTTATTTGAAGCAGAGCCTTCGGTAGGACTTGTTTTTACCAATTTCTCCCGTTTTGATAATGAAAGGGTGTACCCGGAGACCCTGTTTGAATATGTGCCCGAGCTTGCAGAGATCCCCAAGAGGCCTGTAAAAACACTTAACGGTTATGTCATTACAGAGAATACTTTTTCTGCTTTAGCCAGCACAGGTGAAATGGCAAGCTGGGTACAAACCATACTGGTCAGATCGGAGGCAGTGCATGACTTGAGATTCCCGGAAGGTGTTAAATTGTGTGAGGACTATCACTATATGTTGAGAGTCTATGAAAGGGTGCAAGCTGCCTATATTGATGAACCCTTGGTTGAAGTACGGCGGCATGGCTCCAATAGTTACGCAGATGCCATGCAAATGCTTGAACCCAAGGCAGCGGTCATATCCATGGTCCTGGAAGATATTGAGTCGGAATACAATAGAAAGGTATTAAACAGGCGGCTGGGCAGGGCTTGGAGTGCTATTGGATATGCACATTTCTGGGGTGGAGGTGCCTTGAAAAGTACCCGTGCCTATTTAAAGGCCATGAGATACAGGGGCAGTACATGGAACGCACTAAAGCATATTTTATTGTTGCCCTTCCTGCCGCTCATACTAAGATTGCATGCAAAATGAAATTACCGATGAGTAACAGGATTCATCGGACAGGTGATTTCTGAATATAAATCATGGTAAGCATTTGCATTTTGTATGTCAGAGTTGTTCTCTGTTACATGCCGTAACGCGTTACTAGATATTTTCGAACGGAATTCTGCGCTGCTCAAAAGGTTGAAGATCTCTTTGGAATAAGCTGCTCCATCCTGTTCCTGGACAAGGATGCCACAGACGCCATTATCCAGTAATTTCGGTATGCCTCCAGTGGCGTGTGCAATAATCGGCGTTTCCATTGCCATTGCCTCCAGCAGGACCATGGGCAGGCCTTCGTGGTCAGATGTCATTAATAAAATATCGAGTTGCTGCATTTTTTCCTGAAGGTTTTCGCAATGCCCTTCAAAGAAAATAATTCCGTCTGTTCCTGATTTTTGACTCAGGTCCTCCAGTTTGCATCGCATTGGCCCATCTCCATGTATATGGAAACTTGCCTATATATCCGGGTGGTCTCTTACAAAGTGCTGTGCTGTTTGTATAAATAAATCCACGCGCTTGACCGGGACCAGTCTGCCCGCCAGCCCTATCTTGAAGGTCTTTTGATCCTTATCCGTAGTAGGGGAGGATGGGTGTTCTCTGTGTATGGCTGAGAGATCTATACCGTTTTCGATAACGCAGATCTGGTTCTTGGAATAATATCGTTCAAGGATTCCTGCCAGGTCCTCAGAAACAGCAACGATCTTGCGTTGCAGATACTTGCCGCAAACCCTGTCAAGTAGAACAAGCATGAGATTCGGGAATTTTCACCAGGGAGGAGGGTGCTCTGGCGCACCGTGTACCGTTCTCATTGATACGGTTCTACTGACGGAATGTGCAGCAATACTCCCCAGAATGTTTTCCTTGAGACGGTGGGTGTGTACGATGCCCGGCTTTTGCTTCCGTATGATTTGTGCAATCCTGTACAGGATTTGGAATCCATTCAGCTTTGATTCATCCAGCACGATAACATTGATGCCCGACTTCTTGAGTTCCTGTTCCAGTCTGCCGTAATTGAGAAGTATCACGCTGACAGATGTGTCTGGCATCGCATGTAGTGCTCTTGCAAGGGTGGATAACTGAACTTCGGCACCTGCCCAAAGGTCGCCAGACGCAACATGCATAACCTTTAGTGGGCAATCTTTACTCATCGCATTTATTTCATTTTAAACAGTGTGTTAAAGTGGCTTCCGAGTTGGACCTGTGTGCGTTGAGGATGCGCTACTGGAGTTGGTTCTGTGAAGAAAGGCTGTCAGACATCCTCCCATAACTACCTTGCATGAGGCAAGATTGAGAATATATGGAGTTGTTTTTTTATTTATCGGCTTTGATGTGTGGCTACAGCTATTTTCTGTATCCCTTGATACTGATGCTTGTCCACCGCCGGACGATGGATACTACTCTCGTCGAATCGGGATTCGGTTTGCCGGATATAAGTCTGATTATTACTGTGCACAATGAAGAAGACCGTATCAGAGAAAAGCTCGAGAATTCACTGGCACTTGGCTATCCTCGTGATCGATTGGAAATTATTGTTGCATCGGACTTCTCTGTTGATGCGACGGACAGTATTGTCGAATCTTATGCAGAACAGGGTATCCGCCTGGTGCGTGCGGACCAGCGCCGGGGTAAGGAATATGCGCAACTGTGTGCGATTCGAGAGGCCGGTGGTGAGATACTGGTGTTCTCGGATGTGGCAACAGAAATCCCGGCCGATGCCCTGCATGCACTGACGACTGTTTTTGTTGATGAGCGGGTGGGGGCCCTGTCGAGTGAAGATCGCTTTATCAGCAAAGACGGACGCGTGGCCGGTGAGGGTGCCTACGTGAAGTACGAGATGTGGTTGAGGCGACTGGAGTCTGATCGTGCCGGGCTGGTTGGTCTGAGTGGTTCCTTTTTTTCGGCCCGTCGCAAGGTATGTGAAGACTGGGACATTTATTCGCCCAGTGACTTCAACACGGCGCTCAATTGTGCAAGGCAGGGGCTGGTGGCTGTGACTTCTCCTGAGGTGGTCGGTATCTATCAGGATGTCAAAGACCCAGGTCTTGAATTCCGCCGCAAGGTACGTACGGTTATCAGGGGGCTGACTGCCATTGTGCGTCACCCGGAAGTATTGAATCCAATGAAGATGGGCATGTTTTCCTTCCAGGTGTGGAGCCACAAGATAATGCGCTGGGCTGTACCGTGGTTTATGCTGGTTTTTGCGATATTGACCCTGCTGCTTCAGTCCAGAGGGGGGATTTATCAGGCGGCATTGATCGCACAGCTGCTGTTTTATGGTATTGCCCTGGTAGGCTGGTTGTCAGTGCGTGCCCGGGAAAATTCAGTGGTCAGGATCATTTTTTTCTTTGTGCAGACAAATCTGGCCCTTGCAAAGGCTGTCTCATCTTTCCTGATGGGTAATCGTATGACTGTCTGGACGCCGTCCCGCCGCTAGATGTTTTATCAGTTGCCACCGGTTGGTAATCCTGTACGGTTGTCTGGCGGCCGTAATGACGAATCGTTACTGCAGGAAATCTTTCATCCATATTCACCAAGGTTCTTTGACTCGGGTACCTCGGCACTCGCTGCCTCAATTCTTGCCGCAATCGGTATCAAGGGAACCCCGACACCGGAAGTTATACTGCCGGCTTATGGGTGCCCGGACCTGATCAGTGCGATTGTATATGCCGGTGCGAAACCGGTGCTGGTAGACCTTGAGGCAGGTCGTCCCTGGATGGCTCTTGATCAGGTCTCAGCACATATCACAGCTGACACGGTTGCGGTCATTGCGGCCAGTCTGTGTGGCATTCCTGAGCGGTTGGCCGAATTACGACAGATCACTGAACAGTCTGCTGTGCTGTTGATTGAAGACAGTGCGCAGTTGTTTCCGGGGAGTGTTGCCGAAGCCAACTGGCAGGGTGACCTGGTTGTGATCAGCTTTGGCCGTGGCAAGCCGGTGAGTCTTTTGGGTGGTGGTGCGGTGTGGTTTCGGGACGAACGGCTTGGCAGTCTGTTGCCAGGTCAATCAATAGCGCCAGTCGGTATGGGGCAGCGACTGGCATTCCGGATAACGGTACGGCTATATAATCAGCTAATTTCACCGCGCAGCTACTGGATCCTGCAAGGGTTGCCATTTCTTCATCTTGGTGAGACGCGCTACTATCCACTTGATGCAATAGGTCCTCTTGCTGCAGTCCGTAAAGATGTGCTGAAGGCCAATGTCGAGTGCTACCTGGAGCAGGGCGTGGCAACGCAAGTTGCCCTTTCCAGGATGAGCGACTCGCTGGCAGATGACATGATTGTGAATCTGCCTGCTGTCTGCAACCTGTCAGCACAACACCGCCTGTTAAGGTATCCGCTGCTGGTAGCTTCATCGAAGCGGAACCGGATTGTGGCGCAATTAAGTGAGGCGGGTCTGGGCGTATCAGTGATGTATCCGGGCATTCTGCCGGCTATCCCCGGGCTGGAGGCCCTGCTGGCTGGACAGGGCCCGTTTCCTGCGGCGGCGCAGTTCTCAAGGCAGTTGCTGACCCTGCCCACTCATGCCGGGGTGGGTGGTGCCGATATACACAAAATAGCAGCGGCTATACACAGCGTAACGTCTGAAAAAACCGTTTAATACTCATGTGCTTGATCGGGAATATGCTATAGTCTGCCCGCTTTGGTGCAGCTTTACAGGTTGCACTGGCTGTTCAGGTACACCGTTGTCGAGAATCTCAGGGAGATAAAGATGAAATTTTTCAATGAACTGCTTATTGGTTTGTTAGTACTTGTTGTGGTGGGGTGTGCCTCCAATGGTCCCGCTAATTTACCCCCGCAAACCGGGACAGAGGGAATCAATGTCCTGGTTGAATCCTACAAGATGGATGTTGGTGATAGTGTCCAGATTACCGTCTGGAAAAATTCGGATCTCTCAACCAGTCAACCGATTCGCCCGGACGGTATGGTCGCTGTTCCGCTGGTTGGTGATATCAAGGCATCTGGACTTGGACCGGAAGAACTGGCAGCCAACATAGAAAAGCAATTAAGAAATTACATCAAGAATCCGAATGTAACTGTGGTGCTGACTAACCTGGAAGGTACGCGGTTCCTTTCTAATATTCGTATCACCGGTTCGGTTGGTAGCAATACAGCAATAAATTATCATCAGGGTATGACCGTGCTGGATGCTGTCCTGGCGGCTGGCAGCGTCACTCTTTACGCAGATGCCAATCGCACCAAGCTGCATCGCCGTACCGAGCAGGATATGGCAAGCTACGATATACGCCTGAAAGACATTCTGGAAAATGGCGATATGACCACTAACGTCTATCTCATGCCGGGAGATATTATTACTGTACCGGAGCGTGCATTCTGACGGACGGTTGCAGTAACAAATCATGTCTTGGTTAGGGAGTGACGATCAGGTGAAAATCAGACAGTTGAAAGTGGTAATCGTGGGCTGTTTGCTGGGCGCCAGCACGGTCCTGTCTGCGGCAATCTTCGAACCGGGTGTGGGTCTGGGATGGCAATATTCGGACAATGTGGCCTTGTCGCCTGATGACGAGGAGGTTGACCATGGTGCTGTCGGTTACCTTGGTGGGTCGTTGATAGAGGAGGGTGGCCCGTTGACGTATAACATCGGCGGTACAGTGACGCGACAACTCTATGCCAATAGTACCTTTGATGACCAGACCTATTTCAACCTCGGCGCGAGTGTACGCTGGGCGCAGGTAGAGGACCGTCTTAATTGGTTGGTCAATAATTTCTTTACCCAGACACCGATAAATTCAATAGGCAAGGATGTGCCAGACAATATCCAGAACACTAATGTGTTCAGTATTGCTCCGGATATTGCTTTTCCGTATTCAAACGGCCATCGCTTCCAGATATCTCCCTTCTTTCGGGATTTTTATTATGAGGATACCGATACCGACAACCAGCAGTATGGACTGAATGCCAACTGGTCTTATCCCATGTATCCAACCATGCGTCTGGGTATTAATGGTGGAATAACCGATGTGAATTACGAACAGAGTGGTTCAGATCGTGATTATACGAGGAGCCAATTACGCGCATTCGTCTCGGGTAGTCGGCCACACTCGGAATACACTCTCGATCTGGGCACCTCACGTATCAGCAGAGACAGTGGTAATGATCAAAGTGGTTTTGGCGGTTCACTCAGCTATCTTTACACGATAACCGGCCACTCCAGTGTGCGTGCACGTGTAGCTACTGACCTGACAGACAGCAGCCAGACCTTTTTTGATTCTAATGTCAATCCTGACGATGGTAATTCTAATAATGTGCAGACGTCCAACGAGACCTTTCGCAATAATGTGTTCACACTTATGTACAACAGAGAAGGCGACACCTTTAATACCCAGATATGGGGTGAGTTGCGAGACCTTGACTACGATAAATCGCCAAGCGACCGTGAAGTACAGGAACTTGGTGCTGACCTGGGTTATAATGTGAATGCCTATCTTGCGACTAGCCTGTTTGGCAGTTATATACGCTACAAAGAAACTGATATAGGCCGCACTGACAAGCGTTATGTACTGGGTGGCAGGGTGAGTTATAGCTTTGCCCGCAATCTGTCAGCTAATGCCAGTCTCCAGTATCGCAAGCGAGATAGCACCGAGGCGGCCTTCGAGTATGATGAGTTCAGTGCCCTGCTTGGTGTCGTATACGGCTTCAGAGGCAGGACGACCGGTCTTGTCGGTGATACGAATGGTAGGCGGCGGTAATACTCGGTAATAAGTACTCGCCAATATCGTCATATCGACACATCTGGAAGTCACGGTGACCCCTTCAGGGTTACCCGTCATGAGTTCGGACGCATCCTGGATCGCCAGGTAAAACTCGTTTATTGACAGATGGATACGCTGATTGCGTATTGTGATGTGTTGTTTTTCTGCTTGCCTCCCTCATGCTGCCGG
This sequence comes from Arenicellales bacterium, assembly GCA_048550195.1. Classification (GTDB taxonomy): domain Bacteria; phylum Pseudomonadota; class Gammaproteobacteria; order BMS3Bbin11; family BMS3Bbin11; genus BMS3Bbin11. Next base: position 7,626 of record JBLYYR010000098.1, read on the forward strand.
TATGCCTCCGTATGTAAATAATTTGTAAATAACGTCCATAGTGCCAATATTGACTTGTGTGACTCCATAGACCATTGGATTATTGTCACTAAATCCTACGGGTAGTCTGGCCGATCACCTGTTTGACAGGTGACCTCATAGCAGCGGATCACGGGGAATACCCGGACACTCATTTTATTAATATCAGGGATATACGGTTAATGCTGAACGAATCAGCGGACAATAAAAAAGATACGTCAGCCGGTACTGAATCAGTCAATTCTGTACGCTTCTTTTCGCATTCCACTCGATTTTTCAGGCATCACGTTCCGACAGAATTTGTGCTGCTGGGTTTTATTGAATTCTTTGCCCTGGTGGCATCCTACTATGTCGGTATTGATCTGCGATTCAGGGACAATATCTGGGAGCAGCGGTGGGGTGATTATCTGGCGCACGCACTGGTGTTTGCTGTGGTCATGCAGATGAGCCTGATTGCTTTCGGTGCGTACCAGCGGCAGCCCGAGCATTCCACCAGTATGCTCGCAGCGCGTATCGGCGCCAGCATGATGCTGGGCATGGTCATCCTGAGTTTAACGTTCTATATTGCGCCAGTATTCTTTCTTGGCCGAGGCGCTTTTGCGCTGGCAGTCGTGGTCGGCTTTGTTGTTGTGATGACGGTCCGGTTGCTTTTCTTGCGTATCTCCAATGCCTATGATCTTCGTCTCAAGATCCTCATCCTCGGTGCAGGCCAGACTGCAAACCTGGTCAAGGAATCAGAGGTCAAGGGCGAGCTGCAAGGCGTCAATCTCCTCTGCTATAT
>JBLYYR010000099.1:0-3448 GCA_048550195.1 Arenicellales bacterium
CATCCCATATGGTGGCAAAGGAAGAGCCATACAGTCGCGGGTGCCACGGAGAAATGTTTACAGCACCACGTTCGGCAATGGCAGAGTGGGCCAAGAAGGCTAACAAAGTCGTCGTTATTGATGGTTGTTTCATGCATTGTCACGGCCGGATTATGAAAAACGTTGTCGGCCACGATAACATGATCCAATTCGATGCTCTCCCTATGTACAATAAGGATAATAAATACAAAGACATAATGCTTGTCGATGAGATCCCGGAACCTGAAAGGAAAGATTTAGCTCGGCAGGTGGCTGACAAAATTCTGTCCAATTTAAAAGATGGTACCCCACACGGCTTAGAGTCACTGCCTTCTTATGGTTGTGAGTGAACCTAAGACTGAAACCAAAGGAGGAATTATGACAATAAATAATGCTCGCAGATTTGTTGAAAAATTGAGACAAGACCAAACCTTCCGAAAAAAGGCGTTGGCAACCACAAAACCGGAAGACTTACTTTCGTTTCTACATGAAGAGGGTCTGCCATTCAACCAAAGAGAACTCGTTGAGGCTATGGCTGAATGCATGGAGCAATTAGATCATAGGATAGCCGATTAGGTCATGGACAGCCTGAACAATCCATCATCAGATAGTGCGTCCTCGCTGGGTTGAACCAGGTACTGATTGCGCAGGATGCTGTGAGTAATTAAAGACAAAAAATGGAGGATCAATTTATGGAGACGTTAAAAGTTAAAACGGAAAAACAGGTTTTAGAGGAAAAAACAGAGAATCTAATTGCAATCGGCGCTGCCACGGCGGCGAATTGTATTCCCTGCTTTGAGCATCTTTACGAAAAAGCCATCACTTCCGGTATTCCGTTAGCAGAGATTAGACGGGCTTCGGATATCGCAGCGCAGGTTAAAAAGGGCGCCCATACTGCACTAACAAACAGCGTTGATGAACTCATCGGAAGTAAAGAAACCCATGACTTGCCCTGCAGCCAAACGTCAGACAAATCTTGTTGCTGCTAATGGCTTATATCGACTGAGATTTAAAAGGAACAGGGATTTGAAAATGAACAATTGTGAAAACTGTAAATTCCGTGCGACTTACGACAAAAACGCGCGTTCAATTTTGGGCAGAATTTGGAAATGGCATATTAGCTGGTGCCCGGGCTGGAAAGCATATTTGAAATCACTGCCCGATGAGAATCGTAAGAAGCTGAGGGAACAATATTCTTAGTTTTACCAACATCCACGTTGTGCTGAGCCGTTCTAAACTATAGCTCAGTAAAGAAATAAAACAAAAAAGAATATAAAGAACCTTGACAAACTCATCAGAATTATTTCAATAATTGACGACACATTTCAAATAGCTAAATATTAGGAGGTGACAAATGCCCATCTATCTAAAAGACGTGGATGTTGTCCCTGAGGTCGCAAAATTTCAATCAGCCCTGATTGTTCTTTGCCGATTCTGTCCTGCAGCCAGTTTAGCCATGAGAAAGGATAAACCTTACATTGAGTTCTTTCGTAGATTTTTAAAGACAGAACCTTATGAACAACTCATCAACAATATGCAATCCCGCCTGGAAAAAGAAGGTCTCAAAACAAATGTGTTTAAAGGCAATCTTTTCCCAATGCCACTCAATTTCATAATTTGTTTCTGGACTTCAGGACAACGAGAGAAATTATTAAAACATGCACAACAATATGAAGCTATTGTTGTTATGGGATGCGAAGCTGCATATCAAAATGTTTGCGATATCCTCAAATCAACCGATTGCAAAATATTCCTTGGCATGGAATCAGAGGGGATTTTTGAGGCAATACCGAAATTCCGTTTTCCCTTAAATATTTCACTTGAATTATCCAATGTAATGCCGGTGCTTTACCCTGATATGCAATCCGAGAATGAAGTCAGTCCTTAATTTGGAACTGATAATTCAATTTGTGACTAAACGAGGCAATTCAGATAATAAGACAAACTTCTACCTTTCATTCAAAAAGGAGAAATAATATGGCTCATATTAAAATGGTTGCCGAAGACGAAGCAACAGGTAAAACAAAAGAAATTTACGAAGATATCAAACAGTCGCTCAAAATAGATTTTGTTCCCAATATGTATAAGGTCATGGCTTCCAAACCAGGATATTTAGAAGTAAATTGGAACAAAATAAAGACAGTCATGCAAGAACCGGGAAAGATAGACAGTCTTACTAAGGAAATTATCGCTGTCGCGGTTTCCGCTGTGATGGGATGTCAATATTGAATTACAGTTCACATTTCCGCGGTGCGGAAACTGGGGTTGGATGACGAAGGTATTCTCGAATTAATGGCAGTCGTTGATTTGTTCAGCGGACTCAACAAATTGCTGGATGGGCTTCAAGTTGAGATGGATGAAAAATCCTGGCATGGATGAGGGTAGAAACTTGAATGCCGTGAGCATTCGGTTATCTCAAAATGTCACTAATAGACATCTCAATGGTATAATAGAAGGAAAATTCATGAAAACTAAAATTTTATTTTTCTATAACCAGGAAAATTATCAACCGGCTTTAGCGACTTTATTTTGGTAAAGGAGTTTACAAATGAATGAGAACGACTCACCATTCCCAATTGTTAATTCACATGGTAGGCTTGAGTGCAAGGATATTTGGGGAGGCATCCGCGACAGAGACATTGAGGTCTCTGCCGGAAAAGTCATCGCATCTATCTACTCAGCAGCCTGCTGCGGAGGAAGTGGAGGAGACATTTACTATTTCGGCATCTGTAAGGGCGACATAATTACTCGGCTGGCAATCGCTGATGTTACCGGGCATGGTGAGGCAGTTTCGGAAGTAAGCCGGTACGTCTATGATTCTTTGAAATCTCATATGTGAGAACCTGACAGTCGAGTAATACTGGGCAAAATTAACCGATTGATTTGCAGTCGAAGCCTGGATGCTATGACTACCGCGGCAGTTGTCGCGTACTACAGTGAAGAGAGGGTAGCCAGAATTTCTTATGCGGGACACCCTCCTGTTCTATACAAAAGAGCCAGCGACAAGGTTTGGTCCTATGATAAGCTGCCTGAGCGCAAAGGGCAAAGTGATGGATTTCTGAGAAATATACCTCTTGCATTCGATTTGGATACACATTACATGCAACTCATGATTCCCATGGCTCCCGGAGACCGACTCTTTGTTTATACCGATGGCATAATTGACGCACCCAACCCCAAGGGTGAATGCTTTGGATTAGCGCGTCTCAAAGATGCCCTTGATGCGAATGCAGGAGCCTCACTGCCTGAACTTAAATCAGCAGTTCTTAATACCTTTCATCAACATACCGAACAAGAACTAACTCATGATGACCTTACCATGATTGCTATGGAGATTTGTTAGCGTTTTGAATTGTAGGAATCTCCAACATATCGCCGAACCAAAACTGAGGATTTCGGTTAAAAAACACAATATACTAATTATTTAGAC
>JBLYYR010000100.1:0-8098 GCA_048550195.1 Arenicellales bacterium
CACCCGCATGCTTGCCCTTCGGGTTCCCTGCGATGCTCAATCGAGCCGGCGGGATATGAAACTCGCTGCGCTCAGACAACATATCCCGAAATCTCCGGCTCAATCTGCGCTTCTCGGCAAGCCTGAACGGGACGGTTTAATCAAAGACATGGGACTAAAGACTAAGGACAAAAGAAAAATCAAAACCGTCTTTCCGATAAGCCTCCAGGCGGAATCTGTCTATTTAAAGAAACCCTGAATTCCGGCCTACGCCAGTATGACAATTAAAATGAAGATTTTGATTCTTCTTTTTGTCTTTTGTCCCGTATCCTTAATCTTGTGTCTTTGACCTCCCATCCCCTTTTGGGTTGTCGAGCACTGCAAGGCTGGACCGGATAAGCACGGTGCATGTCTGAGCGCAGCGAGTTCACCGTGCCCGGTCCAGACTGAAGCGCGCAGAGTAGCCGCAGGCCAACACGACGGGGCGGCTTTTCTTTGGTTCTGTTTCTTTTGTCCGTATAAAAGAAATGAACTCGCCCATGAAGGGCGAAAAACTCATATCAATTCAAGAATAACAACAAAAAAGAAAACCAGCCGTGCGCCAGTACAATAAATCAAAACTGCCCCAGCTCCTCACGAGACAGGATAAGCAACCCTGAATCCCCGACCCCCGTCTCAATCCAGTTAAAAGCAACCCGCGGGTAGGCCTGTTCCAGTGTAGTCCAGCTTTCACCCACTTCGATTACGATATGGCCATCGTGAGAAAGAAACCGTGAGGCACCTGCGAGTATTCTATGTACGAGGTCGAGACCATCTTCTCCTCCATCGAAAGCAGCAGCTGGTTCATGCTGGTATTCTGCCGGAAAATTGGCGATTTCTTCTGCAGGGACATAAGGTGGGTTTGACAGGATCAAATCGTATTCACCGGGGACATTCTGAAAAATATCTGACTTGATCAACTGAACACGGTTTTTCATTCCGTATTCATTAACATTTCTCCTGGCAAGGGTCAGCGCAAGTGGGTCTATGTCGGTGGCGTCTACATGGGCTTCAGGGAAGGCCATGGCAGCAGCTACAGCAATGCAACCACTGCCGGTACAGAGGTCAAGAATGTGCTTCACCTTTCCCGGTTGTATCCAGGGCCGTCCATTTTCAAGCAGGAAGCCTCCAATATGGGAACGTGGAACAATTACACCCTCAGCAGTATGAAATGGCATACCGGCAAACCAGACGGTTCCTGTCAGATAAGCCGCCGGTTTACGGGATTCGATTCTCTGCAGCAGGAGTGCATTGATGGCTGCCAGCTGAGGGTTGTCTATTGGCATGTTCAGGTCTGCTTCTTCGTCAACGGGGATACCAAGTGCATGGAGAATCAGCCAGGCCGCTTCGTCCCAGGCATTATCGGTTCCGTGGCCAAAAAATACCCCGGCAGTTTCTAGCTGCGCAGCGGCGTTTTCAATACAGGTTGAAAGTTTCATTTTGCAATGTGTAGTTTAAATTATATTGTCTTCGTGAAAAAAGTGCTGAACCTGGTGCCTGCCTGCAGCAAGTGCATCAACGAAACCTTAAGGGGCGCCGAGCCTGTTAAATTTATTGTTTTGCACAACATCCAGAAGCCACACGGCCCCCCCTGATGCAAAAAGAAAAATCAGCGGCAATACCACTTCCAGATGGCGACTATCCCAATCCGCAAAAGTAAATGAGACAACCATCGCCTGTAAAAAAATAATGATTGCAGCGAAGCCCCACCTTACAAATTCCTTCCTGCCCTGAATCAAGGATATTATCGTTAATGTATATACTGGCAACAAAAAAAGTAAAATTAATACATTATGAGGTACAGAATAATATGGACGGGCAAGCAGAAAAAAATAAAACAACTTCATTGCCACTAATTTAATAAAAAACAATGGCTTTGCCACAGCAAAACAGGCTATTTCATATAAAGCATTTCCTTTTGCGATTGTGCAATCTGCTATTTGCCCGGGCATGATTAGTGCCGATTCTGGATGTCCCCATATTACCGTGCCTTCAATGTAATGATTAAGTACATGCTCTTTGGACAACATTCCTCCAACCCAAACACTTGCGACAGATAATACAACTACAGTGAATACTATAATCCCCCCTACCAGCGGTCGTTTTCCATCCTGCCACAAGCATACCAGCACATATAATAGTAATGACAATGGCACAATGAAACCATTGGGACGTAAGAAAGTTGCCAACAAAACCAGCAACCCGCCGAATATAACTCGCTGCCAGCCCTTGCGAGCTAAGATTACATAGCTTGTAAGTACTAGGGTGGTAATAAACAAGGATTCAGTGAGGATATAAAAATTCCATTTCTGCAGGTCTGGAAACCCTGCATAAAGAAAGGCGGCCACAAATCCTGCTCGCCAATCATAAAGGTATGTACCCAACAAATATAAAATATAAGCTGCGATCCCGCTCATTAGAATCTGGACGAAAACCACCCCCACCTGACCCCAGCCCAGGCCTGTAATTATTGCAACAATACCATCGTATGCCAGGTAGGACATTGCCTTACCACTAGTAGGCAGGTGGCCAGACAGCAATACTTCAGCGGCACCTAAGTAACGGCCGCTATCCCCTGCCGGCCGGATACCTCCTGTCAGGTACAAAAAAATTTGCATTGAGGCCCATAAAACTACTAATCCAGCCAACAGTGTTTGCTGATTAACAAAACGAAAGCCGAAGTTGCTTATTTTTTTTTCATACATCTTTAGACAATATTCACTTTCGTTGTACGATCAATTCTTTATTCAGGCGTGCTACAGAGACATGTCAAGCTATTGGCAAGGACTTTAACCGGGTTACTCGTCCTGGTCGGGTGAGTGTATAACCCGCAGTTTTTATCTTATCCTGCCTATACGTTTTCGTAGCTCTGCAGGATGAGGCCAAATAAAGCGGGGTGAAAAGCGATATCCCTGACTGAATCTGAGGTTCCTTAAGTATCAGCAGCATGTCTTCCGCTCCTGGAAAACACCCGCCACAGCCAGCCCTCAGAAATCTGGTCACCTGTCATCACATAATGCAGAGCATTGTTATTATTCAGTACCCATGAGATCTCACTTCTCACTCCTTCACGCGAGCAGAATAACAGCTGGTCACCAGTCTGTAGCAGCAGATCATCGTCTGGTAAACTTATCAATCTGACGCCTTCTTCTTGCTCCTTGTCCTCCCTGGCAATCATTAATACCATCGACTTTAATCTTTTCTCTCGGTCAAAGTGGTTTCTACTCAGAACGCTGACAGGCACCTGCTCCCCCTCTTCCAGAGCGACTGTCAGTGCGGGCGCTTGTTTTTCATCAATAGTCGCCCCCCAGGTATCAGGAGTTGTTTCACCGACTATAGCAATTAGGCGACTTACCAGTTCGCAGGACCACTGGTTAGAATTGCTCTTTACCAGTTGTAGAAAAGTTGCCAGCAATGGTGCAAGAATAACCGATAAAATTTCATGTGCAATGATATCGCTGCGCTGCATAACAACATCCACTGATGTGTTTTGAAACAGGGTTTCATTGCTCTCATCATTCTGCCTGGCAACTGTAAACAAATCTTTATTTTGTTCCTTGGCAGTATAGATAATTGACAGGTTGTTGGTGTCGTTATCCGTACCCGCAACGATTCCTGCTGCCTCTGAAATTCCGGCATTTCTAAGCGTCACCGCTTCGGTACCACGCCCTTTAACGCTTCCTTCCGGCGGGCTCGTCAGCTCATGGTCTGATTCAATAATGCGTGTTTTCAGTCCTTCAAAGGTAAGAAATCGATGGACAGCCTTCCCAAGCCGCCCGTAACCACATAACAGCCACAGACCACGTGGCGGCGAAGCCGGCTCCACCAGACGTGTACCCGGTACTCCGGTCAGCCACTGGTTTATCATATAACTGCTTGGTGAATGCAGCGCCATCGCCAGACTGGAGGCAAAACTTTCAAACGGATTGACTATGTAATCAGTATCGAATGAACGCATATTGGCCTCGGTATCCAGTGATTCGGCCCGGCAAATTACATCCAGAGATTTCTTCAACAAACGGCAGCTTATCGCTATCTTCAAATTCACTTCGTCTGAATCTGTCAGCGCAACCACGCCCTTGCACATAGGATGATATAAGCCCGCTTCAATAAGCACCTTACTGTTTGATGCATCCGCTGCCAGTGATGGTACATCGCAAGGGATATCTGACATGGACAAATCATCTAGCCGGTCATTGTTTTTTTCAATGACCACCGTGCGGAAGCCTCTGTTACTCAGAGAGTGCACCAGCAGTCGAGCCGTCTCTCCATAGCCACAGATAATGAAAAAATCATCACTTAATTTTTTCACGCTTCGGGTAAAGTGGCCTTCTTCCAGCGCACGCTTCAATAAACTGTTCTGCACCAGGGACAGGATGGAGCCAATAGCATAGACCCAGCCGACAACGGATAGATAAATACTGATTGTGGTCCACAATCTCTGTGCGGCAGAAAAAGGCTGGGGTAATTCACCAAATCCAATCGTGGTCGCCATGTAGCTGACGAAATATACCGCATCGAAAAATGACATATGCCAGCGCTGGCCATTCTCATCAATTCCAGGAACCAGCACAAAACCAAGTATAGAGATAGAGTATGTTGTAATCAGTACCAGTAGCGGCACTCGCATACGGCGCAGAATTAATGACAGGACCTTAGTCATTCCGTTATGTACTCAATGAAAATAACCATAATCGCTTATTTTCGTAATGACATTGTCTCAACAACAAGCAGGACTACCGAGGTAATATTTGCCAATAACGCACCGGCGGATAGTGATACCACAATGCCAAGCACATCATTACCCATATCAAGCATGTATAATCCTACACCCCAGGCAACTGCCGCAGCGATTAGATGCAGGTCAGCAACCAGTGATGTCGCCAGAAGAACTGCACCAATATGTGTTCGGTCGCCAAATTTGAGTACGGTAGCAACCAGGTTAACCACTATTGCTACATATAGTTCATAGACATTGTGGTGCAGCGGGTCATTAATTTCACCGACAAAAAACCCGAAATTTACGGTCAGTGCGAGAACAATAAAGAAGGCAAATACAACTTTTTCCAAATTCATTTTTTTATTCCGGTCTGATTATGCATTGTGAAATATTGTGATCTGTTACAGCACAGGTAGCAAGCCCTGGTTTTATTGGCATTGTTAAACGTTGCACAGGGATTTTTTCTCAGCTATGTTCACCCTTCTTACTCAGGAATTCATAAAATTGCAAAACGAAGATAGCACATCAATGCACCCTCATATAAGTGCTGATGCAGACAGACCGCTGCAGACAAGTAAAATTGTACTGCCGCTTTATGAGAGCAGGCTATGGATTCATCTGTTCGCCGGCTGTTTAATCATCTATGGCTCACTGATCACTGTTACCGGTGTCGGAATACTTATTGCCTGGGTACCTATATGGATTGGCATACTGCTGCTGCTATTCAGCAGAACAATTAAAACTGCCTATAACAAAAATAATGAACAGGCCTTGATGCACTCGCTCTCCCGCCTGAAAACAATTTTTACTATCCTCGGTCTTTCCTCTATTGTACTGATAATCTGCACCATCTATCTTATCAACTATGCATTTGACAGGTCTTTGATATAAATCTCTACAAATATCTCAGACCGCGATAAACCGGCCGGGCCTCATTTGCAATCAGGTAAAGTGCTTGAACAACGAAAATTACCAATTTGATCCTGTCTATCGTCTGCTGGCACTTGCCGCACGGATAAACCCTGATGAGCAGGACAAAAAAGTCCTGTCTCACGCTATTTCTACTTTTTCTAACTGGGAAGCTCTGGTTACCGAGGCTGAAAACAATGCCGTAGCGCCTCTACTTTTTACCAGTCTTCGCGACTGCGGTGCAGAAATTCCTCAGCACATAAAACGTAAACTCTATGCTCTTGTGCAACGCCACCGGTGGGCAAATCAGGCTCGCGCTGAAGCAATGGCCGAATTATCCGAAGCCTGTAAAAAGAGCTCTATCCAGTTAATTGTACTAAAAGGATCATATCTTGCTCATACCATTTACCCGGATCCGTCCTTACGCACAATGAGCGATATAGACCTGCTTGCCCCACAGGATAAGGCCCTGGCTGTTCAACAAATCTTGCGTGATCTCGGCTATACAGTTCCCGATCATGCTGGTAGCCAGTATATGTCCGAGCACCATCACCTGCCGGGCGCATATATCGAGCGAAATGGCGTGCAAATTCATGTGGAGGTTCATCATGATGCGCTAAGTGGTGATGCCCCGGCATCGATTACAACTAAAAACCTGACCTCAGAATTGAAGGATTTTTCTATTGAGGGTGCCAACTATACTGCCCTCGGACATCAGGATCAGTTACGCCACCTGTACCATCACATGTCAGAGCCAGCCTCAAAGCTAAAGCTTATCTGGTGCCTTGATATTGTGTACTTTGCCAGCCATTTTGAAAAAGAGATCGACTGGCCTGCGCTAGGAAAAAATTATCCGCAAGTAATTAATGCCTTTAGGCTGGTTGATTACATTATCCCCTTGCCCGAAAATTTACGTCAGCACATACCCCTCAACCAGAGACCGATGCCAGCCGGGACAGGCGTGAGTATATTGCCACTGAGCACAATACTGCGTGAACCAGTAAAACAGCGTGTGAAAGATCTTCTGAATCCATCGAGCTGGTGGTTGCGACTTTATTACGGCGTATCACCAGATGATAATTTGCTTTTAACACGGTGGATACGCCACCCCTGGCAGGTTATGGAATGGGTAATTCGGCGAATACGTGCTAGCCGTCAATTGAAGCTTGCAAAGCCTAACTTTCCAATTTAGGGTACCTCTAGTGTTTCTGATTGCTACTGATTGTCGGAAATCTGGTGTGGCTGGAGCAAAATAGGTCTAAATTATAATGTTAATGAAGTAGCCAGCAATTTAAACCCTGTTAAACTGCGACAACCACTGAAAAGAAAACTATTTACAGCTTATATTCATGTTAGATCCAAAATCAGTCTCGACCTCTGGTGTGGCCATACGACGCCCCAGGCTGGTTCGTGCCGACAGCCAGTTTCGAAATAAATGGCTGTCTGTTGTAGCGCTACTGGTCATTTCACTTGCTTTGCTGCTGTGGGCTTCACCATCGGTACAAGGCTATCTCGTTCAATTGTTTTCTGATGACAAATCTAATCACGTTTTCAGGCTGCTGGTTATTTTTTATTCCCTGTTCGCAATACTCGCCATCATACTGATTACAATCGGCATACACCTGATTCAGGTGGCTCGAGAAATTCAAAAGAGCAACAGGTTTCCAGCACCTGGCATGCGTGTTATGCATGATACCTGGGTAATAAGAGGGGCGCGGGCCCATTTTTTGTCATATCTGTTTGTTGGGATCGCGGCGGTGTTGATTATTGGTGGCGGGACAATTCCCTTTTATTTTCATGATTTACTGACTCAGTTGCTGTCGACTGGTTGAAATTTTTCCCTGACCGGATGAGTTCTGTTTTTTTATTATTGTGCTGGCACACGGCTGAATTTTCGCATTTTATGCGCGAGTTTATTTCTTTTTAATATAGTGCTGGCACATGCTAGCCCTTCGGGTTCGCTGCGATGCTCAGATAAGCTGGCGGGTTGTGAAACTCGTGGTGTGATGTAACGGTTAGATCAAAGACATGGGACTAAAGACTAAGGACAAAAGAAAAATCAAAACCGTGTTTCCGTCATTCCGATAATCCTCCAGCCGGAATTTGTCTATTTAAAGAAACTCTGAATACCGGCCTACGTCGGTATGACAATTTAAAATGAAGATTTTGATTCTTCTTTTTGTCTTTTGTCCCGTATCCTTAATCTTGTGTCTTTGACCTCCCATCCCCTTTTGGGATGTCGAGCACTGGAAGGCTGGGCCGGATAAAGCGCGGTGCATGTCTGAGCGTAGCGAGTTCACCGCACCCGGTTCAGACTGAAGCGCGCAGAGTAGCCGAAGGCCAACACGATGGGGCGGCTTTTCTTTGGTTTGTTAAGATAATTCAAAAGACTAAATCCGCAGGATGCGGATTTGAACAGTCGAAGACTGGCCCGAAGGGTGAAGGCCATGG
>JBLYYR010000101.1:0-8055 GCA_048550195.1 Arenicellales bacterium
CAGTAAACTAGCGCGCCCTCGGGTGCTTAGCTCAGCTGGGAGAGCATCGCCCTTACAAGGCGAGGGTCGGGGGTTCGATCCCCTCAGCACCCACCAAATGTATTTGTAACGCATTGCGATACTTTTCGGAGTGGTAGTTCAGTTGGTTAGAATACCGGCCTGTCACGCCGGTGGTCGCGGGTTCGAGTCCCGTCCACTCCGCCATTACTAAAAACAGGGTGAATCCGGAAGGATTTGCCCTTTTTACTATTCACAACACGACGCACAAACTTATCAGACATGCTTACTACCATTCGTGAAAGAGCCCAGGGCTGGATTGCCTGGGTGATCGTAATTCTTATCTCAGTGCCATTTGCTTTATGGGGCATCAATGAATATTTCGATGCAGAGACAAAAGTTCCTGTAGCAGAAATAAATGGTAGTGAATTGATGTCACAGGACTTTCAGCAACAGTTGCAGAGTCAGCGAAATGTGATAAGACAGCAGCTTGGCGGTAAGATTGACAATAAAATTTTTGAGTCATCTGCGTTCAAAACGCGGGTTTTGAACGAAATGATAACCCAGCGTCTGGTATTCGCTGACATACAGAAACAAAATTACCAGATTGGAGATGATCAACTTGCCAGTTTTTTAAGGTCCAATCCCTCATTCCAGAAGGATGGCTCTTTTTCACCTGAAATGTATGCTCAGGCAGTACGCAGGAATGGCCTCAGCCCCACTGCATTTGAAAGTCAGATTCGGATGGGAAGCATTGTCGGTCAGATCAGGGAAGGGTTTACGCAGTCAATTATAACTAATGATGAAGAATTGGATGAACTGTTGCGCTTGCAGCAGGAGAAACGAAATTTTAGAGCAGTGACGCTTACGGGTAAGAGTTTCATTGATAATATTGAAATCAATGAAGCAGATATCAAGCAGCACTACGATACAAATAAAAAATTGTACATGACACCGGAAGAAGTACAGGTAGAGTACATTACTTTATCGCTGGCAGATGTCGCACAGCAGATACAACCTGACGAAGAGGCCCTACGTACCAATTTTCAGGAGAATAAAGAGCAGTACATACAGGCTGAGCAGCGCAAGGCACAGCACATATTGCTAGCTGTCGCGAGTGATGCCAGTGATGAGGAGATCAAACGCGTAGAAGACCTGGCATCTGATCTTGCGAGCCAGATACGTGATGGCAAGGATTTTTCTGAAATGGCGAAAGAGTTTTCTGTCGATAGCATAAGTTCTGAACTGGGTGGAGACCTTGGTTATTTTGAAAAAGGTGTGATGGATGCGGCTTTTGATGAAAAGGTTTTTAGCATGCAGACAGGAGAGGTCTCCGGGCCGGTAAGAAGTCGTTTCGGTATTCATATCATTAAATTGAATGATATCAGACCGGAAACGAGGAAGAGTTTTGACGAAGTAAGAGAGGAAATCAGTAAAGAGTACGCATTACGTGAGGCCTCATCACGTTATGGGGAAATGGCAGAGGAAATGCAAAATATAGTCTATGAGCAGCCTACGACATTGCAGCCTGCAGCAGATGCTCTGGGACTGAAAATGGCAACTACAGAATGGTTTTCCCGTGCCGGCGGTCAGGGTGTTGCAGAAAAGCGTCCTTTTATTGATTCAGCATTTACAGAAGACGTATTGCTCGAAGGTCTGAATAGTGAAGTCTTAGAAATATCTGAGGACACGCTTGTTGCTTTAAGGCTGCTGAAACATCGTGTGTCACAGCAAAAGCCGCTTGCAGATGTCTCTGATGAAATAAAACAAATATTGCTTATGCAGCGCAGTAAGGAACTGGTTGCCGAAGAGGCAGCGAGGTTAATAGAGGCCTTACAGTCAGAAAAAACAACACTTTCTCAGATTGCTGAAAGCGAAGGGTTACAGCTGGTGGAACATGAAGAGGTTACCCGTAGTGAAAATGCAGGGGTAACATCTGCATTAATGAGGGAAGTTTTCCGTTCTTCAGTTAATACTGCAGGAAGTGTACAGCTGGAAAATGGTGACTATGCAATCTTCTCTGTTACCAAAGCCATGCCAGGAAATCCACAGGATGTCCCGGAGAATATCCGTAATCAGATTGAATTAGTAATAAAACAGCGTAAAGGCGAGGATTTGTTCTCAGACTATGAGAGAGGCCTGTATGAATTATCTGACATAGTTATACATGAAGAAAAATTATGAGGACTGTATCCCCGCTTTCCTCATCCAGCTTTTATCGAAACTGTTTATTAAAAGCTGCTGCATAGAAGTATCAAGATAGTATTCTGCTGCGGTTTCTTTAAGGGCCGGGGGGTAGACAGGTTTTTCATGGCCTAATAAACGGAGCCGCGTCTTCAGTGGTGGCAGCGTCGTGCTGGTATCGCCAAATTTCCGTAGCTCGCGATGAACCCACCGCTCTATATCCGTTTGCTTTACATTCTTTCGCACAGTCTGGCTCATTTTCTTATAGGGCAGGAATATCCGATGTTTGCCGTCTTTCGGCTGATTCATGACCTGGGGCCAGTATTTTTCCCGCAGAAAATTCTGGAATATTATTGTCTGAATGATGGAGTTGATGGCATCGTCGTCCTCCATGACTTCCAGTGTGTAACGATCTGATCGTATTTCAGCACGACGGGCTGCGAAAAATGACACGGCATTATATGAGGGTGAATAGTAGCGAAAGAAGAAGGTCAGAGGTTTCAGTATAAGGCTTCCGTCGCGCTCAAGATAATAATGATATTCTGCCCACTGTCGGTGCAGGCTTAACATCCAGCCTGTTACGGGGTTTTTCTGGCTGGCCAGCTTGGCAATTTCCCTGGCAAGCATGCCGCGAAACTCCAGCGGTGAGGTGCATAATAAGGCAGAAATGCCTATCTCGAGCGTATTTCTAAATTTAAGTGGAAACCAGCTAACAGGAGTGTGGGTAATTTGTACACTGTCGTCTCTCGTTATGAGAACCCTGTAAATTCCAGGATTACCATAGTGCTTTTGCAGCTTTTTTATCAGGAGGAAAAGTACGGGCGTTCTCTCATCGTTGACAACAATTCCTGCCGGGTTTCTAAAAGCCAGTCGCGCCAGCGCAATGGTTGCCAGTGTAGTGAGTAGCAGAAAACTGCCAATCATCATGGCGTCAGGCCAGTGCTGGTAGTCAGGGGCCGAATAAAGTGAGTTTATCAGCTTAAAATATAGCCAGATCGAAAGCACTGGGAACAGCAGCAGAGCAACATATCCCAGCAGCGCAAACGGGATTACAAACAATAAATAAAATGTAGGCGTGGTCGCCGCAAAGGGTCGCAGCCAGCGCGCTATATTCGCGCGGTTGATAGTGAAATCCGTTTCAGAAATTGAATGTGTTAGTGCTTCCAGCATTTTATTTGTCATATCATTGGGAGAATATATAAAAAATAGACGTAGAACATACCATATTCAAGTAGTCTATGACTAAAGGTAGCATATGCAAGAAAGGAGCGTTATTCTGGTTACCTGTTACTACTAGGGCCTTCTTACTTAATGCCAGTTACATTAATAGATGTACCCTATAGTTGATCTGTATCATTGCGATTAACTATACACTGATTATAATTGAGTCTGAACCCCACAGCATCAAAAGGAGATACACCATGCTACTGATGGAAAAAAATTCCGGTCATCTCATCGAAGTACTGGATCCTACAGAGGTCTTTGATCCATTCAAGGACTCATTCAGCGGACGCCTGGATTTCGGTGAAGATGTAGCTGAACCAGAAAATTTCAAGAAGGTGGGAGTATCTTTCCCTTCAGGCGAGAATCTGCCGAAGTGCTGGCTGGACCCACACTACCGGGATTAGTTAAATCATAAAGAGGCCAGTTTATGGCAGGCGACATCTGACTGTTCTTTGCTCGGACTCGAGAAAGTACACACAGAAGTGACCTCGCAGTCGTTATATACTCCCTCCTTAAGTCGCTTCTGCACATAGCAAAAGGCCGCCCAGATGGACGGCCTTAGATGCTACTGCTGGGATGTGTGGTGGAGGGGGCAACCGTACGAGCGAAAAAAGATAAGTAATAGTAATGTAAGTTCCGTATTGGTTTTATTGTTAAGCCATAAATACCCCCAACATACCTTTCAACCACCTGCAGAACCGATCATTCTTATTCCAGGATTTCACACAGACTGGACCCGTAGCAGTCACCACCTAAGCATGATAAAAATCCCCGATTTTAAGTTTTAAATGATAATCAACACGGAAAATAATTTGAGGCAGGGTGATTTTCAAATAGTGGAGATGTCACGATTCTGGGGATATGAAGGACAGGGAGCAGGCCATGATTTATATTGCTGTAAAACGTGGGCTGCCCCCAAACTCAACTCAACTCAACTCAACTCAACGCTAAAGGCTATTTCTTAGGCGTGTATTTATACTTCTGCCCACCAATTGCAGCTTCATACATTAGTCCGCCCTTGGCCACAGTAAACACTGCCATGCCCTTGTGGTACCCGCCCGCAGTAGTGGCATCGTTCTTACCGCCACTGGCACCGGCTGAGCTACCCCCTGTTGAGGCGCCTGCAGAAGCACCTGCGGTAATAGCCACAGCACTAGCCTGTGCACCGAACTCAAAGTTGCCGCTGGTAAATTCATCAAAGGCGCGTTTGTCCTCGAAAAAGATAATCTGGCTATAGGCCTGACCACCCAGTTGCAGCCCAATGCTCAGTTGGTTCATTTTGCTGTCGCCGACATATACACCTGCTTCATATACTCTGCCACTGCCATGTGCAGCACCTATGCCTATACCGCCTTTACCTACGGTAGGGAAAACAGCGTAGCCATGGCTATTCCCAAAGAAAGTGCCACTTGCACCGGCGTTCTTGAAAATTTTGACAGTATCATCGTACTCATCAGCCATGGCGCTAGAAAAAGGCAGCGCAAGGAATAGAAGTACAAGAAAAGTTTTAATTGTTATTCGCATGATGTAGTTCTCCTTAGTTCATTTATGTTTTCCTGGATGATCACCAATGAGAGAGTGACTATATATGTGCTGGTTAGCCGAGGACGGCGGGGATCTACCGGCACTTTGAGCATTGTATCAAATATCAGAAGGAAATAGTCTATTCGGGTATTGGAAGTTGGTGTTCCCTATTCTGTTCAGCCTGTTTTTTTGCAGATGCATACCAAATAGTTTTTTTAACATACAGGGCGGAATCATACAAAAAGTGCAATTCCTAAAGCCACCTGAATTAGGTACGATGATGCTGCGATACATTCACACTGACCCAGGGAAAGTACGGGGCTATTTACCACCCAACCAAGTTTTCAACAATCAATTCGCACCACTTATTTAGATGAAATTGCACTTACTACTTGAATTCAAGGTGTTATATAGCAGACATTACTCTCACGCTTATATTGTTCATCAAATAGAACAAAAAATTATTATGATGATATACCATTCAACCGCTCGGGAATTATTGGCCCAAAAAATCTTTGCTGGTCTATGCCTTTTCTCGTTAGTTTTTAGCCCTGTGCAGGCGGATGAAAGGCCCAAAGATTTCGGTGTCGCGTCTGAACGTTGGTACGTTCAGAAGTTATCGGATGATGATATGCCTCAAGAGCCTGTTTCACAATTGTGGGATCACGGTTTGTATCTGGATCTCGGCTATGGCTCAAGCACTAATAACCCGGAAAACAATCTCTGGCGCAGCAAGGGTACTACGTTCAAGCTGAATCAACCTCAAGTTAACATGGCCATGGCCTATGTCAGCAAGAATGCAGCGCCGCAATCACGCTGGGGAATTGAATTCGGTTTGCAGGCAGGTGTCGATACGGAAAACCTGGTACCCGTAACACCGCCCACATTTAATGAACCGATTTCGAACGCTGATACACTACGCCACATGTACCGTGCCAACGCAACCTATCTATTTCCCCTGGGCGATGGTCTTGGCGTAACTGCGGGTCTGATCAACAGTTATATAGGCTACGAGTCGTTTCTGGCGATACAAAACATCAATTACACACGCGGCTATCTTCTGGATTTTGTGCCTTATTTTATGTTCGGCGTGCAGGGTGATTTTCCCGTCAGCGATACATTGGATGTCTCGTTACTCGTAGTTGATGGCTGGAATTATCTTGCCCACGCCAACGATACACCTAGCCTTGGTTTCCAGTCAGCCTGGGACGTTTCGCCACAGGTCAGATTTATCCAGAATTTCTACTACGGCCCGGATCAGGAAGAAACGAATACTGAATTCTGGCGGTTTTTCTCGGATTCCATCCTCGAATGGAAAAACGATCGATATCTACTGGCAGGCGCCCTGGACTTCGGTACAGAAAAGCAAGCGAGTATAACCAGCAACCCGCGCTACAACTGGTTGTCCGGTGCACTCTGGTTTGGCTGGCATATCCACGGACCATGGAATTTAGGCCTGCGATCAGAGTTTTTCTCGGACCCGGATGGAATGGTATCGGGGGCCAGGCAATATATTCAAGCCTTTACAGGCACTGTGGAATACACATTTTCACCCGTGGCCTCTAACACCGCAGTGCTTGCTCTGGAATATCGCTACGATCATTCGAGCGGAAAGGAAGGCGGGTTTTTCAAGGGCGACACCAATAGACTGGTACCGGATCAACATCTGGTGGTTGCATCTCTGATGTGGAGCTTCTGATCATGAAAGAGTTAAAGGGGTCAGACTCATCCCAGCACATCCTCTGCAAAAGTCTGGCGACTGGCTCCTTCCTGGCATAACATCTCATCCTTAAAGTTGTTATTAAGCAGGGGAAATGGGCCTTTTAAGGCCTGAAGATGGCCAATTCCAGCTCCACTACTCTATCTTATCAATGAGTTGCCTTGGTCCGACCCCTTGAATTTTTAACAACCGAAGTTGGATGTAGAAATGAAAAAGCCCCCCGATGTGGGAGGCTTTAAAAATAAAGGTTTTATGAAAACGTTTAGGCTGGGAACTCCAGTTGAAGTATCTGGTTTACTGCGGGACCACAAATCCCCACAGCGGCGGTTGCTTCCAAAGTAATAGTAACAGTTCCATCCGCAGCGGCAGATACTAGTGTTGCTTGCGGGACCGTTATGCCCTCTGGGCCACTTACAGAACAATCAGTGGGGTTACCAGTATTTTGGAACATAGTACCTATAACCGCGCCGTCAACAGAAATCGTCACAAATTCAGTGGTGAAACTAAAATCGTCTGTAAGTGTCAAGGTGAGCGTTCCGTCACCGGTCGGTGTAAAGCCAGTTACATCAAAATCCACGTTCAGTATTTTCGTGACGGTGAAACTGTGTGGAACGCTCTGGGTCTGATTGTAAGACCCTGACGGTGGAGTCACCTGTGAAGTCTGTGCATGTGCTGGAAGTATTACAGAATCTACAACTGGTTTGGACCAGGATTCTGGTAGCGACTTTCCTGCAACGATAGCACCACTACCTGCTGCGATTGATTTCAGTAATTTACGGCGGCTTTCGCCAGACCTTTTATCTGTCATTTTTTCTCTCCCTCTTATTGATTGTGAACGAAGAATACATCAGCTGATAAAGCAAGTCATTTGAAATTTGCCTGAACTTCCGGTTTGGGTTGTGGGTACAACTGATCGATGCAATATATGCATTAAATCTTTCTGCTGGTGTCTCGTACTTTAAGGCTTTTCTTGGCCGTTTATTTAACTGGCGAGCAAAAGGAAATCGAAGAACCGGGGTCAGATTTGATTTTTTCGTAGTTCAAAAATCAAGTCTGACCCCTAAGCAACAAAAAGGCCGTCCAGATGGACGGCCTTAGATGCTACTGCTGGGATGTTTGGTGGAGGCGGGGAGAATCGAACTCCCGTCCGCAAGCACTCTACCATCCGGATCTACATGTTTAGTTCGCACTTTTAATTTAACCGTACGCTACCCGGCAAACGAGGAAAACGGACGGCGATTCTGTATAGGTTTTAACGGGTCCGCCACAGACGATGCTTTACCGCGATACTGTGTAAGATGACCTTTCAAATCCCCGCCCACAATCAAGCAAAGGTGAAAGGACTAACCGGTATTAGGCGGCTAGTGCGTAGTTGTCGTCGTTGGCAACTATCATTGTGCAGCTGG
>JBLYYR010000102.1:0-3537 GCA_048550195.1 Arenicellales bacterium
CGATGCTCCGATTCAAAAGGGATAAGATCGGTGCGCGGGTATTGTTTACCTTCAGTCTCGATATCCAGTCCGGCCTTCAGGCCTGATACCAACAACGCACCCTCCATCGGATCACCGTGGACAAGCCATTCGCCGTTTCTTTTTTCCAGTGATGCATCATTGCAAAGCACCGCAGCCCGTACCACCTCCAGTAGAAGCGGTATCTCATCCGGAAGCACGTCACGGTTAGACAGTGATATCGCACCGTGGGGGTCGTATCCTGTGCCGCCTAGCTCAAACAGATTCTCGGCGGTAGCAATCGTACGCACGGTCATTTCGTTACGGGTGAGGGTGCCGGTTTTGTCCGAACAAATGACTGATACAGACCCCAGTGTTTCGACGGCAGGTAGCCTGCGAATAATGGCATTGCGCCGAGCCATACGTTGCACACCGATTGCCAGTGTAATGGTCATGATGGCGGGTAATCCTTCGGGAATCGCTGCCACCGCCAGGCTTACAGCGGCAAGAAACATCTCAGCTGCGGCATAATCCCGGACCAGTGAGCCAAAAGCGAAGGTAACAATGGCAATACCCAGAATGGCGATCGTAAGCCAGCGGCCAAACTGGGCCATTTGACGCAGTAGTGGGGTTGTCGTCGACTCCACTTCTGATACCAGTGTACTGATGCGGCCAATCTCGGTTTGAGTACCAGTTGCAACTACCACACCGGTGCCCTGGCCATGGGTCACAATGGTGCCCGAATACGCCATGCAACGGCGATCTCCGATCACGGCCTCCTGTACGACAGGACCAGTAATCTTTTCTACCGCCATCGACTCACCTGTCAGGACCGACTCCTGAATTTGAAGTCCCTTGACGCGGAACAACCGTAGGTCTGCAGGCACCTTGTCGCCTGATTGCAACAATACGATATCTCCAGGCAGCAGCTCTTCTGCCAGGACCGTCATTTGTCGGCCATCACGCATCACCATGGCATTCGGAGAAAGCATCTGCCGTATGGCTCTTAAAGCATTCTCAGCCTTGCCTTCCTGCACGAACCCTATCACTGCATTTAGAAGAACCACAGCCAGGATCACACTGGCATCCACCCAGTGACCGAGCATGGCTGTGACGGCGCTGGCAGCCATCAACACATAGATCAGTACATTGTGGAATTGGTAGAAAAACCGCACCAGTGGACCACGTGTCCTCGGTTCGGGGAGCCGATTCGGGCCGTATTTGACGAGCCTGACAGTTAGTTCTTCTTTTGATAGTCCGTCTGGTGTTGTTGCGAGTTTTTCAAAGACTGTTTTTGTACTTTCTGTGTGCCAGCTTCCGGATGCCGAACCCTGCGCACCTGATTGAGTATTCTGCTTTCTGTATGCTTTGAGTGACCGACGTGTCACCACAGTCCCCACGGCAGCCAGAATGACCAACACAGCAAGGACAATCAGCCATTCCATGACTGCAACATCAAATCGCCAGGTAAGATCGCCATTCATCTGAATACCTTATGTTTGAGATAATAATATATGGACATCAGAAACCCCACCGGATCTTCGATGCAGGTGATCACTTTGACTGCGCCGTCGCAGGCGCAGCACGTCTCAACGTCAATATCGCCTACAGCATTTATTTTTGGTGAACACGCGCTTGAGCCGTTGAGCCCAGATTACCGCGGCTCAACGTTCCTTGGCAGTCCCTGGGGCGTCGGCTTATCGAACGCTCAGCGGAATGACCGTTTTCACTTGCCTTCCAGACATTCAATCTAAGAAACTGCTTGATAATTTGTGCTTCCATGGCTTGTTGGCAGGCGGCCTGGCAATGCAGCATTCGCAGAAACTGTTATTAGGGAAAGCAGGGCGGTGCACAGTACGCCCAGCAGACGTGACTTCTCATGGTTCCCTCCGATTATTCATTATTGTTCAGGCCCGGCTTGATTCTTGTCGAGGGCATATTCCGTGGACTCTACGCGGGCTCAGATTGGATGTCGTTGATATGAGTCAAAGGATGGGCATCAGAGCAGCAGGAAGCACTGGAAATGTGGTGTGGTAAAGGCTCCCGGAATCAGTAATTAAGTTTCACTCCTGCATACCGACTACTTTCATATCGGGTTATTACACCCTGCGTGATACGCAACAGAGGTTGGTCGTGAGGTATATAGCATTTTGGTACTCATTCGTGGTCTTGCTTTACGTTGCGCTCTCTGGTTTCTTTAACGCGATTATCTCGCTGCTCGCATTCGGACTTGCCGTTTTCCTGTTCATTCAGCAGCAGAGATTAGAAAACAACCATTGCGGTGAAGAAAGAACGGAGATTGACGACTAGGCTTCCTGCGCCTGTCGATGCCCCGCAATTATCATCTGGCCAGGTACTGCACACAAGTGGTCCCCGAGCGCATTGGCTGACGAAGGCAATTTGTGTTGAAAACCGGTTGCAGCGAGACGCATAATCACTCTTAACCCTCACTTCAGGAGATCATAATGCTAGGATTCCTTGATGATCTTAAAAGGATATTTCAGGATCGCACGGAGAAAGAAAAAAACCGGCCTTTTCTGCAAGCATCTATGGCTGCCTGCGCCATGGTCTCTGCATCAGAGGGCGAGGTATCTTTTGCCGACAGGATACGGGTTGACCAGATTATGGAAACCCTGACCCAGCTGAAGGCTTTTGATCCTCACGAGGGTGTCGACCTTTTCAATCACTATACAGGTCTTATTCTGGCTTCGCCGAAAGCGGGGAGAGAGACCACATTGGCAACAATCAAAAAGGTTAGCTCTGATCCGAAAACTGCCGAGTTGCTCATCAACATGTGCCTGGCCGTCAGTCAGAGCAATGGCGTTACCAGCCTCGTTGAACACATAGAAATAGTTTCACTGTGCGGACTAATAGGAGTAGACCCGGATAAAACTGGACTTGATACCGAACAGCTACTGGCGCGTTTTAGTGCAGGCAATTAGCTTGCTGTTCTCCTTTCTTATTAGGGAACTCTGATTAATACACCTTTCGTCATTCCGGCGTATGCCGGATAAAAAACTGCGTAGCGCGTCGAGCGCGACCCTCAGTGTGGACACCACCACGGCACACACCAAGGGATTCCGATCACTCGGCCTCAACGCCATAAAGCCATGAACATTGTGCAGATGGTGGGCCCGGTAGGACTTGAACCTACGACCAAGGGATTCACTGTGGCCTGATATTTCTACCAGGAGCGGACTATCTCACCACCCTCAGCAGGGCTGGTAGGGTGCGGGACGCTCTAGCCTGTTATTAAGGACACTGAAGTCCCCAGGTAGTCTCTGCACCTTCCGGAAGTGTACTCCCGGCTTGGCTCAGGGTTGCCATCAGCCTGACTGCTAAGGTTTCCCTGAATTCATCCCGTTCATTTCATGGTTTTCGCCATGAACGCACCATTGTGATGAGTCCCCTGCTCTAACCAACTGAGCTACAGGCCCGAAGGGGAGCATTCTAGCAAGTTTTCAGAATGGTTAAACATAAATTATTAGATTATGTTTAAAAACATAATCTATAAAGCACGGCATGAGTACATGTATTCAA
>JBLYYR010000103.1:0-13480 GCA_048550195.1 Arenicellales bacterium
CACAGGAAGTCCAAAGGACATAAAGCTGCAACCTTCGATGATAATCTTACCCTGGAAATCGTCTGGACCATTATTCCATTTATAATTCTTGGATTTATGGCGGTTCCTGCGACAAAAGTTCTGCTGGAAATGGAAGATGTGTCCAATTCTGACATATCGATAAAAGTTACAGCCTATCAGTGGAAGTGGCACTATGATTACCTTGGTGAGGGCATCAGTTTCTTCAGCAACATTACTACTCCAGACTCCCTCACAATTGCAACAAGCGGAAATGTCGATGTTAATGACAAAAACTACTTGCTTGATGTTGATAACCGTGTGGTCGTTCCAGTTAATAAAAAAGTACGTTTATTATTTACATCCAATGACGTGATTCACTCCTGGTGGGTACCCGACTTTGCCGTCAAGAAAGATGCAATACCGGGCTTTATCAATGAAAGCTGGTTTAAAACAGACAAACCGGGCGTTTACCGTGGCCAGTGTACCGAACTTTGCGGAACCAACCACGGGTTTATGCCTATCGTCGTCGAAGTGAAATCTGAAGCAGATTATGCAGCATGGGTAGGAATTCAAAAAGCGGCGGCGGCAGAAGCGGCAGCGAGTGCTGAAAAAACATGGACCATGGATGAACTGATGGCGCATGGAGAAAAGGTTTATGTGACGAACTGTGCAGCCTGCCACCAGACATCCGGTGAAGGTATACCAAATGTGTTTCCTGGACTGAAAGGCAGTCCTGTTATAGTAGGCGATGTAGCAAAGCATATTGAAGTTGTTGTCAAGGGTGTTCCTGGTACAGCGATGCAGGCATTCGGTGGTCAGCTGAATGATGCCGACCTGGCTGCACTGGTAACCTACGAGCGAAACGCCTGGGGTAACAGTACAGGTGATGTAGTTCAGCCGTCTGATATAAAAGCGGCACGCTAATCGCAGGATTTAAAAGAATCATTCATCGAATATCAAGTATTAGATAGAAGAGGCAATTATGAGCGCTGTTATCGAAGAGCATCACGACGATCATCACGATCACAAACCAACGGGTATTGGACGCTGGTTATTCAGTACCAACCATAAAGACATCGGTACTATGTATCTATGGTTCAGTTTTACTATGTTATTTGTTGGTGGGGCCCTGGCACTTGTTATCCGTGCGGAGTTATTTCAGCCGGGTCTGCAGTTTGTAGAACCTGAGTTCTTTAACCAGATGACCACTCTGCACGGGCTGATCATGGTATTTGGTGTGATCATGCCGGCCTTCGTTGGTCTGGCTAACTGGATGGTACCAATGATGATTGGTGCACCGGACATGGCACTGCCAAGAATGAATAACTGGAGCTTCTGGTTATTGCCCGGTGCCTTTGGTCTGCTGATTGCTAGCCTGATTATGAGCATAATGGGCATGGGGTCTGCGCCAAACTTTGGCTGGACCTTCTACGCGCCATTATCAACAACATACGGACCTGACAGTACTGATTTCTTCATCTTCTCCGTACATATGATGGGTATTTCATCCATCATGGGTGCAATCAACATCATTGCGACGATCATCAACATGCGTGCCCCGGGCATGACCTATATGAAGATGCCTATCTTTGTATGGACCTGGTTTATTACAGCTTATCTGCTGATTGCTGTTATGCCTGTACTGGCCGGCGCAGTTACCATGATGCTAACTGACCGTAATTTTGGCACCAGCTTTTTCGATGCGGCAGGTGGGGGTGACCCGGTATTGTTCCAGCACGTATTCTGGTTCTTTGGTCACCCTGAAGTCTATATCATGATCCTGCCGGCTTTCGGTGTTATTTCACAAGTTGTCCCGACCTTTGCCCGTAAGAAGATTTTTGGTTATAGCTCAATGGTATATGCAACTTCGTCTATTGCCTTCCTCTCGTTCATCGTCTGGGCGCATCACATGTTTACTACCGGTATGCCAGTGGCCACCGAGTTGTTCTTCATGTACGCAACCATGCTGATTGCCGTACCGACAGGTGTTAAAGTCTTTAACTGGGTAAGTACTATGTGGAAAGGGTCCTTGACCTTTGAAACCCCCATGCTATTTGCTATCGGTTTTATTTTCATGTTTTCCATAGGCGGATTTACAGGACTGATGCTTGCGATTGTTCCAGCCGACTTCCAGTACCATGACACCTACTTTGTTGTGGCGCATTTCCATTATGTTCTGGTAACAGGTGCCCTGTATTCGATCTTTGCTGCGG
Source organism: Arenicellales bacterium (assembly GCA_048550195.1). Classification (GTDB taxonomy): domain Bacteria; phylum Pseudomonadota; class Gammaproteobacteria; order BMS3Bbin11; family BMS3Bbin11; genus BMS3Bbin11. The sequence continues at coordinate 2,214 of JBLYYR010000103.1, forward strand.
TCTATTTCTGGCTGCCAAAGTGGACTGGCAACATGTACGACGAAAAGCTGGGTAAGCTCCACTTCTGGATTTCTACAATTTCAGTAAACCTGCTTTTCTTCCCAATGCATTTTGTTGGACTCGCAGGTATGCCGCGTCGTATCCCGGACTACAATATGCAGTTTACTGAATTCAACCAGTGGGCTTCAGTTGGCGCCTTTGTATTCGGCTTCAGTCAGTTGATCCTGTTATACAATGTGATTAAAACTATTCGTGGTCGCAGTACTGTAAAAGCAACTGACCAGGTGTGGGAAGGTGCAGAAGGTCTTGAGTGGACGTTGCCATCTCCAGCGCCATTCCACAGCTTTACAACACCGCCTGTTGTTAAATAATTAGTATGGCAACTGAAACGAAGCACGAGCAGGCGTCAAACAAAAAGGTAATTGCAAAATTACTGATAACAGTTGTCGCTATGTTCGGCTTCGGATTTGCTTTAGTACCGCTTTACGATGTTTTCTGTGATTTAACAGGCTTGAATGGCAAGACAGGAGTTCAGGTTAGTCGTTTTGATTCAGTTGAGGCAGACACCTCACGAGAAATTAAAGTAGAATTTCTAACCAGTCTGAATGAGTATATGCCGTGGGAATTTAAGGCAACACAAGATTCAGTAAAAGTTCATCCGGGCCAGCCAACGAAAATTGATTTTATTGTCAGGAACAAAACTGGCAAAGATATGATTGGGCAGGCAATTCCAAGTGTTTCACCAGGGGTTGCCGCGAAGTATTTTCAGAAAACGGAATGTTTCTGTTTTACTGAACAGAAACTAAAGGCAGGAGAAGAAAAGGTGATGCCTGTTGTATTTGTCGTAGATCCGTCAATCTCTGAGGATGTACATGAAATCACCTTATCTTATACATTTTTTATAAAACCGGGCACAGAGGGCGCGGAGAGAAGAGTGAAAACATCTTCAATCAGCAAGGCTCTGGCAAACCACACAAACTAGGGATTACAAAATGTCTACCGCAAATCATGGTGAATATTTCATACCAGAACCAAGTAAATGGCCTGTAGTAGGGACTATTGCGCTAACCACAACGGTGATTGGCGCAGTAAATTCAATCCAGGGTGACTCAATTAGCTGGATGTTGCCAGTAGGCTTCGCGCTTATTGCGTACTTATTCTATGGCTGGTTTGGTGCTGTGATCGATGAATCGCTGGCAAATAACTATAACGAACAGGTCGATAGATCGTTCCGTATTGGTATGCTCTGGTTCATCTTTTCCGAAGTAATGTTTTTTGCCGCATTCTTTGGGGCGCTTTACTACGCGCGAATGATTGCCGTGCCATGGTTAGGCGGTGCCGGAAATAACGCAATGACGCACGAACTGCTCTGGCCAGCATTCGAAGCCGTCTGGCCAGTGCTGACTAACCCGGATAATACCGCATTTGTCGGGCCAGAACAGAAAATGGGTGCACTTGGCTTGCCGGCAATTAATACTGCACTGTTGCTGTCATCAAGTGTGACCATTACTTTGGCTCACCATGCACTGAGAGCCGGTCATCGCAAACCATTGACCTACTGGCTGGCAGCTACCGTTGTACTGGGCTTTACCTTCCTTTTCTTCCAGGTTGAAGAATATATCGTTGCCTATAATGAAATGGGCCTGACGATGGCATCTGGTATTTATGGCAGCACCTTCTTTATGCTAACAGGCTTTCATGGATTCCATGTGACCATGGGCGCGATAATGCTGACAATTATGCTGATCCGCGTTATCAAAGGACACTTCACTGCTGAAAAGCATTTTGCCTTTGAAGCAGTCGCCTGGTACTGGCATTTTGTTGATGTAGTCTGGCTGGGTCTTTATATCTTTGTTTACTGGTTATAAAAGCAGATAAAAACAAACTGAGCTATTTATAGAGTGTTTGATTAGCCGGCACTCTATGACAAGCATACACTACAGGCCATGGGAGGTAATTACCCCCGTGGCCTGTCCTATTATGAGCAGGACGAAAATAAACACGGATAAGCCAATTCGCCAGGTCAGTGCCTTGACCATCTTGTCGGATGTATCTCCCTTAACCATGCTGACCAGCGCAGAGCCCAGGCTGAATAAGACCAGAAGCAAAAGGGAAACGATGATGATTTTAAATATATATGGCATGTTTGTACTCTTAAATAGTGTTTGTGAATATGAAGTGGTTTTTTAAAATACGATTGTTCAGTCTGGATGTCGGGGCATACACTTTCAGTCCTGGTGTTTTCGTTACACTGCTGACTATTGCCATGGTGACCCTCACCTATTCACTCGGTCAGTGGCAACTCTCCCGGGCGAAGTATAAAGACAATCTGCAACAGAAAATAGCCGAGCGCCAATTTATGCCTGCAATAAGCTATAAGCAGCTTCCCTATGAGGAATCAGAGAGGGTTTTTCAACCCGTCAGATTTGAAGGCCTCTACGATAGTGAACATTCGATTCTTCTCGATAACAGAATTGTAGACAGTGTCGTCGGATATGAAGTTTTTACCCCATTTACTATGGATAATAATATTACGATACTTATTAACCGAGGGTTCATCCCTCTTGGTAAATCAAGACAGGTATTACCTGAATTTGAAACACCGGATAACAGAGTAGTAATTGAGGGGCTAATGGAAAAACCCCCATCAAAAGTCCTGGTCCTGTCCGAGAACCCGCATCAAAATATTCAGTGGCCGGCTGTGTTGCAATATATTGATATAGGTGAGCTGGAAGCACTGTTAAATACCCGGCTAAAGAGTATGGTTGTGCGCCTGGAAGAAAATGGGCCGGGTGGATTAAAATACCATCAGCCCGTCGTGAACCTGAATAGTGCAAAAAATAAAGGCTATGCTTTTCAATGGTTTGCCATGATGTCAGCAATTTTGAGCCTGTATTTCGTCGTTAATACTAAAAAGCGGACAAACAGAAATGAATGAAGAGCCAAACCAAGTTTCCAACAGGAACCCGTACACCATCTGGTTTGTGGTACTCACCTTTGTTGCACCGGTAATCCTTGCCTATGTGATGTTTTTCTTCGGTAATGTAGATTCTTTCACAAATAAAGGTGAAATTCTGGATCCAATTGTTGATATTTCAGCTTTAAAACTAAAAGATGAAAACGATACGTTAATTCCGATAAAGACTTTGACATACAAATGGCGGTTAATTTCTTTTGTTGGAGATGATTGTGACACAGCCTGTAAATCAAGACTGTATGATTCTCGCCAGATACATAAGTCTCTTGGAAAAGATCAGCATAGAGTTTTAAGGATGATCGTTCATCTGCAACCGCCGACAGCTGATTTGATCAAGCTGGTGGAAAGTGAATACCCAAATGCATTGATATTCTATGGTGATGAAAAGACTATCTCTGCGGCACTGGGTGAAACCGCCAAAATCAGGGAAAATGAAATCTATATCATGGATCCCATGGGAAATATTATGATGAGGTTTACTCAGGACCAGCCAAACAAGGACTTTCAGAAAGACCTGAGAAAATTACTAAAGGCATCCCAAATAGGCTAATTTAGTTCCGGATTACGATTACATGGAAAATGAAGTTGAAATGAAAGAGCAGGCGAGCTGGAAGGATTATTACGATCTTTGCAAGCCGAGAGTTATCGTCCTGCTTGTAATAACCGCCATGGTCGGTGTTTTACTGGCAAGTCCGGTTGGTGAACTTTCAATATTTGTCCTTATCGTATCATCCATTGGTATCGGACTTGGCTCTGCAGCGGGGGCAGTGATTAATCAAATTGTTGAGCGCGAATCCGACGCTAAAATGGCACGCACGGAAGACCGTCCTTTGCCACAGGGCCGAGTCGAACAAAAAAATGCATTTGTCTTTGCATTGCTGCTAGCAGCGGGTTCAGTGTTTGTACTGACAGCGTGGATCAACGTACTGACAGCGGTACTGACTTTCGCCAGCATGATAGGTTATGCCGTGATTTATACAATGTATCTGAAGAAGGCTACTCCACAGAATATAGTAATTGGTGGGCTAGCTGGTGCCATGCCTCCGTTGTTAGGCTGGGTCGCGGTAACAAACAGTATCGATCCTCAGGGTCTGATACTGGTACTGATCATCTATACCTGGACACCGCCCCATTTCTGGGCACTTGCAATACACCGTCGCGATGACTACGCAAAAGTGAATCTGCCCATGCTTCCAGTTACACATGGCATAGAATTTACTAAATACTCCATTCTTGGTTACACCATTATTATGATAATGGTTACATGGCTGCCCTACCTGATCTTTATGAGCGGCTGGATATACCTGGTTTGCTCAACGCTGCTTAATCTTTATTTTCTTTATATGGTACTGGTACTGATGTTCAGTAAGAAAGAGAATGCAGCAATGAAAACATTCGTCTATTCTATAAATTATTTATTATTACTATTCGTTTCAATGGTCGTTGACCATTACCTGGTAGTTATTTGAGGCTAATATCGTTATGAATTTAAAAAGTACCCTACTTATATTAATCGTTGCCGCTGCAGCAATCGTCGCAGGCAGCTGGTTTTCCTCAAGCCAGGAAACAGAAAAGGAGAAAGCGATTCAGGCTGCTCGTGAGAAGTTCTCAAGCATTCAGGGAAATGTTCTTTCGCCTGCGAGAAAGATAACCGTACCCTATCTGCAAAAACATGACGGAACTGCTTTTACTGGTGAAGAGTTGCAGGGACACTGGAGTATTCTATTTTTTGGTTTTACCCATTGCTCCGAGATCTGTCCGGTAACAATGGCTAAGCTTGCACAGGCAAAAAAACTGGCTGAAGAACAGGGCCTTGATTTTCCAGAGGTGTATCTTGTTTCCATTGATCAGGAAAGGGATGATCTGCAGTCATTGGGGAAGTTTGTCGGTGGCTTTGATGAATCTTTTACAGGTGTTACCGGTGATCCAAAGCTGATCAAAGCTCTGTCGTTACAAATGAGCGTTGTCTATATGCCAGCAGAACAGCCTAAAGATGTTGAGAACTACCAGATTGATCACAGTGCAGCGCTGTTATTGCTGAACCCGCAGGGAAGCCTAAAGGCTTTTCTCAACCCGCCGCATACAGCGGAAAAAATATTGAAAGAAATCGTTGCTGTTACCAGTGTTGAAGAGATCCCTGAATGACAGGGCCGTGGTTTATGCTCCGGCAGCGGACATCACCACTTTAACCACTCCCACGATAAATAGGACAAAAAGTACAGCAAAGATTATACCGCCGATTATGAAATGATGAAATTTCCCCTGCTGAAAATCCCTTTCACGGTTTTTATTGGTCTGTACACCAAAAGCGCTGGCAACAATGCTTCCCATTAAGGCAAAGGGAGAAATTTTTTTTTCGTAATTCTTTTCTGTGTTTTCACTCATTTAGTGCTCTCAGGCCGTATTGACCAGCTTCCACATAACCCATGTATATTAGTATTTTCTAATGACTTAATCAACGTGGGGATTATGGATGTTTGTTTAAAGCTCCAGGCTCAAAATTAAAAATGTTCATCATCACGAAGATAACGCCACTGGCCGGTTGGCATATCGCCCAGTTTTATATTTCCTATGCGGGTTCTGGTCAGTCCGGTGACTTTTAAGTCCACTTCTTCGCACATACGTCGAATCTGACGTTTTTTTCCTTCCTTGAGGATGATCTTCAGGCGCGTTGGGTTCAACTGATGGACTTTTGCCTGCTTGAGTTTTTTCCCGTCGAGTTGAATACCATAGCGCAACAGGTTAAGGCCTTCATCAGTGATATCTCCTTTCACCCAGACCAGATATTCTTTTTCTATTAAACTCTCCGCACCGATCAGTTGTTTAGCTATTACGCCATCCTGGGTCAGTACCAGCAAGCCACGTGAGTCGATATCCAGTCTGCCGGCAGGCGCGAGCCCCTGCAGAATATGAGTACTGAATTTCTTCTTTTCCCAGGGCGACGATAAATACTGATTTTGAGGCAGTACGAGGCGGATTGCTGGCTTATATCCTGCTTCAGCCTGTCCCGATACAATACCCACAGGCTTGTTTAGCAGGATCGTAATGCGGGACTGTTGCTGCTCGCTGGCACTTTTTGCCAGGCTGATGCGCTGGTTAGGGTAGATTTTTGTGCCCAGTTTGTCGATCACCTCGCCATCAACCATTACCAGGCCCTGCTCAATGTAGCGATCGGCCTCCCGGCGCGAGCAAATTCCCTGCTGTGACATAAGCTTTGACAGCCGTACCGGCATATTATCTGGATTATTATTCACAGGCGGTGTAATGTTTTAAAGTAGGTGGTTTGGTCGAATATTAATTGCTGTTCAGGGTCCTTGTTCGGCAATACGCGATGTCCTTCGTTGGTTTTATAGCAGGAAAGTAAAATGTATTTAAGCAAGTTTTTAATTTTTTTCACCACCTTATTCATCTCACCCGCCTGTTTAGCGAGTGGAGCCGCGGAGCAACTGGATCTGACCGATAGCTGGTATGGTATGCTTGCCGTGCTGGTGTTGATTATTGCCTATTCTCTTGTTATTGGCGAAGAATATTTACACCTGAGAAAATCCAAACCTGTGCTGGTGTCGGCGGTTCTCTGTTGTCGATTGGTTCAGCTGCCGGTATAGCGTTGATGGGACAGGCACGGGCTATCTATACCTTGTTTGCTCATTTACGCTGGAGCTGGGCCATTGGTCTGGGGTATGCCGCCAGAATCTGGGTTCATTTTCGGGCCAATGCAAAAAGCTTTTAAATAGCCGCTTTTATTTACATTCTTCATTCAACAACTATATTTATAGAGAAATTTATTTTAATAGTGGTGCGCGTATGTATCTGGAAAATGTGAGTCATGGAGATTGATCTGTATGGCGACCCGCCAACGATAGTGGAAATCGAGGCAGAGCGAGCAGAACTGGAAAATTCGCGACTTTTGATTGTGCAAAATGATGTCCATGTCGCTGAGCTTTTTCACAAATTAATGATCAAGGCTGTAGCCATTGTCGTGATACTGGTAATTGTAGGTATACTCTACTTTATCCTGCCTGTTGGAATGTTCGGTATGGCGAATGGCCGGGCTGTCCTGTTGGTGACCGTGAGTATTATGTTGCTGTCATCACTGCTCTGGATCAGCTGGCGGACATGGAATGAGGCGCGTACTATAGTACCCGACAGAGGACACAGCATTGTTCGGTTGCGGCGTATTCAGTCCAGGATTGCAGAACTGGCAGATATTGATGTTAAGCTGCGGCTGAATATGGTTAACTGGAGCAGGTCGGACGGGGTGTTGACTGAATATGTAAAAAAACTTACCCGCCAGCATCGTCATGCTATCACTTTGGAATATTTGGCAATCAGGAAGTTCATCCGTAAGCCTGCGGTAAAAGACTGATGTCATAGGGCGTTGTCACGAACCGATATCTTGAGAATTTTATCTTTTCTTTTTGCTGTTTTTTTCACCCTGTCGCCATGCTCTGAGGCTAGCGCTCGCTTACTGGTGTCAGTTACTGTCCCGGCTCAGGCCTGGCTGGTGAAGCAGATTGCAGGTGACCATGTCGACCTGCTGACAATGGTTCCTGAAGGCCATGTCCCTGAGTCCTCGCAGCCCGGACCACGTAAACTGGCCCTCTCCCGACAGGCCGATATACAATTTATTGTTGGCCATCCTGCGCTGTTTTTTGAAACCAGGTATATCAATCCCTATAGAAAAACTGACAGTAATGCTGTCTGGATCAGCATGTTTGATGTGGCGGAACAGATGCAGCCAGCAAGGATACTAAAAGGTACTGACCCACATCTCTGGACAAGTGCATCAATTATGATGGCTACGGCAGGTGTTATTAGTGAGAGTCTTGCTCGACTTGATCCTGCAAATGCGGATAGTTATCAAAGAAAATTGCTTAAGCTGGATGCCACGGTAAAGAAGCTAGATCAACAGATCAGCGAGCAAGTAGACCATAAAAAGATACGCCAGTTGCTTGTGTACCATCCTGCCTGGGGTCACTTTTGTCAGGATTATGACTTGCGCCAGCTTGCTATAGAAGAGGAGGGGAAGACTCCTGTCCCGGGCAGTCTTTCTGACTTGCTGCGGGCATCTGATGTAAATGACATGAATTTTATCATCAGCTCGCCTGGTGCCGACCAGCGCCTGGCAGGTATTATTGCTGCGCAGTTGCAGATAGGAGTGCTGACAGTTGACCCCATGGACACGGACTGGATGCACATGATGAATAAGATGAAGACGGCGTTGATGAAACTCGAGGATCCCTTATGATCGATACGAAAACACCGCTGGTTTCTGTGCGTGATGTATCCTTCTCATACGGTTATGAATCTGTGCTGAAAGATGTAAGTCTGGATATCTATGCAACAGACTATCTGGCCATTATCGGTCCCAATGGCGGCGGTAAAACGACCTTGCTGAAGATTATCCTGGGTTTACTGAAGCCTGATGCCGGAAAAATTATCTGGTCCGGTAATTCGGCACGGCGTCAGATTGGATATGTCCCCCAGTTTGCTACCTTTGAGCGTGAGTTTCCCCTGTCTGTTCGGGATGTGGTGTTGATGGGCCGGATGGGCGGCCATCTCTGGTGGCAGAAGGTGTCAGAACGGGATCAGGACCTTACTACAGATATTCTCCAGAAACTGGGTCTGGATGCGCTTTCCGATAAACCGGTAGGGCAGTTGTCAGGCGGACAAATGCAGAGGGTAATGATTGCACGGGCACTTGTTTGTAAACCCGACATCCTGTTTCTCGATGAACCCATCGCCTCAATTGATGCCGGTTCACGTTTTAAGCTATCAAGCATGCTGACGGAGCTTAATAAAAACATCCCCATCGTTGTCATCACACATGATATTACATCTTTCGCATCCAATGTTCTGCATATTGCCTGCGTGAATCACACCCTTTACTATCATGGTGATGCGGAGCTGGCCAGCGGCAGTCTTGAGGAGGCTTACGGCTGCCCGGTCGAGCTGGTTGCACATGGTGTGCCGCATAGAGTGTTGCAGGACCATGCTGATCATTCTGGTGCAGGCTGTGTACATCATGGGTCTACTAAGCCGAACCCTAATTAAGCGACACTCAGAGGATCCAAAATGATTCAGATTAAGGCACGGAACGCAGAGAATGGTTGTTCCCTTATCAAGTGTCGTAACGCAGAGCTGGATCATTTTGGATCCTCCCTATGGGCTGCTCTGTGCCTTTTCACGGACTTCGTTATCGAAACTCAACGTAGACTGGCTACAGTGGCGTTCCGATGCCTTGTCGTGATAAGGCACAGAGTAGCTGAGCGCCGCTTAATTAGGGTTCGGCTTAGTTAAAATGACAGGTCTGTCAACGGCATTGCAATACGAGTTCATGCAGCATGCACTGCTAGCCAGCCTGTTGGTGTCAGTAATGTGTGCAATTACAGGGACCTTTATTGTCATCAAAAGGCTGGTTTTTCTCAGCGGCGGTATTTCACATGGTGCCTTTGCCGGACTGGGTGGAGCCTATTTTATGGGCATCAATCCATTATTGGGTGCCATGCTCGTCGCCATCCTGTCGGCTGCAGTTATAACCCGTGTTATTCTCAGACAGAACCAGCCTGCTGATGCGACCATAGGTATATTCTGGGCGACCGGGATGGCTGTAGGAGTGCTGTTTGTATCGATGACTCCTGGTTATGCGCCGGATCTAATGCCCTATTTATTTGGCGATATTCTTACTATCAGCAGAAAGCAGCTGTTCTGGATGGCGGGCCTCAGCATGATTAACCTGTTTCTGACAGTACTATTATTTCGTCAGTTGGTCGCAGTGTGTTTCGATGATGAATTTGCCCGCCTGCGCGGTTTACCTGTCGGTGGCGTTATGCTGGTTCTGATGGTGATGAACAGTGTCGCCATCGTCATGATGATTCAGGCAGTAGGCATAATTCTAGTTATGGCATTGCTTACTATCCCTCCGCTGATTGGTCTTGCCCTGGCAGCAAATATTCGCACGGTAATGCTTTATGCATTTGTCAGTGCTGTACTGATAACGGTTGGTGGCTTATTCCTGTCGTTCTACCTTGACCTGCCCAGTGGCCCGGCCATCGTCTTGCTGGGAGTAGCATTACTGATGGTCGTTAAGTTTACACAAGCTCAAAGTTTAAAGTTTGAGCTTTGAACTGACCCACCCCTCAGTCAGGCCAGTAGAATTTAGACATATTGTTCAGCGGTTTGGGATCGATCAGATGCTGCTTCTCAAGTACTGGCAATGTAAAGTGGTTAACCACATATTTAAATTTAGCACCGAATTCACGTTCGCCCAGAGGGCAATCAGGGTCACGGCCCAGCGAGATGACCTGACCTTCGCCCTGAGGAAGTTCTGAGAGTAGCGAGTTGGTGCAAATGACCAGATCCTCATCAGATGCAATAGGCACCTTGCGTATAAAATAGGATGTAAATTTGTATCCATACAGGCCGGTTGTACTAATATCTGCCGGGCCGTTATTCATTATCAGGAATTCCAGGTTTTTTCCTTTGAAGCTGGTTCGGGCAATTTCAAGGTCAGTCTGAATCTTCTCTTTGTCACTATTTGTAGGCAGTTGTTCAAAACTGACAAAGTTAGGCAACAGCTCAATTTCATTGGTAGCAGCGAGGACTTTGCCATCGATCGAACGGGCTTGCAGCTTATATATACCAAAGACACTGCCATCGTCTGGGACCTGCCAGAAATACTGGCCCTTACTGGCAGCAACAGGATTGTTATTGAGTTTTACAATATTCTTACTGCTGCTTTCCAGCAGGACAAGATCAAGCTGCTGCCCTGATAATTTTTTAATACTCGCCGGCCAGATAACTTTCAGCTCTTGTTCACCCCGGTAGGAGCTACCGTTTGCAGGTGAAACAAGTTTCGCTATGGATTCTGTTTTTTGCCGGACAATCTGAAAATTTCTTTTTTGCGAGGAAACTGCCTTGTTTTCAGATGTGATAGTCAGTATGTAGTTGCCATCAGGAAGTGCAGACAGGTAGGTGGAATGCGCACCGTCATTATTGCTGGTAGAGCTTAGAACTATTTTTTTCGTCCGGCTATTCTGTACTGTAATATGCACTAAAGTGCCGATATCTCCGCTGGTCTGCCAGTTTACAATCAGCTTCCCATTACCATCGAGGCGGCCATTCGCTGGCGGGCTGGTAATGATGATTTCAGGTGCAGGACTTGTATCGGCCGGCACTTGATCAGGTGCGCTTTGTATCGACGATGTGGACGACACACGAAATGGCCGGGTGTGATTATCCCGAATATCAGTCTCATCAACCTTACCTTCTATGTCTACTGTCGCCACAA
>JBLYYR010000104.1:0-5285 GCA_048550195.1 Arenicellales bacterium
AAGACTAAATCCGCAGGATGCGGATTTGAACAGTCGAAGACTGGCCCGAAGGGTGAAGGCCATGGATGGCCCGAATAAATGAACTCGCCCATGAAGGACGAAAAGCTCAGATTAATTCAAGCAAGCGAATAAAATAATAAAAAGAAACGTTATAAATGTTTCACGTGAAACATCAAAGCCTCATTGGCATGACAATATAAACGGTTTCATCATCACCCGGTGCGCGTATGGTCCCACTGCTGTTCGCATCGCTGAGTAACATTTCTATTTTGTCAGAACTAATGGCATTAAGAGCTTCAAGCATATAGCCTACGTTAAAACCTATCTCAATATCTTCACCGGCATATTCAATATTAATTTCATCGAATGCTTCTTCCTGGTCGGGGTTGTTTGCAGAGACGCTCATTTTGTCTTTCGTGACAATTAGCCTTACGCCTCTGAATTTTTCGTTTGTTAGTATGGCGGCTCTGTTCAATGTGTTTTGCAGGCTATTTCTATCAATAAGAAGAGACTTATCCTGTTCTTTTGGGATTACTTTTTCATAGTCAGGGAAACGACCATCAATTAATTTTGATGTGAAAATTACCGAATCTAATTCAACACGTATGTGATTCGGGTTAAAGCTTACACTAATCTCTGTTTCACTATCTTCAATTATGTGGTTTAACTCGGTAATTGCTTTTCTTGGTACGATTGCCTGTATCTCTGCATCGGTTAATCTGGATGTAAGCGAACATTCTGTTTTTGCAAGCCTGTGTCCATCTGTTGCCACAGTTATTAATTTCTCGTTATCTGAAACAAGAAGTAAACCATTCAGATAAAACCGCACATCTTGTTGAGCCATAGCAAAAGCGGTTCGTAGAAGTGATTGCTTAAATATGCTGGCGGGTAGTTTCCATACCTGGTTCCATTGTTCAGTTTCAATTTTAGGAAAATCATCAACGGGCAATGTTTGTACAGTAAAGCGACTTTTCCCTGAACGAATTATGGCTTTACCATTTTCTTCTGCAGTAATCGATATTTGGGCATCTTCGGGTAGTGCGCGGGTGATATCAAATAACTTTCTGGCATTGATTGATAATTCCCCTACTTCACCTGAGACCTCATCACAATATGTAATTACTTCAACTTCGAGATCAGTACCTGTAAGACTTAGCCTCCCATTACCATCAAATTGCATTAATACATTTGACAGTATTGGCAATGTCTGTCGTTTTTCTACAACGCTGCTTACATAAGTAAGGGGTTTGAGCAATGCTCCTCTGGATAATGTTATTTTCATAGTATTACCTTATTTATATATATATTTACTTCTACTGCTGTTTAGTAACAAAGTATCTGTGTAAAAGCTATATTTTCTCAAACATTTCAATGGCTTAAAAAATATATATGCCTGTTGATAAAAGCTTGGTACCGAGAGTAAAATATGTGTATGAGTGTGCATAAGTACACAATCATAAGCATTTTTTTGATTTATCCCCAATTTATTCATCAACTACTGAGAATTTTCAACAGGTTTTCATAGTCTTCATTTAGCTGAGGTATTTCATGGGTCAACTCTTTTACTTTCTTACAGGCATGAATGACGGTCGTGTGATCTCTACCACCAAATGCATCACCAATCTCAGGCAACGAATGGTTAGTTAGTTCTTTTGCAAGGGCCATTGCAATTTGCCTGGGGCGCGTAATGTTCCGGGTGCGTTTTTTAGATCGGATATCCGAGACTCTTATTTTGTAGTAATCAGCAACCGTTTTCTGTATGTTTTCCAGGCTGATCATACGCTGCTGAAAGCCGACTATATCTTTCAGGGCTTCCTTTGCCAGGTCAAGGTCGATCTCACGACCAGTGAATCGCATGCTGGCAACAATTCGATTTAGGCCGCCTTCAAGCTCACGAACGTTTGAGCGAATTTGCCTTGCAATAAAAAATGCAACTTCCTGCCCAAGGTTAATTCCCATTTCTGATGCTTTGGTGATCAGAATTGCAACTCTCGTTTCAAGCTCTGGTGGCTCAATGGGAACGGTCAGACCGGATCCGAATCGTGAAACCAGTCGCTCTTCCAGTCCCTCTATTTCCTGCGGCATTCTATCACTGGTCATAATAATCTGACGATTCAGATCTAAAAGAGAGTTAAAAGTATGAAAAAACTCTTCCTGCGACTGGTTTTTACGTGCAAAAAAATGGATATCATCAATTAGCAGGGCATCGACAGAGCGGTAGTGAAGCTTAAAGTCCGCAATAGTTCCATGTTGCAGTGCTTTAACAAAACCCTGAACAAAAAATTCCGACCGCACGTAAGCAACAGTTGCTGTGGGTTGTTGCTGGAGAATCATGTTTCCGGCGGATTGCATGAGATGAGTTTTTCCGACTCCAGATCCACCATAAATAAACAAGGGATTATAAGTTTGGCCCGGATTTTCACCAACCTGTAAGGATGCTGCGCGCGCCAGTTGATTAGATTTACCAGCAACATGGCTGTGGAAGGTAAATTTTGGGTTGAGAGCTGTGGAAAAATCCTGCCTTAACTTTTTTCTGCTTGCACTAATCCGTTCATTATTTACCTTTTTTTTGTTTATCGGACTATCAGTACTTATTACATTTTTGCTGCCGATACTCAGGTTAACAATAAAATCACCATTACCAACAGAACTGGCGATTTCTGTGATACGGTCGAGATAGTGGGATTCAACCCAATCTTTGACAAATCGATTTGGCGCCAGCAAGGATAATTTATTATGATCCTTCTCAGCCTGCAGAGGGCGGATCCAGGTATTAAAGTGGTTACTGGACAACTCGCCCTCCAGGTGAGAAAGGCAGTCATTCCAAAAGCTTTTTCTAGGCAAAATAATTCCCTGATTTCGCTAATATAATCATATTGTTATATTATTATATGTTATTTTTATGTTGTGGCATGCCAAAAAAATACCCGCATGCGGAACTTCCTAGTTTAACCAATAGAATAAGAGTTATCCACAGGTAAAAGTACTTATATTTTATTTTCTGATCGTTACAATAACCAAATACAGGTTGACATGTCAGCCAACAAAAAGTACATTTTCCGCCCTTTTACTTATTGACCGAACTACTTTGCTGGCTATGGCCAGAAAAAGTCTTTCGGGGCACTTAAATATCGAAGATAGAGACCATGAAAAGAACATTTCAGCCCAGTGTGTTAAAACGTAAACGCCGTCACGGATTTCGTGCAAGAATGAAAACCCGTAGTGGCCGTGCAATTATCAATGCTCGACGAGCTAGGGGTCGTGCTTCACTTAGCGCCTGATATTTAAGCCTTCGTGTCCCGGGCTTTTAAAAAATCCAGCAGACTGCTGGAGAAAGCTGATTATGGACACGTGTTCAAAGTTGGTCATCGTCACCATGGAAAGCATTTCATGGTTATCGTCTGTAAAAATGGGCTTGAAACGGGAAGAGTTGGGATTGCAGTCTCCCGCAAAGTATCTCCAAGATCCGTTGTGAGAAACCGGATTAAGAGACAAATTCGGGAATCATTCAGACATAAGAATAATTTACTCAAGGGTTACGACTGCGTGGTTGTTGCAAAAAATGCGGCAGCTGGAATCGACCGGCCTACACTGCGCTCATCACTTGATACTCACTGGCGGAAAATTTCAGATAATGCGTAACATTCCGGTAAGCATGCTGAGGTTTTATAAGCGCTGGCTCAGCCCATTACTTGGGCAGCACTGCCGTTTTTACCCCACATGTTCGGAATATGCTGCATCAGCAATAACAGAATATGGTGTCTTTCGGGGCGGCTGGATGTCAATTCTCCGGGTTTTTCGATGCAACCCGTGGAATGAAGGTGGCCTGGATTATGTGCCATGTAAGCACAAGGAACATGTAGATGGATAATCAAAGATTAATTCTTTCTGTAGTACTGGGCCTCCTCTCATTAATGCTTTGGCAGTCGTGGGTAGAGTACAGCGCACCAAAACAGCAGGCTGAGACAGTACAGGGAACACCCTCCACAGAGTCTCCTGACAAGAGCGTCATACCAGCGACACCGGAGATGGGTTCAGATGTTGCATCCTCGCAAGTATCCACACCATCAGATTTAATGCCAAAGACGGCACGGTCTGGTGATGCAGTAAAAGTAGAAACCGATCTCCTGAAGGTAGAACTGAATACCTATGGGGCAGGCATCAATAAGGTTTGGTTGAGAAAGTACTCCGTAGATCTAGATCATCCCGATGAACTGTTTCAGCTTATGAATGACGCAGGAGATGATATTTATACAGCACAGGGTGGCTTACTGGTACAGGGCAGGGAATTCCCAACCCACAAAACATTGTTTACAGCGCCGAAAAAGTCTTATCGTATGGCAGATGACCAGGACACGCTGGAGGTTGAGTTTGTCTGGAATTCGGATGACGGTATTACCTACAAGAAAATCTACACGTTTCATCGCGACAGCTACATAGTTGATATCAAGTTCCGGGTGTTAAATACCAGCTCAAGTCTGTGGAACGGTTATCAATATAACCAGTTTGAAAGAACGCAACCGGAACCCCAGAGTTCATTTAATCCAGCAACCATGGTTCCAAGCTACACCGGTGGAGCAATCTATAATGAGCAGGACAAGTACAGCAAGATAAGTTTTTCAGATATGCAGGAAGAGAACCTGTCTTTTCTTACAACTGACGGCTGGGTAGGTATGTTACAGCACTACTTTGTTGGTGCCTGGCTGCTTGATGAAGGCAGGAAGTATGAAATATTTACCAATAAATTAGCCAACAACCGATATTTTATAGGCTATAAGACGCTGCAGCCGCTAAGCATACAGCCTGGTGCAGCCGGTGAACTTTCGACCCGCATGTATATGGGTCCGAAAGAGACAAGCAGGATTAAAACCGCAGCGCCAGGGCTTGATCTTACGGTAGACTATGGTTGGCTAACCGTTATTTCATCACCGCTTTACTGGTTGCTCAACAAGATCCATTCAGTCGTCGGCAACTGGGGTTGGGCAATAATTATTCTAACCATTATGATCAAGCTGGTGTTTTTTCCATTGTCAGCAGCTAGCCATAGATCAATGGCCAACATGCGAAAGATGACACCGAGGATAAAAACCCTGAAAGAGCGGTATGCTGACGACAAGCAGAAGTTGAATCAGGCAATGATGAAGCTGTACAAGGAAGAAAAAATTAATCCTCTTGGCGGTTGTCTTCCGGTATGCGAAGAAAGAAAGGTCCGCCCTGCTTCTCCCGCACCACCACCACCAGGGTCAGATCCTCGGCCCCGCGTTCGATCTGGTAGTCCACCAGAG
>JBLYYR010000105.1:0-32309 GCA_048550195.1 Arenicellales bacterium
AGCGCAGCGAGTTCACCGCGCCCGGTTCAGACTGAAGCGCGCAGAGCAGCCGAAGGCCAACACATCGGGGCGGTTTTTCTTTGGTTCTGTTTCTTTTGTCCGTACAAAAGAAATAAACTCGCGCATGAAGCGCGAAAACATAACTGTGCGCGAGCACAATAACAATTAAGGAAACATCTATGAATTTCATAAAAACAATTCTATTACTGACACTTCTCTCCAGCATAAACATCGCTTCAGCCAACGAGAAAAAAGGCCCCGTGGTTCTATTCGAGACCAGTGCCGGTAACTTCGAAGTTACACTGAACCCTGAAAAAGCCCCCCTTACAGTAAAAAATTTCCTCACTCTAGTGGACCAAAAACACTACAACGGCACTATTTTTCACCGGGTGATAAAAAGCTTCATGATTCAGGGTGGTGGACTGGACACATCGATGAATAAAATTGGTGGCGTCATGCCGATAAAAAATGAAGCCGATAATGGGCTGAAGAACCAGAAAGGCAGTATCGCCATGGCACGTACCGGTGACCCTCATTCAGCCACCGATCAGTTCTTTATCAACACTAAAGACAACGACATGCTAAATCATACGGAAAAAAACATGCGTGGCTGGGGCTATACCGTTTTCGGCAAAGTCACTAGCGGGATGGACGTGGTAATGAAAATTGAAAGCAGTGAAACCGATACCCGGAGTGGCCGTAGAGATGTGCCGGTGAAAACTGTTGAAATTTTGAATGTCACCCAAAAGGAAAAACAAACAGGCAAGTAAAGCTAAGGAAACCTCTGCTTGCGTGGCATATAATCAGAGCCCCCCAGGGACAACAAGTCCTTTCGTCGGTTGGTGCTGAGGCACGAATCCCAACGCTCAGTCAGATATACACTAGCTGGCGGGCCTGGCAGGTGCTTAGACCGACCTACGAAACTGGATTCACGCCGATCAGGCAAGAACTGAAGGACACAATAATCAGAGCCTGTTACAGAAAAGCTTCAAGTTCCCGCAATGCCGCCTGATAGACATCCCGTTTAAAATGCACCACCTGCTTTAACGGCTGCCAGTAGGTGACCCATCTCCAATGGTCAAACTCAGGGCAATCGCTTTGATTAAGGCAGACATCCCCATCACAACCTGTCAGACGCAATAGAAACCAGAGTTGCTTTTGACCGCGAAAGCGGGATTGCCCGTGGCGCCGGCAGGATTGTGGTAAATCATAGTGCAGCCAGTTGCTGGTACGTCCGATAATCTCCACATGATGTGGCTTCAGGCCAATTTCCTCTCTTAATTCACGAAACATGGCATCGTCTGCAGATTCGTGTTCCTTCACGCCACCTTGTGGGAATTGCCAGCCATCATGTTTAATACGACGGGCCCACAGCACCTGCTGAATATCATTACATAATACGATGCCGACATTAGGTCTGTAACCCTCTTTGTCCAGCATACTCATAGTCCGGTAAATTTATACAAAAAATAAAAAATAGCATACTGTCACCATCCTGTCACATTTTCGCGGAGTTTATCGCCCGAACAGGAATTACGCTGTAGAATACACGGATGAAATTTTCAGGACTAAAACGTGGCACTGGCAATCTTTGATCTTGATAACACCCTCCTCAGAGGGGACAGCGATTACCTTTGGGGCTTGTACCTGATTGAAAAGGGAGCCGTTGATCGAGAGTCTCATCAACGGCAGAATGAACGCTTCTATCAGGAATATTTAAACGGCCAGATGGATATTATGGCCTTTCTGCGTTTCCAGCTGGCGCCGTTGTCCCTAATCCCCTTGCCTGAACTATTGCAGATGCGGGAAGAGTACATTAATGACTGCATCAAACCCATCATCACCGATGAGGCAAAAGCGCTGGTTGAGAAGCACAGGCAACAGGGTGACACCCTGCTAATCGTCACCGCAACCAATGATTTTGTGACACGTCCGATTGCAGACCTGTTCGGTATCGATGAACTCATCGCGACCAATGCAGAATATAAAAATGGCCGCTACACAGGAAAAGTAAGCGGCATTCCCAGCTATCAGCAAGGCAAAGTGGCTCGCCTGCATAACTGGCTGACAGATAAGGATGGCAGCATGCATGATAGCTGGTTTTACTCCGATTCACACAACGACCTGCCACTACTGCAGGAAGTGGATAATCCCGTTGCCGTCAACCCCGATCAACAGCTGGCAGCACATGCTGAACTATCAGGATGGCAGATAATGCATCTTGCGGATCCTTAAGCAGAGGTCCCTTAATGATCCATCCGTACAAACTGCTCAGCCTGTTGCTGCTGCTAGTCCCTGCCAGCATGCTGTTGGCGCTGCTTTCAGGTAGTTCAGATATCGGCATTAAGGAGTTATTTCCTGTCTTGTCAGGTGAGTCAAATGCCTTAACGAAAACAATTTTTTCACTACGCATCGACAGGGCCCTGGATGCCTTCATCGTCGGCGCACTTTTATCTATGGCCGGCGCCCTGCTGCAGGTATTGTTACGTAACCCGTTGGCAGAACCCTATATACTGGGTATTTCAGGTGGTGCGGGCGTATTTACCCTGGCGGCGTTGTTACTGGGCGTTTCATCAAGCTGGACGCCGTTAACAGCCTTTGCCGGAGCACTCATTTCAACCCTGCTAGTATTCAGCCTCAGCTTCTCTAATGGTAAATGGACCACCGAGCGCCTGTTGCTGACAGGTGTCGTTATCGCCGCAGGCTGGAGTGCTGTCACCAGCTTCCTTCTTTCTCTTTCCAGCCAGCAGCAAATACAGGGTATGTTATTCTGGTTAATGGGTGATCTGTCACAGGTAAGCCAGTCAGCCACAGGGTTTTTCGTCCTGCCAATCACATTTATCGCATGTTGGGCAATTTCCCGACCCCTTAATTTACTGACACATGGTGAACAACAGGCGGCTGCACTGGGTGAAAACATTAAAATACTGCGAATAGTGATATTCGTGCTGGCGGCTGCGATGACAGCTACTGCTGTCAGTATGGCCGGTAGTATCGGTTTTGTCGGCCTGATTATCCCACATACGCTGCGATTAATCGGCCTAAGGGACTACAGGCTACTGTTACCTGCCGCTGTGTTGGCGGGTGGCAGCTTCCTGCTTCTTGCCGACACCCTGGCACGTACCCTGTTGGCACCGCAACAGATTCCAGTTGGCGTTATTACCGCCCTGATCGGGGTACCGGTATTTCTTGTGCTATTGCAGAAGCAATACAACAACAGATGAAAATACGTATTACGGATTACGTTTTGTGTCTTACGTTATACCTAAACCGTAACCCTTAAGGACACCTCTATTACTTTTACTGGAGATTAAAAAATGTCAGCAGCCGAATTAAATAAGAAAATCCCTGATTGCGAAGTACAGGCAACGTCAGATCAGTCGTTCAAATTATCCGATTTAAAGGGAAAGAAGTTTGTACTTTATTTCTACCCCAGGGACAGTACACCCGGCTGCACTACCGAAGGTAAAGACTTTACCCGCTTGTATAGTGACTTTCAGAAAGCAAATTGCGAGATACTGGGTGTCTCACGAGACAGCCTGCAAAAACATGAAAACTTCAAGGCCAAACAGGGATTTCCCTTTGAACTTATCTCTGATCCTGATGAAACCCTGTGCAAGCTATTTGATGTTATCCATGAAAAGAAACTATACGGAAAGGTTCACATGGGCATAGTGCGCAGTACTTTTGTCATTGACGAGAAAGGCGTTTTGCGGCAGGAATATCGGAAGGTGAAAGTGAAGGGGCATGTGGAGGAGGTTTTGGAGTTTGTTAAAAGCCTCTGAAGGGAAAGGGCTAAGGACTAAGGACTAAGGACTAAGGACTAAGGACTAAAGAAGTCTACAGTAGTTTTCTTTCGTCATTCGTCTTTCGTCTTGAAACCTGAATCATAAAAAAACGAGCGTGGAAAAAATCCCACACCCGTTTAGTGTTACGCCTTTAAAACGACTGTTTACTTATAAAAAGAAACCATGTCTTCCAGGCGTATTGCTTTGATCTTACTGGCGTGACCTGCACAACCAAATGCTTCAAAACGAGCTTTACAAATTTCCATCATAGCATCGGTTGATGCCTTGAGGAATTTGCGAGGATCGAAGTTAGATGGGTTTTCGCTCAAAAAGCGGCGTACAGCACCAGTAGAGGCCATACGCAGATCAGTATCAATATTGACCTTTGCGACACCGTGCTTGATACCTTCCTGTATTTCTTCAACCGGAACACCATAAGTCTGGCCCATATCACCACCGTAATTGTTGATGATTTCTAGCCAGTCCTGCGGTACTGAAGAGGAGCCGTGCATAACCAGATGGGTGTTAGGGAGAGCATCATGAATTTCTTTGATACGGTCGATGCGCAGAATATCACCGGTCGGTTCTTTAGTGAACTTATACGCGCCATGTGAAGTACCAATGGCAATAGCCAGTGCATCCACGCCGGTTTGATCAACAAAGGCAACCGCTTCATCTACATCGGTCAGTAGCATGTCCATATCCAGCTTGCCTTCCGCACCGTGGCCGTCTTCTTCACCCATTTCGCCGGTTTCCAGGGATCCCAGGCAACCCAGTTCACCTTCAACTGAAACACCACCAGCATGGGCCATTTCCACAACCTTCCTGGTAACATCTACATTGTATTCAAATGATGAAGGTGTCTTCATGTCCGCCATCAGGGAGCCATCCATCATGACAGAAGAAAAACCTGACTGTATTGAGCGCAGACAAACTGCCGGCTCCGAACCGTGATCCTGATGCATGACAACAGGTATATATGGGTACTGTTCAATCGCCGCAGAAATCATGTGACGCAGAAACGACTCACCGGCGTATGAACGAGCGCCAGCTGAACCCTGCATGATAACAGGGGAATCGACGGCTTCGGCTGCCCGCATAATGGCATGTACCTGTTCCATATTGTTTACATTAAAGGCAGGCATGCCAAAATCATTTTCTGCTGCATAATCCAGCAACTGTCGCATTGAAATAAGAGCCATATGTTTCTCCTTTTAAGTGTCTATAATCTGTTAAGTTTTTAAAGTCTTTATCAACAAACCGGTCAGGGTTTGCTGGTAGTAATTACCTAGTCTATCTGATGTTCAATTTCACCAACTTGCAGTATCTTCATCGCATTTGTGCCACCCTGCTTTCCAACCAGGTCACCTTTTGAAATGATAACAATATCACCATCCTCAATAGCACCACGTTTTTTGAGGATTTCCAGCACTTCTGAATTAACCACAGAATGTGATGTGCTCTTGGTATCAAATTTGATTGGTTCAACACCACGATAAATTGATGCCTGGCACAATGTCCTGCACTCGCCGGACATTGCATAGATCGGTAGTCCGGAACTGATACGCGACATCCACAGCGCCGTTGAACCGGATTCTGTCATGGCAATGATCGCGCGAACGTTCAGCCTGTTTGCTGTATACATACAGGCCTTAGCAATTGCCTCGTCTATCCGTCCAAAACTTTCGTCGTTACGTGATTCTCTGACAATCGAACTGCGGTGTTTTTCTGCACCAAGGCAAATCCTGTCCATTGCTTTTACGGCCTTAACAGGATACTTGCCAACCGCTGTTTCTGCCGAGAGCATTACAGCATCTGTACCATCAAGTACCGAATTTGCCACGTCAGTCACTTCTGCCCGAGTCGGCATCTGCTTGCTTATCATTGATTCCAGCATCTGTGTCGCCGTAATAACGATACGATCCATGTTCCGGGCCTGGGTAATAATCATTTTCTGTACAGCAGTAATTTCAGCATCACCGATCTCGACGCCGAGGTCGCCTCGAGCAACCATCAACACATCTGATGCAAGTGTTATCTCTTCGAGAACCTCAAGGGCTTCTGCGCGCTCAATCTTTGATACTATCCATGCATCACTTCCGGCCTCATTAAGCAGGCGTCTAGCTTCATGAACATCTTCCGCATTTCGTACAAATGAGACAGCTAGAAAATCAGCTTCTATCTCTGCTGCCAGTTTAATGTCCTTCTTGTCTTTTTTTGTCAACGCTCCGGCGGACAAACCGCCGCCCTGGCGATTCACACCCTTATTATTGCTGAGTTTACCGCCAACTTTAACAATACAGAAAATTTTACTTTTGGTGACATCATCGACTTTCAGTACAATCAGGCCATCATCCAGCAACAATACATCACCGACATTAACATCAGAAGGTAGCGCTTTGTAGGTTAAACCCACTGCGTTTATATCGCCGTCTTTTGTTGCAAGTTCAGCATCCAGAGTAAATGGCTGCCCATCCTCCAGATTGACAAAACCATCCTTAAATCGCTCTATGCGTATCTTTGGCCCCTGCAGGTCAGCAAGTATGCCAACAAAACGCCCCACTTTTTTCGAAACACTGCGAATATCCCTGGCCCGCTGCTTATGCTCCTCTGGACTACCGTGAGAAAAATTGACACGGACAACATCTACGCCAGCCCGAAATAACTTTTCAAGCATTTTAGGGCTTTCGGTCCTGGGACCAATGGTGGCTACTATTTTTGTACGCCGAAGTGTTGGCATCTAATTAATGACTCCGTAATATTTTTCTATTGTATTGTTACTTATTTTCCAGCATTGCCACAGCAGGCAATTTCTTTCCCTCTAGAAACTCCAGGAATGCCCCGCCACCGGTTGAGATATATGAAACTTTATCTGCAATGTTGTATTTATCAACAGCAGCCAGCGTATCGCCACCACCAGCGATTGAAAAGCCATCAGATTCGGCAATCGCCAGACCCAGGGTTTTTGTTCCTTCACCAAACTGGTCAAACTCAAAGACACCGACAGGACCGTTCCAGACTATAGTCCCCGCATCTTTCATCATTGATGCAAACCGCGCTGAAGTATCAGGCCCGATATCAAAAATCATATCGTCGTCTTCTACGTCTTCTACCTTTTTAACCACTGCCTCTGCGTTTTCAGAAAATTCCTTGCCGCAAACGACATCTGTCGGTACCGGTATTTCACCACCCTTTGCTTTAGCGACTTCCATCAGGCGCTTTGCTTCAGGAATTAGGTCTTCTTCGTACAGTGACTTGCCGACATTGAAACCACAGGCTGCAATGAAAGTATTGGCAATGCCGCCACCCGGAATCAATTGATCTACTACACCAGAAAGTGAATCCAGTACGGTTAATTTTGTTGATACCTTTGAGCCACCGACAATTGCAGCCATCGGGCGTTCAGGATTGTCAAGTGCCTTACCCAATGCATCGAGCTCACCTGCCAATAATGGGCCAGCACAGGCGACAGGGGCAAAAACACCTGCGCCATAAGTAGAGGCCTGAGCACGATGGGCTGTACCAAAGGCGTCCATAACATATATGTCACACAATGATGCATATTTTTTTGCCAGCGCATCATCATTTTTCTTTTCGCCGACATTGAAACGGACGTTCTCAAGCAGAACAACATCACCATCTGCAAGTTCGGGGGTATTCTCCAGATAATCTGTTACCAGTCGTACTTCCTTACCAAGTAGCGTTGAAAGATGGTCGGCCACGGGCTGCATGGAAAATTCAGCAGCCGGCTCGCCTTCTATTGGACGACCAAGATGTGACATCAGCATAACCTGCCCGCCGGCATTAATGCAGTGCTCAATAGTAGGAAGCGATGCACGAATGCGTTTATCGGAGCTGACCTTGCCACCTTTGATCGGTACATTCAGATCCTGACGAATCAGCAGACGCTTACCGGCCAGATCCAGGTCAGTCATTTTGGTTACAGACATTTAAAAACTCCTTAAATAAAAAATTATATGCAAAACACCGGATGCTTGGCATATAACTCTCTGTTAAATATATCACCACCCCACTGCTGGCTGGTGATATGCATAAAACAAACTCCAAGTAAGCGAGAGATTTATTTTGCTAGCAAGGCGAAAGGTAATTTTAGCGCGCAGCGTACATGAGTACGTGAGCACTAAAAATAACCTGACAACGCCGCTAGCAGAATAAAGATCCGCTTACCCGTTACGCAGAGACGTGCTGTACAAATCTCAACATATTACAGGTGTAACCATACTCATTGTCATACCATGAAACCAGTTTGACGAAGGTGCTATCAAGCGCGATACCGGCTTCTGAGTCAAAGATAGAAGAAGCGGTATAGCCACGGAAATCCGTAGAAACTACTTTCTCGTCTGTATAGGCCAGGGTGCCTTTCATGGGACCTTCAGATGCAGCTTTCATCGCAGCACAGATATCGTCATATGACGCGGCTTTATCAAGCTCTACAGTCAGGTCGACAACTGAAACGTCTGAAGTAGGCACACGGAAAGCCATACCTGTCAGTTTGCCATTCAGTTCAGGCAGTACTACGCCTACTGCTTTGGCTGCACCGGTAGAAGAAGGAATGATGTTTTCCAGGATGCCGCGTCCACCGCGCCAGTCTTTCATTGAAGGGCCGTCGACAGTCTTCTGGGTAGCTGTTGCTGCGTGAACAGTCGTCATCAAACCACGCTTCAGGCCCCAGTTATCATTCAGTACCTTGGCGATAGGCGCCAGGCAGTTTGTAGTACATGAGGCAGCTGAAACAATCGCCTGACCGGCATAAGTTTCATGGTTTACACCATACACAAACATTGGTGTGCCATCTTTAGATGGTGCACTCTGAACCACTTTCTTTGCACCGGCATCAATATGCTTCTGACAGCTTTCTTCAGTAAGAAAGAAGCCGGTACATTCGATAATCAGGTCAGCGCCGATATCCGCCCATTTCAAGTTGGCTGGATCACGTTCAGCGGTCAGGCGGATAGTTTTACCGTTTACAACGAGGTTGTTGCCTTCAACAGCTATATCGCCATCAAAGCGCCCATGGACTGAATCATATTTAAGCATATAGGCAAGGTAATCTGCATCAAGCAAATCATTGATGCCGACAACTTCTATATCATTAAAATCTTTTGCAATTGCGCGAAACGCCATGCGGCCAATGCGGCCAAAACCGTTAATACCAACTTTTATAGTCATCTAAAAAACTCCTGATAAGAAAAATTAAATCCGTAAACTGATACGACTGTCGAACAGCGCTGGCTACCCGACTCGTGCAGTTAAAGTACTGACTCTACAGTGCTAACAACATTGTCGACGGTAAAGCCGAACTCCTTAAACAAGTCGCCGGCCGGCGCAGACTCGCCAAACCTGTTAATACCGACCACCTTGCCGTCAAAACCAACATATTTCTGCCAGAAATCAGTGACACCTGCTTCTACAGCAACTCGCGCCCTGACAGATGATAGGAGGACTGACTCGCGATAGGCATCATCCTGTGCGTCAAAGACGCTGGTACATGGCATAGAAACAACACGTATATTCTTGCCGGAAAGTGCTTCAGCTGCAGCCATAGCCAGGCCGACTTCAGAACCGGTAGCAATGATGATTGCATCGGGAGTTCCGTCACAGTCACGCAGCACATATCCGCCTTTTTCAATGTTGCTAATCTGCTCAGCTGTACGGCTCTGATGATCCAGGTTCTGGCGTGAAAAAATCAGTGAAGTCGGGCCTGTTGTATTCTGTATTGCCGCCTTCCAGGATACTGCGGACTCTACCGCATCACATGGACGCCAGACTGTCATGTTCGGCATCATACGCAGTGTTGCAACC
Source organism: Arenicellales bacterium (assembly GCA_048550195.1). Classification (GTDB taxonomy): domain Bacteria; phylum Pseudomonadota; class Gammaproteobacteria; order BMS3Bbin11; family BMS3Bbin11; genus BMS3Bbin11. The sequence continues at coordinate 9,612 of JBLYYR010000105.1, forward strand.
TGTTCGACCGGTTGATGAGTTGGACCATCTTCTCCCAGGCCAATTGAGTCATGGGTATATACCTGAATATTCTGTACTTTCATCAGTGCAGCCATGCGCAATGCATTTCGTGCGTATTCAGAAAACATCAGGAAGGTCGCACCATAGGGAACAAATCCACCGTGCAGAGCAATTCCGTTCATAATGGCTGTCATGCCAAATTCACGTACACCGTAGTTGATGTAGTTGGCATCTGCTATATCATGACGCATGGAAACTGAATCACCGACGAAAGTCAGGTTGGATCCTGCCAGATCAGCAGAGCCGCCCATAAATTCAGGGGTGAAGGCAAAGAAACCGTCAATTGTGTTCTGTGAAGCCTTGCGAGAAGCAATAGTTTCAGCTTTAGCATTGACTTCGGCAATAAAGGCATCGGCCTTTTCATTCCAGCCGTCAACCATTTTACCTGATGTACGGCGCTCGAATTCAGCCGCAAGCTCGGGATGAGCTGTTTTATAGGCAGCAAAGCTGTCATTCCATGCAGACTCGGCAGCCGCGCCCTTGTCTTTCGCATCCCAGCCTGCGTAGACATCATCAGGTATTTCGAAAGGACCATGCTCCCAACCCAGTGCTTCACGGGTCAATGCGATCTCTTCATCACCCAGTGGCGCTCCGTGACAGTCTTCTTTGCCACCCTTGTTAGGTGAGCCAAAACCAATCGTGGTCTTGCAGCAGATCAATGATGGTTTATCCGTCACAGCTCGCGCTCCTTCAATAGCTGCCCTGATAGCATTACCATCATGACCGTCGACATCTTTAACAACATGCCAGCCATAGGCATCAAAACGCTGCGGTGTATTGTCTGTAAACCAGCCTTCTACCTCACCATCAATAGAGATATTGTTATCATCATAAAAGGCAATCAGTTTACCCAGACCGAGAGTTCCGGCAAGTGAGCATGCTTCGTGTGAAACACCTTCCATCAGGCAGCCGTCGCCAAGAAAAACGTATGTATTATGGTCTACCACCTCATGACCATCACGATTGAAATGGGCAGCCAAAGCCTTCTCGGCTATTGCCATACCGACACCATTACTGATCCCCTGGCCAAGTGGACCGGTAGTCGTTTCTATACCAGGAGCATAACCGTACTCGGGGTGACCCGGTGTTTTGGAATGTAGCTGACGGAATGCCTTCAGGTCATCAATACTCAGGTCATAACCGGTCAGATGCAGCACAGAATAGGGCAGCATGGAGCCATGTCCGTTTGACATAATAAAGCGGTCACGATCAACCCAGCCAGGATTGACGGGGTTGTGATTCATATAATCATTAAAAAGAACCTCGGCGATATCTGCCATGCCCATTGGGGCACCCGGGTGGCCAGAGTTTGCTTTCTGCACGGCATCCATAGCCAGGGCACGAATGCCATTAGCCAGTGTGCGTCGATCGGTAGTTGCTGACATGGGACTTCCTCTTGGTAAATGTTGAAACTTGCTGGTTACGCCTCGCTAGAATGCAGTACTGCTCACTCGCATCCTGTAATGTCTATTGTCGCTAGCGAATATTTTTTCGGCACATAAACGCTCTATTTTCCCCTACTTCGATGAATTCAGCAATAGTGAAAACATTTCTTCTTCTGTCTGCGCGATTCTCATTGGTGAATTTTGGAAAGACGACAACTTTATAAGCACCGTTAAGTATTTATTGTTTTATTTCACTAGAAAACTGTTCTTTGTTGTAAATACAAGACATTCACTAAACCTTTAAGCACCAAAAGTACTACCGGTAGCTCAAAACACCCTCGATGTTGTAGAAAAGCTACAATATCTGTAGCTGCAAAATCGAATTCCGATAAAATGCTTGTTATTCCAGATATATGGTCTACATTTATTGATGAGTGGTGGTGGCGCATAACACTAACCATGGACTGGATAAAATATTTCTATTTTGGATGAGGTAAAAAAAATGCAGCTCTTCACAAAAAACTATCTATTAAAAGGATTATCACGCAGCGGCTATTTTCTGAGTGCTATTGCTTTACTGCTCACCATGCTACCTGCCACAGCAAACTCGCAGACAGCATTAAGGCTAGTCATACAACCCATCCAGTCGGAAGAAAAAACACGTGAAATATTTCAACCCCTGGCTGACTACATGCAATCACTTACCGGTCAAGAGGTAGAAATCATCACCTATCCGAATTTTATTTCTTACTGGACCGAGACAAAGAAAACCAATAGTTATGACATTGCTTTCGATGCCGCGCACTTTCTTGACTATCGCAACAAAAATATTGACTTCACCGTTCTGGCCAAGCAACCGGGATCTGTCAGTATTTCACTTATAGTCTCTGAAGATGCTTTAGTCTTCGAACCGGAAGAGCTTATCGGTAAGAAAATTGCAACACTTGGCCCTCCAAGTATAGCGGCATCACGTATCAACGAAATATTTAACAACCCTTTACGCCAGCCTACTATCATTGAGGCCAATGATTCTAGCCATATCATGGAGTTGCTGATGTCAGGCGAAGTCGATGCTGCAATGCTGCCTACACCATTGGTTAGTGCACGAATGTCAGGGGACGGTGGGATAGCCGTTGTACTAACTACGGAACCTGTTCCAAGTATGGGGATATCTGTATCGCCTGTTGTCTCCAGCGAACTCAGAGAAACACTTGCAAAAGGCCTGATTGAGGCAGACAAAACAGATGAAGGGAAAAAGATGCTCAGTGCAACCAAGCTGAACCCTTTTGAAAAAACCAATAATCAGGAATACTTTGGTTTCGATGTATTACTGCAGGACGATCAATAATATTTAACGAGACTGAATAGCAATTTAAAATGAATTTCGGGGTAAAAAAGCAGCATTAAAAAAGAGGGTAGCTGGAACCGTACGGGTCTTTATAGATCTGACGTTAAACCCCACCTGGTTTTACCAGGTGGGTTTTTTTATTAAATACAGCTTAACGCGCTCACACTCAACAGATGGACAAATACTTTTATCGGGGTAGACTAATACTTCTCTGATCAAATCTGCCATGTTTAATGCAAGTGCATTAAACAGACTATTTTCCCAAATTCATATCAGGCTACAAACTCAGTCATACATGAATGGGAGGTGCATCCAGTCATCGAGCCAGGAGAGGCTTTCAGGCATGCATACTACAATTCTAAAGTTCTTACGTCACAGATTTGGGAAGCTACTGGTCCTGACGGCTTTTCATTTAACGCAATCGTCTTTAAAGGCCGATGGTTCTTTGAAAATGGTTATCCAGCCCATATGTGGTATAGAAAAGACGCAGTAAACCTTTCAACCCCTGGCCAGCTACCTTTTCCCCATCACAAGAAAAAGGATAAAAATAAAATCCTAATCTAACTTTATTACCTACTGGAATGAAACTCGAGATGGCCATGGCTATGATCTTATTCTGGGTGCAGCACACTTTACTGGTTACCGGACCTGAGAACTGAACTTTGAGATGCTGGCAAAAGTACAGGGGACCGTGAGCTATTCTATGATTGCTCCTGACCCCACAATGGTATTCGATACAGACAAGCTGGTGGGTAAAATAATTGCCACGCCCGGCCCTCCAGGTATGGGTGCCGCAAAACTATCATTATTGTTTGGCAACCCACTACGCAAGCTTTGAGAGCCCTGATACTGAAAGATAGTCGTGGCTTCAGATTTAATACAGTTGACCGGGCGGGACTGATGCCAGGATGTCATTAAGCTAGTGTGTGTTCCCTGCCTTATGATCTCTCCATACAGCAGGGAAATCAGAAGAAAAATTATTTGAATATTCTGGGGAGTTCTGCTCTGATTAATTCTCAGAATTCTGTCATTGTGACCTATACGCAGCAGGCGCATATCATACAATCAATCACATAGAGATTTCTTCGTCACTACGTTCCACGCAATAACGACGCATCAGAGCTTCTAAGCACCCCCCGCGAACTCTGCGAGAGACAATGATTTTCCTGCTATTATTGCTGCTGCGAAATTGCCTGCAGGTCAGGAATCAAAGCGGGTTCTCCATCATAGCGGAAGCTGGCCCGTATGAAGGCGTTGTCAGACTGGTCATCGTCGCTCGCCTGGATATCATCGCTTGATAATAATCTGGGACGCGGATCATGCAGTGTAGCTATAGCAAAAAACGTATTTTTATCCATACCTTTCCATGGATAAAAAATGAATGCCTTACTACGCTTGCCAAATGCAGGGACGCTCAGCCCAGCAAGCCCTTCCATAGAGTAAACCGGAACCTGTATGCCACGCCAGGCCATAAACCCGAGCAAATTCCCTTCAGCAGCGCCTTCCTTTAGCGCCAGCGGGACAATTTCTGCGACTGCGGCACTGGGTATAACCAGAAAACCGGGGTCTGACGGCACTATCAGGCAGCGTACCGGCTGAATCGTTTCATCTACCATTTTTAATTGCTCCCTTACTGAACCACATCCTCAGCTCTCCATCATTGCACTGATCTTACGAGAGCTTTCAAGCGGCAGTACAGAATTGATTGCATTCATTAATTCCAGCTCCTGATACGGCTTCGTTAGATAGAGTGTTGCACCAAGTTCCATTGCTCTGTCACGGTGCTTGGGGCCGGAACGGGATGTAATGATTATTATTGGGATATCTTTGTAGACAGGATCATCTCTAACGCGCTCAGTCAGTTCAAATCCATCCATGCGAGGCATTTCAATATCAACCAGCATTACGTCAGGCACCTCATCAGAAAGCTTCTCCATTGCATCAACACCATCTGTTGCAAGAAGTGTAGTGATGCCATATTTAGTCAGGTTTCTTTCAGTAACACGTCTGACCGTCAACGAATCATCAACAACCATAACCGTGGCTGGACTGACTTCCTCTTCCAGCTTGGCCACAATGCTAGCCTGGTCAATCTCGTCTCTTTCAACGTGCCGGGTATTCCACAGATCAACCAGATCAACAATCAGCGCTACCTGGCCATCACTTAACACTGTAGCGCCTTCTATGCCATCTAGTGACGCAACTTGAACGCCTACCGGCTTAACCACGATTTCAACGGAATGTATCAACTCGTCTACCCCAACAACAATGGGCCCTGCTGCAGAATTCATGATCAGAGCTGGCGTTTTGCTTTCATCTTCCAGTTGTGCAAGCATACCCAGGCGTTCAGCAAGAGATAGATACGGGTAGGTTTTTTCACCTAACGTGACGCTTTGCTCACCACTATCGTCTGAGACAATACGGCTTCTATGCACCATGGTGATCGATAGTATTGCCATCAAAGGCACTGCAAAACGATGACTCCCTGTGGAAATTATCAATGCCTGCGTGACTGTCATAGAAAGTGGCAGGCGAATAAAGAAGCGTGTCCCTGCATTCTTTTCTGTCGTCAGAGAGACTGAGCCGCCTACCTGCTTGAGTTCGCTCTGTACAACATCCATTCCAACGCCTCGCCCGGAAACCTGAGTGACGCTGTCAGCGGTTGAAAAGCCTGGTACAAAAATAAGGTTAGCCAGATGATCATCCGAAGGATTCATGCCCTTATCCAGCAAGCCTCTATCTTCTGCCTTGCTGCGAATTTTACCAAGATCCAGACCTTGACCATCATCAGAGAATTCGATAATTATATCCTTGCCTTCACGGCTGATATCAAGCTTAAGCAGGCCTTTTTCCTTCTTCTTCAGCTTCTTTCTCTTTTTGGCATCCTCGATACCATGCGCAATTGAGTTTCGAATCAGATGCTCAAGTGGAGGCACCACCTGGTCTATAACATTTCTGTCCAGCTCCACTTCACCGCCTGTAATTTCTATATCGACCGGCTTTTTCAATTCACGCGATGTTTTTCTTGTCAACTGTCTTAGCCTTGGCATCAAGGTCGAAAATGCAACCATCCTGGTTTGTGTAAGTCCTTCCTGCAGGTCAGTATTCAGGCGGGATTGTTCATGTAATAATAATTCTACATCTCCGGCAAAGTTATCCATGCCGGTCTGAATCATCATCAAATCATGCAAACTCTCTGACAGGTTACGTGAAAGAAACTGTAATTGTGTATACCGATCGAACTCAAGTGGATCAAAGTCTTCGTCATCTTCATTAAGCACCGCCCCGGTACCAGAAAGTATCTGTGTATCCGCCTGAATTTCCAACTCACGAATTTGTGTGTTGAATCTATCAATATTTTTATGTAGCTCGCCCAGGTTTTCCTTAAAATCTGAAACCTGTTGCTGGATACGTGACCTCGCAATACTGACTTCACCAGCATAGTTTGCCAGGGTTCCCAGTAATTCTGAGTCAACTCTGACCTGTACCTGTTTCACCTTAGAGGATTTCTTAACTTTTGCACGGGGCACAGCACGCTTCTTAACTATGGCAGGAGCAGGCCGGGCCTCTTCTGTGTCACTGCTCATCTCTGCTAATTGTGGTTCCTGCTCAGCCGCGTCAGCCTGTACATCATCGACAGACTTTTCAACAACCTGAGCTTCATCTGTTTCCGCAGAGGATTCTTCTCCACTTGCTTCTACCGCCTGTTCTGTGGAAACTTCATCCACTACTGGCTGATCCTCTGCCACAGAAAAATGATTCAGTATTCGATGATTAAGTTCATCTGACTGTTCATCAAACTCTTTGCCGCCGGGATTTTCTACCATCGCCTGCAGCGTGTCATGAACCTCCTCAATCAGGTCAAACAGGGAATCATCAATTTCGTTATCGGCTCGTTCCGACTCATCAAGCATGGACTCAGTATTATGTGCAAGATCACCAATACTGGTAATTCCTGTCATTCTTGCGCTGCCCTTGATGGTGTGAAAGGTTCGCTTCAGGTCAGAACTGGCTTCTTCATTAGATAAGTCATTGCGCCAGAGCTCCAAAGATTCATGGAATCGTGATAGCAAATCAACGGCCTCTTCCTGGAAGATTTCTACCAGTTCATCGAGAGGCTCATCTTCGGCTTTGGTAACGTCTTCAGCGATTTCTTCCCGTGCAGGCTCTTCGGCAACTTCTTCAGCGATTTCCTCCCGTGCAGGCTCTTCGGTATCTTCTTCTGCGATTTCTTCCCGCGCAAGCTCTTCGGTAACGACTTCTTCAGCGATTTCTTCCCGTGCAGGCTCTTCGGTAACGACTTCTTCAGCGATTTCTTCTCGTGCAGGCTCTTCGGTAACATCTTCTACAATTTCTTCCAGCGCAGGCTCTTCGGTATCTTCTTCAGCGATTTCTTCCCGCGCAAGCTCTTCGGTAACGACTTCTTCCCGCGCAGGCTCTTCTACAATCGCTCCTGCCTGTTCAACCATATCATCTACATTCAAGTAGCTGGGCATTTCGATAGTGCCATCATGCAGCTGGGGGTTAGGCAGGTTTTCCAGTCTTCTGTTGCAATTTTTTGACAGTTCGGACATGCCTGCCAACAAATGGTCTTCCAGTGCTGAAGGCTGCTGCACTGATTCAAGTAACTGAATGCCTAAGTCATAACCAGTCTTGAGTATATCGATATCTTCTTTCTGTAGATAAAGACTTCTTGAGCTTAAGCCATCTAGCAGGCTTTCCACAGACTCATAGGTATCCGCCACCTGATCCAGGCCAACTGAGCGAGCACTTCCACGAAGAGTGTGTACTAAACGATGTGTTGAATCAGAAACCTCTGGTTCCTCTATCTCACTACTGCTGTCAATTTCAATTAAAAGATCATCCAGGTGTTTTCTTATTTCTGTTGTATAGATATCACGAACGGTAGCAGACTGGAGAGGGTCCGGTAAGCCGAGTATGGCTTCAGATTCTTCGGTATCCGCATCAATCTCACTATCAGCAATATCTTCTGCATCGGATATTTCTTCATCAGTTACTTCTTCAAACTCTTCAGCCTCAAAATCTTCTACAACTTCAGCTGCTTCCTCGCCTTCAAGCTTAGCCTCGATTAATTCATTACCATCTACCGGCGCCTCGGCAGATTCTTCGCTCACAGAAATAACATCTTTCAATTCTTCATCTGCAACGACATCGACAATTTCTACTTCTGCCGACAATTCATCGTCACGGTTAATCTCTTTTACCTTTGCCTGCCAATAAGAAACATCTATGTTTGATTCGTCGTGCCTTTCAAGATCGTCAAGCATCGATGGCAAGGCGTTGAGTGACTCGTCAAGCAAAGCCAGCATCTGATCATTTACTTCCACCTTTTCAGCAATCACATCGTTGAGCAATTCTTCCATCAACCAGCCAAATTCACCAAACTCGACTGCACCGGACATACGCCCACTACCTTTTAAGGTATGGAAGCTGCGTCGCAGGTCTGCCAGTGCGCTACCATCAGCAACATTTGCCTGCCATTTTTGTAAATAGTCTTTACTGGTGACAGAGATTTCTCTGGCCTCTTCAAGAAAAATCTCAAGTATCTCATCATCAAAGACGGCCGCTTCTCTTGGTATTTCCTCTTCAGCCTGGACTTCCTCTTCAGCCTGGACTTCCTCTTCAGCCTGGACTTCCTTGGTAACTTCATCGGCGTTTCCAGCATAAGCTTCCTGCTCTGATGTGAACTCCGAAGCATCTATTTCTTCCAGTTCAATACCTAGATCTACTTCTTTAGGGGAAATCTCGTCAAGATGAGGTTCATCACCCTGCACATCCTCAACCAGGGAGACTTCATCAGGCAATCTGCCTGTAAGCTTTTCCAGTATTGATAATGACTGATGGAAAGTCGTCATTATGTCATCAGTAAGGAAATCGGGATCTGTCGATAACATAGTGACAAGGCTTGAAACTTCGTCAGCTATCTTCGCCAGTTTTTGATCTTTATTACCCTTTGCTAGGGCACTAATAGCCGCCATATCTTTGCGTAAGGTGGCCAGATGTAGTTCATCCTCCGGATTCCGCAGCCACTCATCGGCTTCATCTCGAATATGTTTAACTTGCGCAACGGCAGTCTCTCGGTCTGAAATATCAGAAGGTGCTGTACGCAGCAACTCTTCCATTGCACGTTCTATGATAAGTTCACTGGTTGGTTGATCATGCTGCAGTGATTCTGCATAGGACTCTATCGCGCTAATTGCAAGAGCGGTTGTTTCTACATGTTCGGTTGACGGTTTAACTCGCTTGTCGGCCATACCGGTGATCTGCTCATTGATCAATGAGACCAGATCTATAGCTCGTTGACGTTCAAGTATCTGAAGTGCACCTTCTATCTGTTGTAATTTGTCCGGGATAGGTTTGAGGATTTCATTAAGGTGCATATTTAATGAATATTTCTCAAACTTTTCGACAACATCCTTCAAATTGGTGCTGATTTCTGTCGCAACGACTTTTACCAGCTGGGAGAATTCGACATCAGTTAATGTCCCTTCCTCGTCAATATCTATACCGAAGTCTTCGGAAGATGCTGTTGCAGCATGCTCACCGGTTCTTATCCAGTATAAATCAGAAACGGCCCGATCTACTTTTTCTTCCCAGTCAGAAGAGGGATCATCAAGCTCGCTACAGGCATTCTCCAGTGTCAATAAACCTTCGGCAAGCTGTAATGCAATATTATTGTTTATAACAATAGAACCTGAATCATAGGCAAGCGCTGTATGAGAAATTTCTTCTACCAGGAGGCGAAGCTTTTTCTTATTTATCACCTCTACTGCACCGCGGATCTTATCCAGACTTGAGAGCAGGTGCTCGACTGATTTATCCGTTATTTCGCTATCGAAATAGTCGTTAAGATGGTCTTTCGCGACAGAGAGTTCCTCTGCCAGCGCTTTCATAACAGGCTGCAGTACGTCGGGGCTTGTTGCTTCAAATATAGCACCGGTATCTTTAGTCGGTTTACCGCTGACCTGTTCATCAAGTTCAAAAGCAAGTACAACTTCAGACACCAGGGGACCACGGCTTGAAGCTTTGCCAATCAGGAACAGCATCCTCCGTAATAGCGCTTCAAGTGGCGTTTTAACCAGTGCAGACTCACCATCGACGACTACCCGCTTCAGCTCCTGCTCCAGAGTAGCAAAAAAACGCCTGATTTCTTTATCTGAACTGTCTATGCCTTCATCATGCAATGCTTCGGTCAGCGCGGTAGCTATCCACCATAATTGTGAGGTGACATCGAAGCGGGAAATATTTTTCAGATGTGTAAATAGCAGAAGAATTGTATTTAGAGCCTGCTTCTCATCTTTTTGCGTAAACCAGCTTACCATTGTTGCCAGTAATTGTTTACGCGCCTGAATGGCCTCAGAAATAAAGTTTTCGTCGCTTAATCGTGCTGGTCTGACACCGGTTACCTCTGGAAATACATCCAACCCCGGGTTAAACAGTTCAAATTCGGTGACGAGATCTGCATCACGCAACGACCTAAGTTCGTTAACCAGTCCTGTCAGTGCAACGATTGAATCAGGATAACCGGCATGCAGCTGCGAAATATAAGTACTAAGACTTAATATACCTCTGCTTAGTACATCCAGGTTTTCTTCGGTGGCAGGAATACTTTCATCAATTAACCCCTCACAAACCAGTTCCAGTTCGTTAACCAGCCTCGCAGCACCGTCAAGTTCGACGATTTGTAAAGTGCCTGAAACCTGATGCAAAAAGGCAACTGCCATACGCATCTGGCTAGTATCATCAGTGGAAGCAGAAAATGCCTCCAATGATAAGCGAGCCTGTTTAATTGACTCATCTATCTCATCTTTTACCCAACTGAATGTGCTGGGGTCTACTCGACTCATGTCTTCACCAGGCCTGAAAAAGGGAACAAGTAAATGCTACTCGTGTGGATATTAATCTTCTGCCGGCAATCTGAAGCCCGCAACCGAAGATTTAAGCTGTCCGGCAAGCACAGATAATCTGCCTACTGACGCAGCCGTCTCAGTCGTTGTTCTAGATGCCTGAGTTGTTAGCTCTCTAATATGAACCATCGTGCCAGATACACCTGTAGCTTCTTCAGACTGCTGCCGCGCAGTACTCGCCATGGCAGAAATAAGTGTGGACAGCTCTTCAGACACTTTCTCAATCTCACCCAGGGCTCGACCGGCTTCATCAGCCAGTCGCGTGTTTTCAACCACTTCACGCGTGGCATCTTCCATCGAGGTCACCGCTTCGTTGGTATCTGCCTGAATATTATTGACCAGATCAGCAATCTGCTTTGTTGCTTCTGCAGAGCGTTCAGCCAGTCGCTGTACTTCATCAGCAACCACCGCGAATCCACGCCCTGCCTCACCGGCCATCGCCGCCTGAATTGATGCGTTCAGTGAAAGAATATTTGTCTGTTCTGCGATATCGTCAATCAATCCCACGATTTCACCAATCTGTTGTGAACTTTCACCCAGACGCTTGATCCGTTTACCGGTTTCCTGCATCTTGTCACGCATATTGTTCATTCCCTGAATGGTTGATGACACCGCTTCAGAGCCCTGCTTGGCAAGGTCTACAGAACCGTTTGCAACTTCGGCTGATCCATCAGCACTTTCTGATAACTGGCCCATGGACTGCGCCATTTTTACGATAGATTCTGTCGCCGTACCAATTTCTTCGGATTGCTGGTCTGTTTGAGCCTGAAGTGCAGTTGTTTTTTCGCGCGTACCTTCTGACTCCGTTGTCACCTGGGCCGATGCATCGTTGATCTGCATTACCAATGTACGCATTTCCAGTACCGCGTAGTTCATGGAGTCAGCAATAGCACCTGTCACCTGGTCAGTTACTTCCGCTTCGATAGTAAGGTCACCATCAGCGAGATCGCCCATTTCATCAAGTAGCTTCAGAATAGCAGCCTGCGCCTCTCTATTTTGCTCATTACTTTCAAACTCACGTTGCCGAGAACTCGCCACCAGTGAGCGAATGAACATCAGGAAGAAGAACAGTGCCAAGCCGCCCAGTACGAAAGGCAGGATATTGAGATATTTAATGTTAGCGTAGAGATTCTGGTAACTCGCTACCAGGGCCTCAGCCTCATTCAGGAACTTCTCTGAATTTTCTGTAATACGCTGAGCTGATCGCTGCGATACAAAGAACTCGGTCACCACCTGCTGTGCAGCCTGAATATACTCATTCAGCTGATTAAACACCTCATCCGATGCGTCAATTTTTTCGATAACCTCAGGACTGGCGTTTCTACGCAGCCCACGATTAATACGTTTATACAATTTGGCATCCTTACCAAACTGGGTCGCCGCAACAGCCGCATCCATGCCACCAAGAGCAAACACGTTTACATCCTTGGTAATTCGCTGGCTCCAGGTACGCTGGGTACCGGCTCTGGATATAAGATTCTGCGGGGCTTCTTCAGCAATCAGCGCCTCAACCACTTCATCCGACGTCGCCAGCAAAAGGGGAGACAGCTGGTTGATTGCGGCTACGTTTTCACGAATAGATAACAGTGCCGGCTTATTGGTAAGAATAGCTGCCACATCCGCATCGAGCGAACTCCACAACTCTTTTACCGGCTGCAAGGTGTCGTTGACTGCATCAGGTGAAGCCGGCAGTCTGTCATCACCTTCAACCAGGGTTTGCAAAATTCCGTTAATTCTGTTTCTTGAATCCTGTAAGGTGGCAAATGCCGGTTCATTACCCAATACAGCTTCACGCGCATCTTTTGCTACACGCTGCGAGAGCATCAGCAACAAACTGGATTCTTCAACATAACCAGACTGCAGTGTAGTTGTCTTCGTCTGCCACATAAGAACGGCAACCAGGCCAATTACCGAGAGCACCATGCCGATGCCCAGTAATGGCAGGTTATTTGCCAGCTTGCCTAGTACAGAAGGTGCCGTGCGAGCCTTACCGGATGAGGACGCCGCCTCGGGTACGATATCAACTACACCTACATCATCCAGGTCATCAATTGGAAACTTACTTTCTTCTGCCATTATACCACCCTCAACAATAGCTAATTATTTGTGTAAACATATCCTGTATGTATTTTTCTATTTACGCCGCAGCGCTTAGAAAACCTCTTTCATCTACCAGACGGTCGGTATCAAACACCAACCACTTCTTCTCTCCCTTACCCAAAGCACCGGTAACAAAGCCAGCTAACTGATCATCCAGTTCGCCGGTGTCGCAACTATCACCAATTGGGTCAAAATGTCGTAACCCCTGCAAACGACTAACCAGCAAACAACATGACAGTCGCTCATTATTTATAACAATCAGACGCGAGTACTGATCAACAGTTACCGGATCCATACCCAGAAAATCCTGTAAATCAACAACCGTCAGCAACTGGCCTCTGACATTTGCAATGCCACGCAGCCAGGACTGTGACCTGGGAACTACTGCAAAGGGCCCCGACGGCACCACTTCGGAAATCTGATCCATTGATGAAACGAACTGCAGCTTCCCTACCCTGTACGACAGACCTACCCATTGCTCGGCAACGGCTATATCTTCCGGTAGCGACGCACCTGTCGCCAGGACGTCCTGCTCCATTTGATGGAGCATTTCAAGTGGCTGTAATTGCTTACGGGACATTGGCGACTACAGAGACCCCATTACCTTGATCAACTCCGCTTCTTTAACCGGCTTGGTCAGATATTCATCAGCGCCCTGACGTTTACCCCAGACTTTGTCCGTTTCCTGGTCCTTGCTGGAAATGATGATGACCGGAATTCCGGCGGTTTCCGGATTCTTTTTAATTTTTCGCGTTGCCTGAAAACCATTCATTTCAGGCATCACTACATCCATCAGAATCAAATCTGGCTTTTCTGACTGCGCCTTGGCAATAGCTTCAAGGCCTGTTGTTGCGGTAACTATTTTCGGTATTTTATGCCGATTTAGTATATCAATTACCATATGAAGCTCTGTCGGTGAATCATCGACAACAAGTATTTTCTGAAACCTCATTAAACTACACCTCTCTTTATTTTTTGTTCATCGATCCACAGGTTTCATGCATTGGCGACCTCATCAGTCGCCACATATTTATTAATTGCATTCACCAGATCATCCTGAGTAAAAGGTTTATGTATATGCTCTTCAGAACCTGCCAGCTTTCCTCTGGCGCGGTCAAACAGACCATCCTTACTTGACAACATTACAATTGGAGTAGACCCAAATTGCCTGTTGTTCTTAATTAATGCGCAGGTCTGATATCCATCCAGTCGCGGCATCATAATATCAATAAAAATGATATCCGGATGCTGATCCGCAACCACCGACATAGCTTCAAAACCGTCAGCTGCCGTTATGACTTCAAATCCTGCTCTCTTCAGTAGCGTTTCCGCAGTTTTGCGGATAGTGCTACTGTCATCAATCACCATTATTTTTACAGTCATGTGATTTCACGCAGTTGTATTTTCAGGGGAGTATCCTTCATCATCCCATCCTTAATGTATATTATTCATTCCATTTGCTAAGTTATTATTTTATATAGATAGCACAAAGATCACTATATTGCTATAGAAGACCATATTAACTAACAAAAAACCAGTAGAAACTATAAACTATTTTGTTAACAGGTTTAATATTACATTCGCAATTAGAATTTCCATGATGCTTTGCTATCATGCCATTTCATATACTTGAATAGTGTAGACCAGCTTTACTAAAAATACAGGCAATACCTGAAAATAATATCTCCCTTGCTCCTTTAACGAATATTAAGTGAACCTAAAGACCATGACTTCTGTCCCACATCTGACCACTGCATTAGCCGGACCACTGCAAGACCTGGAAACTCATATCCTGGCAAACCAGACCGAAATCGAACACTGGTTTCGCAGTCAATGGCTGTCATACCGCGCGCCCTTTTACAGTTCCGTTGATTTACGAAATGCCGGCTTCAAGGTTGCTCCGGTCGATACCAATCTGTTCCCGGCCGGCTTTAACAACCTTAATCCGGCATTCCTGCCCTTGTGTGTGCAGGCGGTTCAGGCTGCTATTGAACACCTCTGTCCGAAAGCGAGAAGGCTGATTATCGTGCCGGAATCTCATACACGGAATCAGTTCTACCTGGAAAGCCTCTCTACCCTGCAAGGAATAATCGAAAAAGCAGGGCTCCAGGTGCGCATAGGCCATATTGATGAAGAGGAGCAGACCCGCGAACTAATCCTGCCATCGGGCCAAAGCATGATTCAGCACCCTCTGGAACGGTCCGGCAGCAGGTTGCACATCGAGGATTTCGACCCCTGCATCATATTGCTGAACAACGACCTGTCAGATGGAATTCCTGCTATTCTGGAAAACATCGATCCTGACCAGACCATCATTCCACAACCTGCCATGGGTTGGTCCAGCCGATTAAAATCAGACCATTTCGCCCATTATCAACGAGTAGCAAAAGAGTTCTCCGACATCATCGATATCGACCCCTGGCTGATCGACCCCTATTTCAGACGCTGCGGAAAAATCGACTTTCAGAAGCGTGATGGTGAAGAATGTCTGGCAGAAAATGTGACCGATGTGCTTGAGATAATTAAATTAAAGTATAAGGAATACGGCATCAAAGAAGAACCCTTCGTTATTGCCAAGGCCGATGCCGGCACCTATGGCATGAATATCATGACCATACGTGACCCATCTGAAATTCAGGGGCTTAACAGGAAACAAAGAAACAAGATGGCGAGAGGAAAAGGCGGCAGTGCAGTCAGTGATGTACTGGTACAGGAAGGTGTTTTTACCTTTGAAACCTGGGGAGACAATAATGCTATTGCCGAGCCGGTAGTATATATGATTGACCATTCAGTCGTTGGCGGCTTTTACCGTGTACATACCAACAGAGGTATAAACGAAAACCTTAACGCCCCCGGCATGCACTTTGAACCACTGGCCTTTGCCGACACCTGTACTCTGCCGGATAAATCTGCCGACCCGGATGCAGACCCAAACCGGTTTTATACTTATGGCGTAATCAGTCGACTGGCCTTACTGGCCGCAGCACGTGAAATGAATACGCTGAAAACGTTGGTAGCAGCATGAACAAGCCCATAGTCATCGGCGTCATTATGGATCCGATTGAACAGATTAACATTTCCAAGGACAGCACCTGGGCGATGATACTGGCGGCACAGAAACGGGGCTGGCAGGTGCGTTATATGCAACAGGTAGATCTTTTTACCCGCAATGGCATAGTCTACGCGGAAAGCCGGGTTGTAAAACTTCTCCCGGGACAGGACCCCTGGCTGGAGTTGTCGCCAGTAAATTCGCACGAGCTATCTGAGTGCAGTGCAATTTTAATGCGTAAGGATCCACCATTTGATCTTGAGTATATCTATACCACCTATATGCTGGAACTGGTTGAGCAGCAGGGTACATTGATCGTTAATAAGCCGCAAAGCCTGCGTGACTGTAATGAGAAATTTTTTACCACCCGCTTCCCGCAGTGCGCGCCCCCTACGCTGGTGACATGCTCCGAAAAGCAGCTGCGCCAGTTCATCCAGGAACATGGAGACTGTATTTTCAAACCGTTGGACGGCATGGGCGGCACATCAATTTTCCGGGTGCAGATCAACGATCCCAACAAAGGAGTGATCATCGAAACACTGACACAGCACGGAACGACCAGCATCATGGCACAGCGCTTCATTCCTGAAATCAGCGAGGGAGATAAACGCATATTAATAGTCGATGGAAACCCCGCTCCTTACGCACTGGCACGCATACCTCTGGCCGGAGAAACCCGTGGAAACCTGGCTGCCGGCGGCAGCGGTAAAGGTGTCGCATTGAGTGACAGGGACTACTGGATATGTGAGCAGGTTGGTCCGATACTAGAAGAAAAAGGCATACTTTTCGCTGGCCTGGATGTTATCGGTGACTATCTGACTGAAATCAACGTCACCAGTCCGACCTGTATTCGTGAACTGGACAGGCAATTCGAACTCGATATTGCGGGTGATTTAATGGATGCTATTGAACTGCGATTGCCTGCATGAGTTGTTGCCGATGGCTACCAGCTGTGCTGCTCATCCTGACAGTGCTGCTCGCCGCCTGCGAAAGACAAAACATTCATCGCTATCAATCTTTTGCCTTTGGCACACTGATTGAGATCAAAATCCGTGGTGATGACAAGGCACTGGCGAACCAGGCTGCTGCGAGCCTGTTTACAGATTTTGACCGTATGCATACCGACTGGCACGCCTGGCAACCGGGCGCATTGACTCAAACCAGCAACTTGCTTGCCACTGAAGAGTGGTTTTCTGCTGACAGGGCGGTTCTGGCACTGATAAAATTGTCGAAAGAATATTCGCAGCTGAGCGATGGTTTATTCAATCCGACGATAGGCAAACTGATTCAGGCCTGGGGCTTTCAGGGCTCAGAGCCGCTCCAGACACCACCCAGCCAGGAAACTATTACCCATCTGCTGGACAGCCTGCCAACCGTAAATGATATCGATATTGATGGTGACCGGCTACGAGGCCACAACTCTCAGATGCAACTGGACCTTGGAGCAATCGCCAAGGGTTATGCTGTCTCCACCGGCATCCAGAAGCTGCGTGATCAGGGAATAAAACACGCCCTGATCAATGCTGGAGGAGATCTCTGCGGGTTTGGAGATCAGGGGCAACGCCCCTGGCGCATAGGAATACGCGATCCATCGGCTAACGGAATCATTGCAAGCATTGAACTGGAAAAGGATGAATGTGTGTTTACCTCTGGTGATTATGAGCGCCACTTTACGCATGAGGGCAAACGCTACCATCACATCATAGACCCCCGCACAGGCTACCCTGCCGATCAGGCAGTTTCGGTCACCGTTCTGCATAATAATGGGGCATTAGCTGACGCAGCCAGCACCGCATTATTTATAGCCGGCCCGGATTACTGGCAGGAAATTGCAACCAACATGGGTGTGTCTGACGTAATGATAATTGACAAACAGGGACGCATAATCATGACGCCGAGCATGCAAAAAAGAATTAATCTGGAAGCGAAGAATCAAGACCGGGAGATCAGCATCAGCAAGCCTCTAACCTATGACCTGTGACTTCAATACAATGGTAAAGATGAAAGCCGGAGACTGGTTGATCCTGTTCCTTTGCCTGCTACTTGTTCCCTTATCGTGGTCAATGACTAAAGGCGATTCTGGCGTGATTGCTGCTGTAGAAATCACTGTTGGCGACCAGCCTGCCGTTGTTTACCCGATAAAAGTCCGGCAACAGATCACTGTTGCGGGCGATCTTGGTGACAGCGTGATAGAGATCCGTGACGCCAGGGTTCGAATGATCAGTTCTCCCTGCAATGGAAAAATTTGCATATTAGGCGGCTGGCACCAGCACAACGGCGACAACATTGTCTGCCTGCCAAATAAAGTAGGCGTGTCACTGATTTCGAATCAGGAGCGGTTTGATGGGATTAACTTTTAATACTGATAACTGAAAACTTTTTCTTGACCAAACAAATCGAAATTACCGAGGAAGACCGAAAGATCGCGACATTTGCCGCGCTAGCAATCGTTATCCATGTACTGGAAAGCGGTTTTCCGAGTCCGGTTCCAGGCATCAAACCGGGTCTGGCGAATATTATTACCCTGCTGGTGTTGTTCCGCTATGGCTGGCGTTTTGCGGCATGGGTCAGCCTGCTACGAGTAACGGCTGGCAGTCTATTGCTGGGGACGTTTATGTCTCCAACTTTTATTCTAAGCCTCAGTGGCGCGTTGGCAAGTTTGCTTGCCGTCGGGCTAATGTGGCTATTTCTGCGCCCATGGGTAGGGATAGCAGGCGTCAGCATACTGGCCAGTGTCAGCCACGTAATGGCCCAGCTGCTGGTTGCGTGGTGGTTGTTCATACCACACCCGGGAATACTGGCATTAACTCCCGTACTTATTGCAGCAGGCGTTTTTTTTGGTCTGTTTAACGCTATAATTGCATCCTCTATAGAAAAGAGACTTGTAAACACAGCATGAGATACACCGAACTGTTCAGTGTAGTGGTACATATTATTTATCGATTAAGGGGCCCACAAATGGTTCTAGACAAGGCGCAGTTTGCAGGTAATGGTCATTCCCTTGCCAATAACTGCAACGCCGTATTGAACCATTTATGGGCCGCCCTTCGGGCGCGGCGAGAAACCGCCATCTGCGGCGTCAGGTTCCTTGTAAAGGGAACAACCATATACTGCGAAACCTGCCTTGTAGCTAACGGTTTCTCGTCACGCTTAGTCGTTAAATAATATGTACCACTACACTAATGAGCAGGAAAGCAACAATGATCTTGGCATCACCCTGATTGGTGCTGCACTGCTACATATTGTGCTAATACTCGGGCTAACCTTCTCATTGCCTAAAAAACAGGCCATTGATGCGCCTCCCCAGCTGGAAATCACACTGGTACAGGCGCATACAAAGGAAGAACCCGATGAAGCGGACTTCCTTGCCAATGCCAACCAGCAGGGTGGTGGTGACAGCGACCTGCCACTACGTGCAACCAGCCCTCTTCCCGGGACATCCGCAACTAAGCAATCGGACCCTATTCTCCGTCCTGCAAGTGTCGCCTCCGAAGACATAAACTCTCACACTGACAAAGTACTGGTGGCTGAAACAAAGAAACAAAAAACCATTTCTCAGCCACAGGAAAACAAGAAAGAGAAAACTCCGGAACAGAAGCCATTAATCGGTCTGCCCCGGCAGATGAGTCTGGACAACGAACGGGACCGTTTACTGGCTGAAATATCCCTGCAGCAGCAAAATTATCAAAAACGACCACGCAAAAAATTCCTGACTGCACGCACACGTGAGTATAAATATGCATCGTATATGGACGCCTGGCGCGCCAAGGTCGAGCGTATTGGCAACCTGAATTACCCCGAGGAAGCAAAACGTCGAAACCTGACCGGTAGCCTGATTCTGGATGTTGCCATCCTGCCTGATGGACGGCTGGACAGTATTAATGTCCGGCGCAGTTCAAGCCACAAGGCGTTAGACGATGCGGCGATCCGTATTGTCCGCCTGGCCGCGCCCTATTCGCCCTTCCCCAAAAACTTTCGTGATGATGTTGATATCATCCACATCACTCGAACCTGGAAATTCCAGCATGGTGCCCGGTTGACCAGCAATTGAAATCACTTGCCAACCATTTCCTCATCGCCATGCCCTCCCTGCAGGATGAAAGCTTTGCTCATAGTGTGACCTTAATCTGTCATCATGATGATGAAGGTGCAATGGGGGTCGTCATCAACCAGCCACTGCAACTGACTGTGGCAGAGCTGTTTAGTGATGCCGGCCTACCGACTGAAAATCTACAGCATCCTGCGCGCCCAATCTGGCATGGCGGCCCTGTCAGACCGGATCATGTGTTTGCCCTGCATGATGCCAGCCATGAATGGGATAACACCTTAACGATAGGTGATGAGCTGCGCCTGACTACGTCTGCTGACTTTCTCGAAGCACTGGCAGGTGGAGAAAAGATAGCTAACTACCTGCTGGCACTGGGTTATGCCGGCTGGGCACCGTCTCAACTAGAACTCGAGATGTCAGAAAACGCCTGGGTCTATGCTGCTGCCGATAAACAGGTAATTTTTGAAACAGCCGTAGAAAAGCGCTGGGAGGCAGCGGCCAGTCTGGCTGGCATCGATCTCAGCAAGATGTCCTTTTATTCCGGCAAGGCATGAAATCATCCACCTACCTGGGCTTCGACTACGGCACCAAACGAATCGGTATAGCCGTTGGCAACACGGTATCAGTCAGTGCCACCGCTCTGGATACCATACGGGTAATAAACGATCAGCCGGACTGGCATCACATCACACGGCTGATTACTGAATGGCAACCGGACGCCCTGATCGTCGGCTGGCCAATCCAGATGGATAACAGCGACAACCCGGTGACGCCCAGGGCACGACGATTCGGCAACCAGCTTCACGGTCGCTACAGCCTGCCAGTACATCATATAGATGAAAGACTAAGCACACACATGGCACTATCTGAAATACGCGAGGCAGGCTATAATAGCCAGCGCTCCAGGGGTCTGGTTGACAGCTACGCGGCTAGAGAGATCCTGCAAACCTTCTTGAATGGACTGGTTGGGAATGACAAAAAAGCTTGATGTCGAAGTCTCTGCACTGCTAGACAAACTGGTCACCGATCTTACTCCACTGCTTGCTCTTAATCCCGTCATCATCGGCATTCATACCGGTGGTTCCTGGCTGGCAGAAATTCTTCACCAGCGACTGGCCATGAATGAACCCTGCGGCAGCCTGGACATCAGTTTTTACCGTGATGACTTCAGTCGCATTGGTCTAAACCCCGAAGTCAGGGCCTCAGATATCCCACAGGACATAAGCGACCGCCACATCCTGCTGATCGATGATGTATTGCAGACCGGGCGCACCGTACGCGCCGCCATGAACGAAATTTTTGACTATGGCCGACCCGCTTCAATCCGCCTTTGTGTACTGGTTGAAAGAAATGGCCATGAACTGCCTGTTCAGGCTGATTATTTCGGCATGAAGCTGGACCTGAGGCCAGATCAACAAATAAAACTGACCGGCCCGGAAAAACTGTCACTGATAGTGGGTGATCTGGCAGGCGGGGGCAAACAATCGTGAAGCCACATCTGCAGTACACTAACAACGGCAAACTGCGCCACTTCCTGTCTATAGAAGGCCTGCAGAAAGAAACTCTGCAGCAGATTCTCACTACCGCAGATAAATTTACCCAGTTTGGCCAGCGGGAAATAAAAAAGCTTCCCTTACTGCGTGGCCATACTGTCGTTAATCTTTTTTTTGAGAACAGCAGCCGTACCCGCACCACCTTTGAAATTGCCGCCAAGCGTCTGTCAGCAGACGTCATCAACCTGAATCCGGTCACCTCATCCACCAGCAAAGGCGAGACCTTGCTGGATACGATCAACATACTTGAGGCTATGCATACCGACCTGTTTGTCATCCGCCATGCAAAAAGTGGAGTGGCAGAATTGATCGCCCGACATGTACCGGATCACGTGCATATCATCAATGCCGGTGATGGCCAGCACGCACATCCGACACAGGCAATGCTTGATATGTTTACGATTCGCCAGTACAAGGGTCCATTCAATGAACTGCGTGTGGCGATTGTCGGTGACATCCTGCATTCACGTGTTGCGCGTTCACAAATACATGCCCTGAACACCCTTGGCATCCACGAGATTCGCGTTGTCGCCCCCAATAGTCTGCTGCCTTCGCAGATAGAACGTTTAGGGGTGCATGCCTACAATGACCTTCAGCAGGGTCTTGATGGTGTCGATGTCGTCATGATGCTGCGCTTACAGAAAGAACGCATGCATAATGCCTACATCCCCAGTGAACAGGAATACTTCAATCTCTATGGCCTGACAACGGAGAGCCTTGCAGCAGCGGCAGACGATGCCATTATCATGCACCCCGGCCCCATCAACCGTGGACTGGAAATATCCTCGGAGGTGGCAGACGGCCCACGTTCTGTCATCCTGCCGCAAGTCACCAACGGCATAGCTGTCAGAATGGCAGTGATGTCGATGATACTTGGTGGAGAAGGTAATGCCTGAGATGATGAATACACGTATTCAGGGTGGGCGGATCATTGATCCTGCAAACAATATTGATCGCGTAGAAGATTTGTATATTGCCAATGGCAATATCATTGCATTAGGTGATGCGCCGGAGGGATTCAGTGCAGATGAAACCATTGATGCAACGAATCAAATCGTCTGCCCCGGTCTGGTGGATCTCAGCGTGCGGATGCGCGAACCCGGACAGGAGTACAAGGCCACACTGAAAAGTGAGTGTGCTGCAGCCATCGCAGGAGGCATAACAACCAGTTGCTGCCCGCCAGACACCACACCCATTATCGACACCCCGGCAATGGCCAATATGTTG
>JBLYYR010000106.1:0-15697 GCA_048550195.1 Arenicellales bacterium
GATGATCTTGGACGCGTGACCGGGCTATTTGAAACCGGCGCCAACGATGTCATGGTTGTGAAAGGTGGTAAACCCGATAAGGAACATCTTATACCTTTTACTGAATATGCCGTCATTGATGTAAACCTTAACGACAAAAAAATGGTTGTCGATTGGGACCCGGATTTTTGAATACCATGAACATCGATGTAATTACCCTTTTCCCGGGAATGTTCGATGCTCTGACAGGATTTGGAGTTACATCCAGGGCAGTTGAAAATGGGCTTATCAGTGTAGATTGCTGGAACCCGCGAGATTTTACCGAAGATCGCCATCGAACCGTTGATGACAGGCCTTATGGCGGTGGTCCGGGCATGGTGATGAAGACCGGCCCACTGGAAAAAGCACTGGCTGCAATTCTTGATCAGCGCAGCCGGCAGGGAAATGACCGGAAAGTGATTTATTTGAGCCCGCAGGGTCAGACATTTAATCACCGGATGGCGCAAGATTTTGCTTTATTGCCGGGTATGATTTTGCTGTCCGGGCGATATGAAGGCATTGATGAACGTTTTTTACGGGAACACATCGACCAGGAAGTGTCGATTGGTGATTTCGTGCTGACCGGTGGTGAATTACCGGCAATGGTTTTGATTGATGCTGTTGCCAGACTGTTGCCCGGAGTATTGGGTAACGAGGACTCTGCCGAGGCAGATTCCTTTGTCGATGGGTTACTGGATTGTCCGCATTATACGCGGCCTGAGACATACAAAGGGCAGAAGGTGCCGGAAGTGTTGTTATCCGGTAACCATGAAGCTATCAGACGCTGGCGTCTGAAACAGTCTTTGGGAAAGACATGGTTGAGACGACCGGATCTCGTTGATTCGGCCGATCTTGATGACGAACAGATAAAGTTACTTAATGAATTTAAGTGTGAATTTAAGCAGGAACAGGAAAGCAGGAGATAAAATGAGTAATTTAATTCAGGCTATTGAAGCCGAACAGCTAAGAACCGACATCCCTGAGTTTGGTCCGGGTGATACCGTTATTGTTAAGGTGAAAGTCAGGGAAGGCGACCGCGAACGTCTGCAGGCCTTTGAAGGCTTTGTCATCGCAAAGAAGAACCGCGGCATCAATTCATCTTTCACCGTACGTAAGATCTCATACGGCGAAGGTGTTGAGCGTGTCTTTCAGACCCACAGCAAACAAATTGATTCAGTAGAAGTGGTGCGTCGCGGTGATGTACGCCGTGCAAAACTTTACTATATGCGTGGTCTGACAGGTAAGGCAGCAAGAATCAGGGAAAAGATTTAATCAGAATAGAACAATCAGCACAGGGCGTATAACTGCCGGTGTTGTTCTTTCAGGTATTTCAAAAGCGGACAGGCAGATAGCCTGTCCGCTTTTTTTTGTGTACAGTTAAATATGATTGCGTGGCTTGTGTAGGGTGAGCTGAGTTTGCAAAGCCTGGCCAGGCGACGAACATTTTACCTTAATTTAGTTCGGGGCAACGGCATGTATGAAGGACAGGAATACGATGAAGTCATTAACTCACCTGTCGGGTTTCTTGGCATCAGATTTGACAGACAGGAACTATCTGCACTTAATTTTCTTGGAAAAAAGCTGCCAAATGAGATCTTTATTACTAAAAAAAACAAAAACTTATCAAGAAAACTTAAAGTTATACTTGATGGATATTTCAGCAATCCACACGATGTGTCACAGCCAGAAACCGTACTAGCCGGTACGGAGTTCCAGAAAAAGGTCTGGCAGATACTGTCTTCCATTAAGCCGGGAAATACACGAACGTATGGTGACATTGCCAGGCAACTAGGCAGCTCACCGCGTGCGGTAGGCAATGCCTGTCGTAGAAACCCTGTACCAATTTTTATTCCCTGCCATCGTGTGGTATCTGCATCCGGCCGCGGTGGCTTTATGGGGCACACCTCTGGCGAACCATTAGCAATAAAAGGATGGCTGTTAGCACATGAGCAGAAAGCCACTGCAGGTGACTGATAAAAGCAACGAAGGTAATGGCACTATTGATGCTTTCATTGATTCCCTGTGGCTGGAAGACGGCTTAAGCGACAATACACTATCCGCTTACCGCACTGATCTGAATAGTTTTGCGCGCTGGTTAAACGAAAATAAAAAACCGAGTATCGATATTGCAGAGAGAGAGCATGTTCAGCTTTATCTTGCGACCAGAGTGCAGAATGGTGCAAGCCCACGCAGTGTGGGGCGTCTGTTGTCTACCCTGCATCGCTATTATCGTCAGAGGATCAGCGGCGGCCATCGCGCTGATGACCCGACCAGAGATATAGATGCACCACGAATAGGGCGACCTCTACCGGACAGTTTGTCCGAAGAACAGGTTACGGCACTGTTGTATGCACCGGACACGAAAACAGTACGGGGGCTACGTGACAGAACTATGCTGGAGCTACTGTATTCAACGGGTTTGCGAGTTTCAGAGTTAGTTGGTTTATCAATGCAGCAGATAAACCTGCAGGCAGGCGTTTTACGCGTGATTGGTAAAGGTTCCAAAGAGAGAGTGCTGCCAATAGGTGAAGTCGCAGTAGACTGGCTTGAACAATACCTTACAGAATCGCGACCTGTATTGATAGCCAGCAACAGCAGTAACGCCGTCTTCTCCGGCCGGGCAGGCAAACCCCTGACTCGACAGGCCTTCTGGTATGCCGTTAAAAAATACACACTGGCTGCTGGCATCCATACGCATTTATCGCCCCACACACTGCGGCATGCGTTTGCAACACATTTGTTGAATCACGGAGCAGACTTGCGGGTAGTGCAGATGTTGCTCGGACATTCTGATTTATCTACTACACAAATATATACGCATGTTGCCCGCGAAAGACTCAATAAACTGCATCAGCAACATCATCCGAGGGGGTGACTATTTGATTGGGTGAATGGTTGACGCCATGGTAATACTTTTTAAATGTGCCAGCCTTAGGTTGAAACATTCAAAATATGTCCTATGCTTGGAGGCAACAGAATAATAATCATGACTCTATAGGGGGTACCAGTGAAAACTATTGGCTCGATAAAGTTTGAAGGAATGGAGGAGCAGGCATTGACAATTGATCCTCAGAGAAAGGTACAGGATGCAGAGGCGCAGCAGCACGTATCAATGTCAATGGATGACTGGGTGAAGTTTGTCGAAGACATGTTTGAGAACAAGATTACCAGGGCCGAGTCAGACTAACGCTTATAAAAATCGGTAAGGGTATCTAGAGATTTCCTGAGGGTGTTCAAAATTCAGTGTCAGGTTGATTTAGATTTCCAGCACGCTATCTAAGCGGCCTTCAAAATAAATATAGAGTTGAGACAGTGCCTGGCTCCAGTTCTGGACCGGCATTGTCCATTTCTCCGACACGTTCAATATGCCTGCTTGATCGGCTACGCCTGAAGCGGCGAATCTTCATGCAGGAAATCATTTTTCTAAACAACAGATGAAAGAAAGAATGTGTGCTATCTTTAAGTCTGTTTTTAAATTCTAATTTTTACTCCTACCTATCCCTCAAAATGATTATTGAACATGTTTAATTTAATTAAGTATAGACGCCTTATACACAAGAATAGAAATACCCGTTATGTCAATCTATTCAAGCTGATTCACCAGAATCAATGCCGTTCGATACTCGAAATAGGCGTCTACAATGGTGTCCACGCTATGCAGATGATCTTATCAGCATCTGTTAACAATCCAGCAGAAACAATACATTACTACGGTTTTGATTTATTTGAAGATTTATCCGAGACCAAGCTAAAAGATGAATATGCCAAGCGTCCTCTTCCCTATGCAGCTATCGAACGAAAATTGAAAGAATCAGGCGCTGAGATAAATTTATATAAGGGTAACTCTAAAGAAACACTGCCAAAGAATATTGCTGATATCGGAAGAGTTGATCTAGCGTTTATTGATGGTGGACATTCTTTAGAAACCATCAAATCTGACTGGAACAACGTGCAGAAGATTATGGATGAAAAAACCATAGTCTTATTTGACGACTATTTTATTTGTGATAACGAAGAGTTGAAAATGGTGTGCTGTAACCAGTTAATTGATGAATTAGACAGAAGCCAATATACGGTCGAATTTTTAGAACCCTGTGACAGTATTAATAAAGAGTGGGGTGAATTAATAATAAAAATGGTTCTAGTAAAAAAGTTAGCACAAAATTGAATTATCCAGCTTCTTTGCCCAGTCTATAATGGATGTAGTTTTATATAATGACTTTACTGTCTCATTTTTTAAATCTAAGTAGTAGGGTGAATCTGTGGCCATTTTTTTCATTACATAATAGAGGTCTTCAGGATCCACTGCCAACGATGGGGCGACCGTACCTGTTTCATGGAAGTAACTTAATGAATCTAATTCACTGGTCCTGAAACCGTATTTTTTTGCATAATCCTCAATTGATATTTTTGGTTTTATTTGTACGCCATTGACAAGATTAACAGCTTCATAAATCCCATCTACTGCAGATACAATCGCTGGTACTCCATAGCTTGCTGCTTCAAAAACTGTAAGTCCGAATGGCTCATATATTGACGGGCAAATCAAGGTTTGAATCTTATTATAAAAACCTTGCATGTCGTCAATATTACCCATCCAACTAACATGATCTTCGATATTTAGCTTTTGGCAATATAGCTTTAATTTCTCAAGATGCTTACCACTACCAGCCACATAAAGATGAACTCTTACATTGTCATCCAGTAACAATTTTATGGCATCAAGGGCAATAGGTATCCCTTTACGTGCAATGATTCTTGATGCGATGCCAAAGTTAAATGTTTCCTGCTTAGTCTTCGCCGGTAATGGGCGTGGATTCACCAGGTTCGGGTTATAAATGACATCAGTTTTAATTGAACGGGTGTCTGGAAACCGATGATTTATTATCTTTTCCGCTGAGTGTGAGACACAAATTATCTTATCTATTTTATTCCAGTAATCAGATTCAACGCCTTCCTTGCTGGCTAGCCATGATGCACCATGGTCATAAAAAATAACGGGTGTCTGTCCTGTAATGTAATTAACTATACGGCTGTCAATTTTATTCCATACCAAAATAACATCAGGAGATTCCCGCCGCAGGATGTTCTTAATATGCCTTTCTCGGAGTACCTTTGGAAGGGGAATAAATCTATTTTTCTTCGTGTAATAAATCTTGCTGTGATTCGAAACGTCACTGAAAATATATTTATGTATTGTATATCTATCTGACAGGGTTATTTGCTGTTTAACAGAAGTACTTAGCAACCATTGTCGGTATAATCTTTCAACTCCACCTATAGTATCAAGATTTATTAAATTGACTACCTTCACGCCATTCGTCCTTAATAAATGAAAGAAGTGTGCCGAACAAAAACATTACGATGATCCCATTCTCATGATGAAGGCCTGTAATAACAAAACCAGTCAGGACAATTGTTACCAGTGCTCCAATGTTGCTAAACCAGATGAAGTAAAGCCGTTTCTTCCGGCTTTTGGTATAAAGCCTGTAGCATTTTAAAGATGCTATAAACCAGGCGATTAATATACTGATAAGAATGATTACACCAGTAATCCCTCTGTCAACGAATGACTGAAGAAAGATATTATGTGCATGTGAATGCCAATATTGTTCCTGGCTAATTCCCCAGGCACTTACTAAATCAAGCTCTTTTGCCCACTGGTAAATCTGCTCAGCTGTGACGGCATCATAATTGCCTGCGCCTAAACCAAACAATGGATATTTCATCCCGGCTATCAAAGCATATTTCCATAATTCAATACGTATTTCTAAGAAGCTGCCACTCGTTAGTTCTTCGTAGAACTCATATACCACTTCGAGCTTGAACATAAAGGCAATGAGAATAAATATTAAAGGCAATGAAATGAGAAAAAAATATAATTTTCTGTTTCGGCTATACCCAATAGTAATAATCAGCAATAAGGCAATAATATAGGCACCAAACCCTGCTCTACTCCCTGTCATAATTAAGGCACTTGTAGTTATGATAAGTGACAGTATTATTAGGATACGAAAAATTTTGTGTATTGTTTGATAATATGTCACCAGGTAGGCGAGTAAGAAAATGGAGACCATTGACAGGTAAACGGCTGAAGTATTTTCACTTCCTACAGAGATAAGCGAAAGGCCACGTAACCAGCCACTAGATACCTGGAACCAGAACATAAATAAACATGCGGCAACAGTACCCGCGGTAAGCGAAAAAAGTATTCTATCAATGTCTGGTTTTTTAAATTGAATACTTTTTATCATGTAGAGGAATACGAGTAACCTGAGTATATCTACTGATGCACGCCACTCGTTATCCTTGATGCCTGAAAATGCTGTAGATACCACTATTAGCAACACCCATACTGCAATCAGGGCGTCCCAGCCATCCATTGACAACACGATAGCTTTCTTTATAAAGACTAAATAGAGCCAATAAAGAACAAAAAGGCCTAAAAATATACTCTTCACCGTCTCTCCAATGGGCACGAAAAAAAACATTGCTGAGAGTAGGTATATCTCTATTCCTGTAGTATATTGCTTCATAGGGGCTTATGCAGATTTGTCTGTTTCAAAATCAAAGTTACCTAGATACAACTCCATGTATGCACCATTCCTGCGTAATAATTCATGATGTTTTCCTTGCTCGACAATATCTCCATGCTCAAGCACTAAAATATTATCTGCGTGCTCTACAGTACTGAGTCGATGTGCGATAACCAGTGTGGTGCGTTGATCCAGGAGATTCTCCATGGCTTGCTGGACGTGCCTTTCTGAGTGTGCATCAAGAGCAGAGGTTGCTTCATCGAGAATAAGTATAGGAGCATCTTTGTAAATTGCTCGTGCTATGGATATACGTTGTCGCTGCCCTCCAGATAGCTTGAGGCCACGTTCCCCTACCTTTGTTTTTATTCCATCTTTTAGGCGTAATACAAATTCGTTAACGTGAGCTGCTTCAAGAGCTCGTTTAAGCTTAGTTTTTGAAATTTCTCCTTCGCAACCATAAGCAATATTTTCTTCAATTGTTCCATCAAATAATATTGTTTCCTGTGGAACGTAGGCAATATTTTTTCTCAGGCACTTCAAACTGATTTTTCTTATATCAATGCCATTAATGAAGATTCCCCCATTATCTGGGTCATAAAAACGAAGCAACAAAGATGTAATTGTCGTTTTTCCACTACCAGACCCGCCAACGATTGCAAGAATGCTATTATTTTTAATCCCAAATGAGATATCATTTAACACCATCCCTTCATCTTTATGATACCTAAATCGTATATCACGGAACTCAATGCTGTCGATCTCGCCGCTAATTATTTCTCCACCATCATCAATTTCTGTCGGTTCGTCTAATAACTTAAATATAGTAGATATAGCTGCTACGCCCATTTGCAGAGGTTCATTAATCTTAATTAATCGCCTAAGTGGTGGCATTAATATTAAAACCGCCGTGATGTAAGCTACAAACTCTCCAATGGAAGATGAGCCCTGGTCAGCCTGACTGATCATATATGTCACTAGCCCGGCGATTGAAAATGCTATAAATAGCTCAACTATCGGCACACTCATTGCTGACACCGATGCTTTTTTCATCGCCAACTTCTGATTATTTTTATTTACCCTATCAAAATTGCTTATTTCATTGTCATATCCACCAAATATTTTCAAAATTTGCTGACCGTGAACCGCCTCTTTTGCCGCATGAGTAATATCGCCCATCGATCTTTGTATTGATTTACTTACACCATGGTAGCTCTTGCTAATAAACCGCACGTAGTACGCGATAAACGGGCCTGTAATCAGAAAAATCAAGGTCAGCAACACATCTAGATATGCTAAATACAGTAATAATAAAAAAACAGTGAGACCATCTTTAATTATTGTAGATATTGCATTAGTGGATGCCGTAGCAATTTGTTCAACATCATAGATAACTTTACTTATTAATTGTGCTGAACTATGAGAGTCAAAATATTTAACAGGAAGGTATATCATCTGCTGAAACAGATCCTGCCGTACATCGAAAATAACATTCCTGCCAATCCATGCCATGCCATACATAGATATAAATGAAGCAAGCCCCCTTACGATAAAAATAGATATCAGGTAAATTGGAACAAATTTGATAAATTCAGAATCTTTCCCAATAAATCCATCGTCTATTATCAGGTTTATAAGATGTGGAAATAACGGCTGTGTAGCCGCAACAACAACCATACCAATTAATGTATATACAAAAACTGATCGATACGGGGTCACATACTTCAATAGCCGACGATAGACTTGCATGCTACTGTTTTCCATAGTGAGTCGACATTGAGGTTATACTTAAAATATAGTCTTTGTAGGCAGTCTAACGAGATGATTTACTCAAATTTCATGCGAACCAGAAAAGATGAATACAATCAGCCGATGCTATCATATCGTAATTCTGAAGACATTAAATTACTAAATATACTGATCATATTCTTTGCCGTGGAGTGAGTCTCAACCGTCGAGTCTAAAGATGAGAGCCAACCCGATATTATTCTAAAATATTCACTGATGATATGGGATACGGTGACCTTGCCATTCAAAATTTTGAATCGGAGATAGGCACGCCAAACCTTGATCAGTTGGCAAGAGATGGAATGAGGATTACAGATGCACACTCTCCATCGGCTGTTTGTACGTCAACAGCATAAAATCTCATGACTGGTCGTTATGGCAGGAGAAGCAGACTTAAGAAAGGGTTGATCGGCATGGGCAAGCCACTAAGTGAAGAAGGGCAACTCACTGCTGCTCAACTACTTTAAATGCGGGCTATGACACCGAGTTCGTTTGAACTGCAATAACTACAGGCTTGTGCATTAAATTGATCAGCCTTACTTCGTAAAGCTAACAATAGTCGGCTGTATTTTAAAAGACAAACCGTTGCGCCAGGAAGGCCATAGAAGTTGAAATCAGGCTAAACGGTTAAAAAGGTTACCAGAATCGTAATCATCAAGTACTATAGATTAGCTTAGCAGGTGGTTACATGATGGATACAAACCA
Organism: Arenicellales bacterium; assembly: GCA_048550195.1. GTDB lineage: Bacteria > Pseudomonadota > Gammaproteobacteria > BMS3Bbin11 > BMS3Bbin11 > BMS3Bbin11. The sequence continues at coordinate 9,045 of JBLYYR010000106.1, forward strand.
AATGCGTAAATTATAATAATAACGACTCGCCTGTAAATGTTCACATGACAATGTATTACCATTCCTGATATGAATTCTCTAATTCAATATCAGTTATAAGCACCTAATGTTGGGGAAACCTCGGGTAGATAAGATGATAAAATGCTTATATATGCATAAGTCATTGTTATATATGGCGCTCCCTAGGGGGTTCGAACCCCTGTTGCCGGCGTGAGAGGCCAGAGTCCTGGACCACTAGACGAAGGGAGCATATTCGGGAAGATTGATACTAAAAATGATAAAGTATCGATCTAAAATGATAGATTATAAATGAACTCACAAACCGCTGAAAGCAAGAATTTAATGGAAGCCGATAATTACTCCGGAAAATCACTGGGCCTCAACAAATCACTGATATCCCGTCATGCCATGACGGTATTAAAAATACTTCGACAAAAAGGTTATGACAGCTATCTTGTTGGTGGTTGCGTGCGGGACATACTGCTGGGTCTGGAGCCAAAAGATTTCGATGTGGCGACGAATGCCAGCCCGGAACAGGTGCGCCAGGCCTTCCGCAATGGACGGATTATCGGACGTCGATTCAAGATAGTGCATGTACGGTTTGGCCGTGAAGTAATTGAAGTTACCACGTACCGCGGTGCACCGGCTGAATCACATCAGGACGAGCGCACACATCGTGTCGGTGATGAGGGGCGATTGCTGGCGGATAATGTCTACGGCACACTGGGCGAAGATGCCATGCGCCGGGATCTGTCGGTGAATGCCCTGTACTATGATCCTGCCAGTGATGAAGTGCTTGATTATCATGATGGCATGGCTGACATAAAGCGGGGTCTGTTACGTGTTATTGGCGATCCGGTAGAACGCTATCGTGAAGATCCTGTACGTATGCTGCGTGTGGTCAGGTTTGCATCAAAGCTGGGGTTTGAAATTGAACCATCCGCCGCTGAAGCTATCGATCAACATGCCAGTCTGATGAGCAACGTCCCGGCGGCAAGGCTGTTTGATGAAGTATTGAAGCTATTTCATTCTGGAAGCGCAATTACCACTTTTGAGAAATTACGACAGCATGGGCTGTTCGGGCATCTTTTTCCAGCTACTGATCACATACTTGAAAAAGAGGAAGCCGGTTACCCACGGACCTTTCTTCCTCGTGCTTTAAAGAATACAGACAAACGCATACAGCAGGGCAAGCCAGTCATCCCGGCCTTTCTTTATGCGGTACTGTTATGGGAGCCATTAAGGCAATATAAAGAAGCCGCCATGCAGCAGGGTCTGAATGAATACGACAGCATCCAGCAGGCGGCAGATCAGGCCATTGTAGAAGAAATCAGCACCGTTGCTATTCCTCGTCGGTTTACTGCTCAGATGCGTGAAATATGGGTGATGCAGTATTTCTTTGATCAGCGCCGCAGTCGTCAGGTTTATCGCCTGCTGGAGAATAGAAAATTTCGTGCCGGTTATGACTTTCTGCTACTGCGGGCATCCGTCGGTCAGGCGAGTCAGGAGACCGCTGACTGGTGGACGCGGATACAGGAGGTTGATGAAGGCGAACGCCAGAAAATGCTGATGGCCTTATCCGGTGGTAAAAAAAAGCGTCGACGCCGGAAAAAGAAAAAGCCCTCATAGTGACTACAATTGCATATATCGGCTTCGGCAGTAATTTAGGCGATTCTATGGCTATCCTCGCCAGTACGAGAAATGAGATCAATGCCGCGCAGGGATTTAGACTTAAAAGAACGTCGCCGCTGTATCGTACAAACCCTGTTGATGTGCCCGATTCGCAGGATGATTTTATAAATGCCGTATTTGAAATTGAAACAACCCGGGATGCGGAGTCTGTTCTGCTGGAATTGAAAGATATAGAAAATCGACATGGACGTAGCAGAGGTGAAATCAAAAATTTAGCACGCACACTGGATCTTGATCTTTTACTGTTTGGTGATAAAAGAATGAAAAGTAAAACATTGATACTGCCTCATCCGCGAATATTCCAGCGGGCTTTTGTTCTATTCCCTCTATTTGACTTGTCACCTGATCTGGAGATTCCAGGCCAGGGAAAGGTGCAGGATTTATTGAATACTGTCAGGGATCAGCAGGTCGAGAAGCTATGATGGAGTTCGGCAGTACAATAGCAGACTTACAGGGAAAGGTGCCGGAATATATAGTTGTTGAAGGCCCGATGGGCGTAGGCAAAAGCAGCCTGGCCAAACGTCTGGCAATACAGTTTAACGCCGACAAACTATTTGAACAGCCGGAAGAAAACCCGTTTCTGGAGCGATTTTACCGATCCAGGGAAAAATATGCCTTGCCTACACAGCTGCATTTTCTATTTCAGCGCTGTCAGCAAATGAAATCCATGCAGCAAAGGGACCTCTTTCATTCCTCGGTGGTGGGCGATTTCCTGCTGGAAAAGGACAGATTATTTGCACAGTTAAACCTGGATGCAGACGAACTGCATTTGTACGACCAGATATACCAGCAAATGAGTCCGGAATTGCCACGCCCTGATCTGGTAATTTATCTGCAGGCCCCGGTTTCAGTTTTAATGCAACGTATTCGCCGTCGCGGCATAGACGCTGAGCAGGATATACACAGCGATTACCTGAAATCACTCTGTGATATATACAGTCAGTTTTTTCATTCCTACTCACGTTCACCGTTGCTGGTGGTGAATGCAGAAAGCATTAATTATGTCGATAATGATGATGATTACACCATGTTGCTAAATCACATTCTTAGCATAAAGTCCGGCAGACATTATTTTAATCCTTTAAGTGGTCAGAAATAATGAGGACAGTAGAGCAGACGAATGCACTTCGTTTAACGTTATCTGAATTTCGCCAGGCAGGGCTTAGGGTTGGATTTGTTCCGACGATGGGAAATCTCCATGCCGGGCATCTGGCACTTGTCGACAGGGCACGGGAAGAATGCGACAAGGTGGTCGTCAGCATATTCATTAATCCGATGCAGTTTGGCCCGCAGGAGGATTTCGATACTTATCCTGTTACGCCGGCAGAAGATGAGCAGGCATTGATTGATCATAAAACATCACTTCTCTATCGTCCGCAAAGGCAGGATATATATCCTGCAGATTTGAGCAAACAGACCAGGGTGAATGTGCCGGGACTAAGCGAAACGCTCTGTGGCCTTTCCAGACCTCACTTCTTTTCAGGTGTGGCGACAGTCGTCAATACGCTGTTTAATCTCGTGCAACCCGATATAGCCTATTTCGGCAAGAAGGATTACCAGCAGCTTCTGGTTATCAGGAAAATGGTCAGTGATCTGGCGATGAACCTTGAAGTGGCCGGAGTGGATACCGTTCGCCTGGATAATGGTCTGGCCATGAGCAGTCGCAATAACTATCTGTCCAGCCAGCAGATAAAACAGGCCGCCGGACTTTATCGTGTCCTGCAGCATGTCGCGGGGGTATGTCAGGACAAATTGCTCAGTTACAATGAGATAGAAGAGCAGGGAATCAGTGAATTGAAAGAAACCGGCTTTACAGTCGATTATCTCAGCATACGACGTCAAAGTGATCTGAAGGAGCCTGAACAAACAGACCAGAACCTTATTGTTCTATCAGCCGTCTGGCTCGGCAGAACCCGCCTGATCGATAATCTTGAATTTACTCTTTTAAACTAAGCGATTCCAGCGAGTCGTGGTGATTACTAGTATGCTTTTTTTTGCTGGCATTTATGAAGAATTTTAATCTGTAGAATGGTTCTGCAGATTGACCACCCACGGGTCAGGCCAGATATGCAGTATATACCTGTGGTCAGTGTTCCATTTTTCCACTTCGGCCTGCCATTCAGGCCATGTTGGTTCCCGTTTCAACTTCTGTCCATAAAATTGCTCAATACCATTGGTCAGTCCTAGACCGAGTATGATACTTAAGATCACGGCTGAATTTCTTAGCTTTGTTCCCTGCGTAAAAGAACCTATTGATGCGTATAGGGAAATTAAAATCAGCGCGCTAGTAAGCAGGAAGTAGCGATTACCCAGATCAGGGTAGATGAAGTACACGTTATCCGGGCCGGCAATTCCGAAAATACTGACGAACAGAAAAAGGAGTACGTAGCTTGCCAGTATATAAATCGCTATATGATGCCTGAGTCTGTAAGCCAGAAAAATTACTGCCAGCAACCACAGTGACAGTAACAGGTAACCAACGTTGGTAAAGGTATTGCTGTCAATGGAGATGGCTCCTGACAGTACAGAGTTGTGCAGCAGTTCAGCCAACTCGGTATTAAACGTCAGGCCGACTGATTTCACCCAGCTAATCCAGCCAAACAAGGAAGCGTCACTGAGTAAGTTGCGCTCTGCATGTGCCGAGCTCATCAGTAAGGTAAACAGCTGGAAAACCGCTCCAGCACTAAGAATGGCTGCCTGTATGATGAGTTCCCGATCATTTCGGTGTCGAAATGCCTTAAACCAGTACAAAGGCGTTAGCAGGCACGACAGGACACCATTGATACTGGCGAGTGCAAGTAAAATGCGGAAGGAGTATACTTTAAATATCCCACTGCCGACGGTGGACTCAGCCAGTATTAAAGCTGTTATCAGGGGTGTGTAATATTGCGTGCCATTGGCATTGAGCCAGATTTCTGCGGACCGCGGCGCAAAAATAATCATCGCACACACCAGTATTTTTTTAGCGGGGGTGTCCCATACAGGCGAATTGCCCCAGGCCACAATGGCCAGTGCAGAAGCGATGATCATCAGCCAGATGAGGGAAAAGGGCAGGGGTGCAAGCCCTAGCGAGGTGACGCGCGTTGCAATAAGTGCCGAAATATTTGACAGGAACAGGCGATATTCGGGGTGAAACAGGAGTGTGTCAAGCCAGTCGTGTTTGTAGGCATACTCGAAAAAGTGCCGGCCATCTTCTGCCCAGAACCTGGGCTGAGTCAATAATGAGATATCTCTGAAGATGACGACCAGGAAAGCAATGGAAAAGATCAGCAGCGACAGATAGTGTAATTGAAATTTCTGCCCGGATACCTGATCCATGCGGTGCTGAATACCCTGGCAGAAGCTGCATGATGAACCATGACGAACAAAGACTAACAGGTATACCAGAAGAAGGACGCTAACGAGGGTAAGCTTCGGAGTGTAAATAAGACCCGCCAGTGATAAAAATATTAAAATTGCCGGCCATAGCCCTATATTGATATGCGTAGAATGACTGGCCGTTGCTGATTCTGTCATTTATTTTCCATTGATTACTTCCAGCATATTATTTCAAGATTATTGTCCAGTGCCTGTAGCCTGAGTTTGCGATCAGGATTAACAACGATGCCTCTATCGGCAGATTTCAGCACAGGGAAGTCTGTGGCATGGTCGCCGTAGGCAAGCGTAATTCTGTTTTCCTGATGATTTGCGCACCACTCATTAATGCGTTGGGCTTTTATCTCACCGTAGCAATTTCCACCCGCAAGTTTATTGTCAAGCTGGCCGCGCTGCCAGGCTGTTTTTGTGCAGATAATATGATCAAAGCCGAGTAATTTTCCCAGTGGCATGACGTAGAGGTCAAGACTGGCCGAGAGCAGTACAAGTTCGTGGTTTTGTTTCTGATGCTCTTTTATATGCGCGATAGCGTCTTTGTAGGTGCCGGAAGAGAAGACATGAGAAGCAAAATCATCTGCCCAGTGATCAAGCCGGTCTTTTTTTTGTCCTGCCAGTAGAGCGTCCAGAAAGCGGACTTTAAGCCAGGTATTGGTTTGCCTGCCTGACTTGTGTTTCAGGATATCTATAGTCAGTCCCGGTAGGCGAAAGATTTTCCATGGCTGGCGAAACAGGGAATAGAGCAGGAAACGGACATAGGTATCATAGCGGGTAATGGTTCCATCCAGGTCAAAAATGACTGTTGATTTCTGATCCCGACTCATGCGCCGGGTGTTTTCATGAATAGTTCATGCAGCCATGGCATATCGATAAACATAAGAGCAATCATCACTGCGGATGTAATGATCAGAAGAACCATTAGACCTTTGGCCTTATACAGCTTCTCAGGATATTGCACAGGGCTGTCGTGATGGAATCCAATGTGAATATACCAGGCAATTACCGCAGCAATTAATGGGATAGAGAGAATAAGCTCTGTGCGATAACGGATCAGAAAAATACCAAAGAACAGGCCAAACGCAGCGACATAGTAGATAATGCTGATCAACAGTCTTTCTTCATTATAATGCTTGAACGACAGCCGATATTCTCCTGCACGTACCGGGTCATTTATATGCCTGTATTCGGCAAAGCGCTTTACCGCCATAAAAAAAGCACCAATCATCCAGTAGCCGAAGAGCAGGGATATCGGTGGCATCAGGCTGGTTCCGGTTGCATACCAGCCTAACAATAGACGTAGTGGATTATTTAAAGATTCGGATAGTACATCAAGATAGGGCCGGTCTTTGGTGCGAACAGGTTTGATGTTATACAGACATCCCATTAACCAGAGCACTGCTGCGGCTGTAAAAAATTTGGGACCAAGGAGTAAAGAGCCAAAAACACCGGCTGCACCCAGTAATAACCATTCCATATAGGCAATGCGTATATTGACCAGCCCGGAAGGAACCGGCCGCTTACATTTTACCGGATGCTTTTTGTCAGATTCTGCATCAAGGATCTCATTTAACACATAGTAGCTTGATGCC
>JBLYYR010000107.1:0-37350 GCA_048550195.1 Arenicellales bacterium
CGCATCGGTCTGCCATGCCCTTTTTATTTAGATAGCGGGTCTAAATAAAAACCAGGTATATCACCTGTATTAGAGATCATACAAGAACGCAGGGAAACCAAAGAAAAGATTTTGATTGACAAGAAAAAAGCCTTTGACCTCTCTGCGCCCCCTGCGAACCCCGCGAGAGTAAATGTTTTAGGGTTTACGATTTAGGTTTTGCGTAACTCCTAAAACGTAATACGTAAAACAATCCTTTCCCCTTTAAACTTTTAGCTTTACTATCCACTCATGCCTGCCCAACTAAACACCGACCAATGGCTGCAAGCCGTACTTCGCGGTGAACAGGACGATTGTAGTGAACTAGTAAAACCTGAATGGTCATTAATCTGGCAGGAGGCCGGTGAAAACGGTGTGATTCCCCTGCTGCAACACTGCCTGAGCGAATCAGGGAAATGGGATAGCTGCCCACCCTTCATTCAGGAACAACTGGCTAAGTACACCTACCAGGCTGTGGCTACAGAATTAGCAAGGCAACACGATTTAAAGAATACTCTCGAGTTGTTCACACAGGCAGGGATCCAGTTCCTACTGATGAAAGGAACCCCACTCGCCTATTCTCTTTACCCTGAGCCGTATCTCCGTGAACGCTGCGACACAGATATTTTATTCTCAGGAAAAGATGAGGCGGAGTCGGCATGGGAGATTCTAGAAAAGCTAGGATACGAGCGGCGCAACACAACGAGCGGGGAATTTGTCGGTTATCAGTTTAGCTGTTCACGTCAGATAAGCCATGGCTTTTACCAGGCCCTGGACATACACAACAAACTGAATGATTACCAGTTCTTTGCCGACACCTTTAGTTTCGAAGAACTATATAGCAAATCCGTTGCTGTACCGGAGGTTTCTGAATCATCTCGTGCATTCCATCGTGTACATGCCCTGCTGCATGCCTGCATGCACCGTGTTGCCCATATTCCATACGGTGAAGGCAACCGCCTTATCTGGCTATATGACATACACTTGCTATCAGCAAGTTTTAGTAAAGAAGACTGGGATGAATTCTGCGAACTTGCAAAAGAAAAAGCTATTGCCGGCGTTTGCCTGGATAGTCTGCAAACTACTCAGAAGTGCTTTCACACTGCAATAGACCCTGTCTATCTCATCGACTTACAGACAAGCTCGAAGGATGAAAAAATTTCCCCTCATGAAAAAGGAAAAAGGTGGGAGTTTTACTATCTGGCATTCAAATCTACACCGGGAGTTGCCAACAAACTAAAGCAACTTCGTGGTCACCTCCTGCCACCTACTGATTACATGATAAAAAAATATCAGCCTAGATACCGGATACAGTTGCCGTATCTTTATATTTATCGGGTAATAAAAGGTATGAAGCGGTATTTATAAAAGAACGTTTTACGTATTACGATTTACGGGTTACTTAAAACATAAAACGTAATTTGTAAAACTAAAGGAGCAAAGCTTCATTAATCGCCGCAGCATACTTCTCAAACACAAATTTCTGATCAAACTCCTTAGCCATCTTTTCCCTGCCCAGGCTGCCCATTGCCTGTCGCTCTTTATCATCAAGTACAATCATGTCATGCATCTTCTGATAAAGATCATTGGCATCACGGGGTGCACAGAGATAACCCGTGACGCCATCATCCACCACATCACGGCAGCCAGGTACAGCAGTCGCGATAATGGGCTTGGCCATGGCGGCGGCTTCAAGTAATGTGCGGGGTACACCTTCACGGTAATAAGTAGGTAGAACGATACAGTCAGCAGTCTGTATTTCATGCTCTACATCATCAGACACACCAAGATAGACAATACTTTTGTCACTGCAAAGTTTGTCCATGTCCTGTTGATTTATAGCATTAGGGTTATCTGTGTCAAGAAAGCCAAGCAATCTGAACTCAACGTCCCTGCCCTCAGAGATCAACCTTCTTGCTACCTCGACATATTCGCCAACACCTTTGTCCCACAACATTCTGGAAAATAGTAGGAATATAAATGGGCGAGACTCTCCTTCCTCATCATCTAGAGCTGCAGGTTTGAATCGATCAAGATCAACACCGGAACCCGGGATCCTGATACACGGCTCTAAAGGTACTATCCTCTCACTCAGAAATTGATCCATATCTTCATTATTCTGGAAGAATATTTTTACAGGTGCGGTCATTGCAAATTTGTATAAAAGTTTGGCAATCCTTGTTGTGATATTTTGCTGGATAAATAAGCTTCCCAGGCCAGCAATATTACTAATACTAGGGATACCCAACTGACGTGCAGCAAAGTTTCCGTAAACATTCGGTTTGATGGTATATAGCAGCACCACATCCGGGTGTGTTTTATTGAACAGCCGCTTGAGATCTTTGTATATGAGAAGGTCAGTAACAGGATTTGTCGAACGGGACACCATCTTTACATGATGGAATTCCCAGGGTATACGGCTGGAATAATCATCTTCAGGGGCAATAACTATAATTTCGTGGCCCTGATCTGACAAGTATTGCAACAACGGCAGGCGAAAGTTCCATATGTTCCATGAGGCATTGAGAACGATAGCAATTCTAGCCATTAGTCTTCAGCCATTGCGGTTTGCAACAGCTCCAAATGACGCTGCACGATGACATCCATCCGAAAATCAGCGGCACGATTATGCCCCTTTTCAACGTAACTCGCCCGCAAGCCTTCATCAGACAGCAAACAGTTCATCGCTTTCCGCAATGCTTTAGCGTCACCTACCGGCACCAACAGTCCATATTCTCCTACTTCCATTTCCCCGCTTTGAATGACCACCTCTCCATCATACTCGGCGCTCAGGATTTCTCTGGGTCCACCCGGGCAATCGCTTGAGACTACCGGCACGCCTAACACCAGCGCCTCAACAATAACATTCGAAAACCCTTCATACTCAGAAGCTGACACAAGCATCGTCGCCTGTGCAATATATCTGAAAGGGTTTGCAACATAACCCGTCATGATGACACTGTTATCAAGGCCATGTTCAGAGACTACCTGCTCTAGTGGCTTACGTTCACTACCATCACCCACCAGGACCAGGCAGGTATTAACGTCGGATTCATACACGCCTTTGAAAGCCTCGATGATATCTCGGGTATTTTTGACACTTTCAATACGACCGACAGAAACAATTACTTTCCTGCCGGCAATCCTTTCAAGGAGGTCATCTGGCAAGGCCACTTTACTGGTCGCAACAATATCATCAAGCTTGAATGGGTTGTGTACAAGATGCATCTTTGCAGATGGTACGCCACAACTCACCAAATCATTCATCATTCCCATTGACGGGCATAGCAGCTGATCAGAACGAGGATAAAGTGCCTTAATCAAGGCAAGATTAACACGGCCCAACAATCCCATATTTAGATAACGACTAGCAATACCATGATTGACAATTTGCAAGGAATGATCCGAACCGAATATGCGCGCTATTACATTGACGTAGTTAGCACGATACATATGGCTTTGAACCAGTGAAATATTTTTGCCGCGTAGAAAGCATTTTAGCCTCCAGGCAAACAAAGGCAAAGAGAGAGTTTTCCATAAACCGTTTTCTGACCCCGTCTTTGCTGAAAGGTAGTGCACATCAATATCCGTAGCATCAAGCATATCATTTTGCTCTATACACAGCAGCGTGACATCTATGTCCCGTGCCTTGAAGGCATTGTACAACATCAATGCCACGGTCTCTCCACCACCACCAGATAGAGAGTTAACGAGGATACAAAGTCGGTGTTGCTCAATAATAGATGACATAACTTTTTTTCGAGTTTAAAAATATTTATATTTTACTGAGCACTAATATCCGTAATCATTTGTTACCTCTTCTTCAAGCAAATTGAAAAAGTTTCCGCTGCTTGATCGCCACTTACTGCGTAGTAAGCAAGCCCCCACATTCGCCATAAAAAATAGGCGGGGAAAAATACATTAAAGTATGAGCTTTGATAGAAAAACCTTTCTTCAATAACCTCTAAATGATGAGCGGCGGCCAAATTCCGAAAATCATTTGGAGTACATTTATCATAGAAGGCAGTGAACCCTTTATTGTCTCCAGCTTTTGGCTGTAGCGTCGAAATCAATGATTTTTTCATTTTCTCAGGCAACATAAGGTTTAACCTTGCAAAAAGCGCATTTCTACTTGGGACAAAAATTAAGGCATAGCCACCTTTTTTCAAAAGACTGGCAATTGCTTCTATTGCTTTATCCTGGTCAGGAACATGTTCCAAAAGAGCTCGGCATAGCACGATATCGCCATCTGATTGACCTTCATAGCGGGTAATATCAGCACATATTACATCATCATAAAGTCCTTTTGGTGCCCTTAATAATTCACTTTCATCTATGTCAATACCAATAACCTTACAGCCTAATTTTTTTTTCAAGTCAGTACCAATAAATGGATTTTTCCCACCACCAACATCGTAAACAATTATGTTTTCTGTCAAATACTTTGGTACAAATGATGTTTTATAATCATGGTTTCCATCTATTGTAAATTTGTTTGGAATAAATAGTCGATCAAAATGCTTACAAAGTATTTTCTGACTGTTTACGATTTTTCGAAACATGTGTATACCATTCTCCAACGTATAATAAGGGTAATCATTTTGCTATCCCTTTATAAACTCCTGCTACCCCTTCCGCACAAGCAGCCCAGGAAAACTTCTCAACCTGTGCCCTCCCTTTTTTCACCAATTCATCAGCAAATCCCTGATCTGTACAAACGGCCTCAATCGCCTCTGCTATTTTATCGATACACAGGGGATCAACCAGCAAGGCTGCTTCACCAGCCACTTCAGGCAGTGAATAAACATTCGATGTAATCACCGGGCAACCTACTGCCATTGATTCAAGTACGGTTAATCCAAACCCTTCATAAAGTGAAGGATGAGCATATGCACTGGCACCGGCATAAAGTGCCTTTAATTGCTCATCGGTGGCATAGCCAATCATATGTACTCGCGCTGCGATATCTGAGTGCTTCAATTCGCCCAGCAACTCATTCATCTTCCAGCCGTCACCTCCAACCAGAACAAGATGATGCGGGATCCGGTCGGATAACCTATCCAGCGCCTTAACAATACGGGCAACATTCTTTCGCGGACTAATCTTCCCTGTTGCAAGGATATAGGGAGTACCTTGCTCCGGCAGTCCAGGAAGATCAGCAAGGCATCCCGAATTTATTGGTTCATTGAATACGGCTGCAACACCCTCATGTACAACATGAATCTTGTCAGCAATCTGTCCACCTACATATTCAGATAACTCTGCCGCCGTCGAACGAGAAACACAAATTAAAGCATCGGCCCGCTTAACCGCCTGTTTGAGGCTTTGCTTCATAATCTTCTCGCCTTTATAGGTAAAAAACTCAGGATGAGTCAACGGCCCTATATCGTGCACTGTAACGACAAAAGGTTTATCCGTGGCAATGGCATAACCTAACGATAGTGCATGAACAACATCAACCTGGCCATCAAGCCATCTTTCAATCGGTGGCCAGTCAAACCATGACCACGACAATGGTGTCACGCGTCGCCCCCACGGTAAAAGTTTTAAACTCGTTTCATCAGATAACTTCTTTAAATCAGCCTCTGGCAAACCACTCCAGGCAGCAACGGGGTTAATGGCAAGATCCGTATCTAAATTGACCAGCGCCCGGTAAAGCTCACGTGAATAACGCGCAATGCCATGACCGTCTTTATCAGCAAACTGGTTTGAAAAATAGGCTATGTTCATAGGTTGAAATTAAAAGATGAAAGGTAAAAGTTAAAAAGGGAATGACTAAGGACTCGAGACTAAGGTCTTTTGACCTTTAACCTGGAACGAATATCAATTGCTCCGTACTGCAATACTCGTTTTCCAAATCACTTAATCCCCGATGATTCCAAGAATTTTATCTCTGGCTGTAGCATAGACTTTTGCCCAATCATGCTCCTGAGCGAAATCTAAGGACTTTTTCCTGAAGCCACATCTTTCTGCCAGTGCTCGATTTATTCCTGAAGCTACTTCATCTGATGAGTTAACCTCAATCACAGGCGGGTTTAAAAATTCAAATTCCCGATGAGGCGTTGATAGAATTGATAATCCTGCCGCTGCGTACTCATATAACTTTAGAGGATTTTGACCATAATAAACTGAACTTTTATTTTGGTCATAAAGCATAAGTCCAATTTCTGAATGCAACAAATATGCCGGCACCTCTGTTGGGTCCTTTGAACCCAGCAGATAAACATTGCTTAATCTGGTGCTCAGATCGGTCGCCCATACAGACGATGGCCCAATAAGTATCAAGCTCCCACCAAGACCATGAAGAGATATTGCGACCTTTTCAAACATATCGGCATCAGCCTTATCCAACACACCAACCCAGACAGCCCTTGGTCCAGATATAAGCTTAAGTTCTTCTGGACAGGAAATATCATTTGTATAGTTATCAAGTGAGACGCCCTGACCTAATATAGAAACCTTTTTTGAATCAATGCCTAATTCACTGGTGACATAATCCAACAAAGCATGACCAATTAAAAAAATATGGTCTGCAGCTTCATAGTCCCGCCGTTCAATATTTTTAATATAATCACCACGAAAGGCCGGATAGTAGTCCACAACTTGCATGATCAGTTTTGCATCAGGAAATAGTTTCTTTAGTACGCTACTACCTGGCTTTGCAGCCCAAAGTATATCTGGCTCTAGAATACCACCTCTTTTTAATAATGCACGAATTGATGGAAGACAATACTTGTAGCTCGCAAGGATTGCTTTACAGGTATTAAATGGAAATACATCGCGTATTGGTACTGGAGAAAATGGATTCATCACCCATATACCATTCTCAAAACGTGGCGATTTCTTCCAGATATTAAAATACCCCTTCCACTTAAGGAGATGGCCTGTATCCATTGGGCTTTCAAGATATGCCACGTTAAAGCCATCCGTATTGAAATAGTGCGAAAACACCTTTGTACTGCAAGTAACCTCTGAATCCCAGGGTGTCGGGCGATGGAGCAATATACGTATATCTTTAGTCACAAAAATATATTTTGGCAGTAAGACAGCACATGAAGTATTGACAAGATATTCATAAATTAAAAATAAATAACATTTGATATTGTCTGTTCAATCTGAATTAATTAGGAACTTTTTTATTGCCCTGGTACCGAATGATTTTAATATTAAAGGGACTCCTTTAAGTGAAATAGACTGGATTTCGATAACTCCAGAAAACCGATTTATTTCATTCTTGAATAGCAGCTCAACTGCTCTTAATTCGCTACTATCCAGCTCATTTTTAAACGCATCGATTCGTTTCCTATCAGGGGCCTCCATAGTCTTCTTGTGTTGCCACAATTCACTATCAGGGGTAAGCTTTTTTTCATTATTTAATTTGAAATAGGAAAGCATCAAATCGTGATGATCAATATTCAACCAGTCAGACAGTCTGGCGGTAGTCTCATCTATATTCTGAATCAGATCATGGAAAAATAGAGTATGAACTCTATCGTCATTTTTATAGTCGACATACGTATTTACTGCACGCTTATACCTCTGACTAACGTCCCATAGACAGCTGGCAGCATCATATGTATCAATAGACATTCTCTTTCTCTTTTTTTTCTCTGAAGCTAGTAAGCCTCTTACATCTCTCATAATATGTATTACTTTTGCATTTGGAAAAAGATCAAATATATATGGCAGATGGAATATCCCATTTGGATTTTTAAATCCTACAAATGATGCTTTAGGCTTATTTTCTCGTCGATAGAGTTCTGCGATAAGTAATACTGCCTGTGAGAAGCTAACTTCTCTGTCAATTTTCAGGAACTCTTGTCTCAGATATCTTTTTTCTAAATTCCACAGGTCAAACCTCCTGACTCTATACAAATCCTCAATAAATTCTTCTAGCCTTTCGTTTATTGGAATCGAGCAATCATATTTTTGCGCGAGTAGTTTATAGAATGCACATTCATATCCTATCGAAATATCGGGATGAGAATGAAGAATCGTTCGTAGTAATGTTGTCCCGCTCCGCTGACATCCAATAATAAAAATTGGCGATGCACTAGATGTATTTTCCCAGTTTTGAATAATACTGTTATTCAAAATATACAAACCTTTTATGCAGAAACTCCATCAACTTTTTCTATTTATTATCATTTATCCACAATTGCCTGACCTTCTCATCAACAGAGCTTCTAGGAATATTATTCTGTTCATCCCATAATAATGCACATGCTCTAAATGTGGCGCAGCTTGAGTGGAGGGCAAATAGAATTCCTATCGTACCGTCACGAAAACCTTTTTTGCGAACATACTTGTTTCCAAATTCCAGTATAGGTAAGGAGAAAAAGTGCCACCACCGTACGCTCAAACCTCTTTCAGAAAATATTTTCGACTGTTCCTGGCAATACAAATTACTTTTAGTCATACGTTCCATATAAGTGTCATCATTTAAATGCCACATTTTTTCATTCATCTGACCAATACGCTCTGCAGGGGCCTCCACGAGACAATCCTCGTGATACATACCATCAAAACGAAAAATATCACGTTTCGCTAAATGGACGAGGTTCCAGTCCTGCCAACCGCCCCCCTTCATAGGCCGATGGAGAAAGAAATTTAAACGACGATATCTGTAGGCGTCAAACTGTATGCTTTTAATAGCTTCAAGGATTTCCACAGAAAGTTTTAGAGGAACCCGTTCGTCAATGTCCATATGAAGCAGCCAGTCACTTTCTGCCACATCGATACCTTTGTTACGCTGGTGACTGAAGTACTCTCCTTCATGACGAGGAGAGCGAATAAATTTAACTTTACCGCCCCATCCTTCGGCAATTTCATGGGTTTTATCAGTGGAACCATCATCAACTATAACGATCTCGTCCACCCAGTCATACAGGTTTTCAAGAAACCCGGGAAGATCTCGCTCTTCATTAAAGCTAATGGCAACAACACCCAATGTACATTTTTCAGTTAGCATAGTTTTATTTTATACTTTGGTAGACCA
This sequence comes from Arenicellales bacterium, assembly GCA_048550195.1. Classification (GTDB taxonomy): domain Bacteria; phylum Pseudomonadota; class Gammaproteobacteria; order BMS3Bbin11; family BMS3Bbin11; genus BMS3Bbin11. The sequence continues at coordinate 9,017 of JBLYYR010000107.1, forward strand.
CCATTGGCTTAAACAAATTAAGATGTTTTACGAATTATGAATTAGTGTTACGTAAGACCTAAATCATAAAACGGTATTCATTTTCTTTTTATGAATCGTAGGTAGAGAGGTTTCAAATACCAATCAACCATTCTGGATCTTGCAAGCCGGCTCTTATTCACCATCCCATGCCAAAATTCCTGAAAGACTGACGGAACCGGCTTGTCCGGATTAGCTAATTCCTCATCACTATAACCATAAGCTTTTGCGACTGCAGCTACCTTTTCATCCAAATGCAGGGTAAAATTCTTCGCTGACTTCCATGCATCAGCAGATCGACTGTGCACATCCTTTCCTATCTCACCGACTGGATTCACCCCTATAAATGAACAAATTTCACCAAAGGCCCTTACCGGCTCATCAACTAGATCTTCATACTTAACCAGTAAGAACTTCTCACTACCTATGCGTTCTTCAAATTTATCCAGATTAGAACAAGAATCAGCCCAGCCGTGCTGCCGCTCTACTGGGTCCGTTCCAAATAGTTTCTGAGCCGAATACATTACTGCCATTGGGTTACGAACCAGACCAATGAAACGAACATTAAATTCAGTCTTCTCATGCCATTTAAGTAGTAATTCCAGAGCACATAAATTGTGTATCAATTGAGGCGACTTTTCAAAAAAGACAGGCTTCGCAAATTTCTGACAGAGAGCCTTCCAACCATCATATACCAGGCCTTCATCATTCTGTGAAGCTGTAAAATTCGGTATGTTACCTACTATGCAATCGATCAAGTATTGCCTTGCACCAGTTTTAGAACCATATCCTCTGCAATTAGAATCAGTTGAAGCTCTACTACCCTGTTCCAACAGACATGCCGCTTTATTCCAATGATGTGTCTCATTATAGGAATGGGGTGTATAGGTAACATGGTTGATATCTGGGTGCTTACACAATTCCCGCTCAAACATCGTCGAACCTGAACGCTTATCAGAAAGCAAAATAACGACGGTGGGTTTCATTACTTCTCAGGATGACTTGCAGGAATAACGCCTCGGCGCGATATATTTAAACTTTCACTTAATGAATTGCGCTGTGGCGACGCACCTACATTGCTTTTTATTCTAACCTTTGGAGTATTCCCTGTAACAGGAAAGTTCTTCAATGAAGCAATCATCCCGAACAACAGAAAAAACATCATTGCCCCTCTAGGCGTCGAAACTGCGGCATGCCCAAAAACTAACCATGGCAGAATTCCAAGTAAAGCAGCGAACAACCCCTGGGCATATAAGGATGAAATATCACCTAAGCGTTTACGTATTCTTATTTGTCTTCGCGTAAAAGAAAAACCACGTACGATCAGGAACATATAAATAAATGAGGCCACCATCCCGTATGAATAATAAGCTTTAGAAAAGACCGAGTGGGTTGCTTTACCGGACTGTTCAGAAATTACTCCGGTTTTTGTAATTGACGTACCTTCTCCTACAATAATAAAATGAGGGTTTTCAACCATATGTTCGAAAGGTTCAACATAGGAAAGGATACGTTCAGACTCACGTTCATCTTCGAAAGGGTTATCGATCATAGCAGTGTATCTGTTTTCTATGCGTTCAAAAAAGAAGACATCCGAATCCCAACCCACAAAAGAGAATATCGTTACAGACATCAATACCGCAACAATAATCCCCTGTCGATTTCTACTTGAACCGAAAAATAATGTTCCTCCAATGACCAGGAACATCCCGAGTATTGCACCACGAGAGTAACTCATTACTACCGCTATCGGTGATAGTATGCAAACAACAATTGCGATCTTTCTCCAGAATCCAAGGTTCCATGGCCAACGAATTAGCAATGAGATGAACGGCCACATAACATTGATGAATGCACCACTAAGGATAGAGACGCCAATTAGAGATTTCCCTCTGACGCCTACGTCTTGAAATGCTTCCATTGAGTAACGTTTCGCTGTAAAAACAAACGAAGGTTCGAGATATGAAATACTGAATATTGAACTCACTACAAGACCACGTGTAAAGGGCAGTGAAGTCATAATCATAAGCATCACTGTTATGCCAATGCCAAGTGATGCTGCCTTAAACACTAAGAGTAAATCATTACGTGACCGTAAGATCTTGCTGGCCGAATAAAATAACGAAACTGCAAGGAAAGTTCTAATCAGCAAATAAATTGGAGCAAACAGTTGTCCTGAATAAGACATTGCAGCTATTTCACCTAATATTGCAAAGAATATAATAAGTATGATAAATCCTGAAAAGGGTCTCTTCCCACTATAAACCGCCTTCATTTTCAATGAGTAAAATAAAGTTATAATTATCAGTAAATCAATTGCATAGAGTGGTAGTGGCCCAAATTTTATACTTAAACGAGGCATTGCGGTAAGTACAAATACCGTAGCTGTTAGCCATAACAGACCTTTTGGTATTTTTTTTCTGGCCGCTGTGAATTTACGCATAATAGGGAATTACCATGATGTATTTTTTCTGATCGCAAAACTTGCCGGGTATCTGGCTTCATTTGTCAGAAACAGTAATTCATAGTCATTGAGGATGCAAAATTCATTGACAGCGTCTACCACGCCGCACTTATACCCAAACTTTCCCCAGCGCACATAGTCATGGCCAGCAATAATGCCATCCTCTTTGACTTTTATTCTTGCCACCTCAAGGTCTTTAGAGACACTGACATAGTCATGGGCGGCATCAATGTATACCCAGTCCAGAGAGTAATCAGGAAGTTCCGCTAGCATATCCCAGGAATATCCACGATGCAGTTCAACATTGCCGCTACCAATTTCCTGCTCAAACTTATTGTTTACAACATTCCAGTCCTGTTCACTGGACCCAAGGAAAGACCTGATAATGCTAGTTGGGCTAACACCATGGGCTCTCTTATTTTTTTTCCAGTAGTCAATAAGATGTAATGATTTAGGCTTGCAGTAATTAAGAATCTGTTCGCTAAATTCACCGGAGGCTACACCAACCTCCGCTACTACTCCACCTTTTTTCAACTTAGATAGGAGGCTGATTCTGTTATCTAAAATCTTAGTATTCTTGAGGTGTTTCATGCACAGCGTAGACTCAACTTTTTTAACTTTTTCAATTTCCTTTGTAGCATCTCTGTATCGCTTAAGCACAACTATGGGTGTGATGACTGAGTTAGCCACTGACTTAATTAATCTATTGAGCATATTATGTTTTTTTACTTTATCAATTTTTTAACACAATCATTTATCTTGTGTTTAACTTTTTCTGGAATATATTCACGCCAGGAATGTTGGAAATTAGGGTCACCCTTGAATTCACTCCAGGGTACAGGACTCCACTCTGGTGGTGGTTCTGCCATGACACTTCTAAATAGTTCTGCATATGCAGCGGCTGTCATCCGTTGCGAAAATCTTTTTCTTGCAGTTTTTGCGGCAGCCTTACTCATCAAAGATAGACGATCACGATCATTGTCCAATATTTCAATAGACCTGGCGAATGCTTCATGCCCACCTGGAGAATGAATGAATCCTGTCTTACCCGCTTCAATAATATAATCTGTGATACCGTCAATTAGCCATGACACCGGCACACATCCTGCCATCAATGCCTCAAGCAACGCATTGGGGCATCCTTCAAAATGGGAGGTAAAGACAAATATATCTGTTTCGGCCAGGAATTTTGGTACTTCTTTGGGTGGAATTGCACCAAGGAACTCTACCTGTCCTGTTACAACTTCATCAGCCATTTCTTGTTCGAGAATTGACCGGTGTTTACCTTTACCCACTATACATAACCTGAACTTTACATTCCGTGTATTTAGTACATGCACGATTTCTGGCAGATGTAATACACCTTTCTGACTGTGTTCCAATCGCCCCAGAAATCCCAACCTCAACACACTTTCCTTCCCGCGCGGACTTTTTGCCGCAAAATCAAAAGGCCCTGGTGCAATACCATTAGGAATAAGGTGCAATAGAGATATATTAGCACCGTAAGAACCAACCAAATCGGTTTCTAACCGGGGGGTCGTTGCAACTATAGCAGCCAACCTGCCCACACAGGCCATGGTAATCTTGTAACCATGATCAAACGCATTGGCACAGCGAGATAGTACTCGAATCTTCTCTGGCAAATGGGGCAAGGAGGAAAGGATTGCATCAGAGTTTATACCCATGACAATATCAACACATTCTTGCTCACACCATTCAGCAAACAATATTGCCTGCTTTTTGATGTTTCGAGTTGATGATGCAAGCAAAACACAGCCTTCATCGGCATACTCATCTTCCCATAACTCAGCTTGGGCCTTACCAGTCGATACGCAACGAATATCGATGTTGTGCTCGAGTAATGCCGGGCGTATATTTCGATAAAAAGTAAAAGTCCCGCTATCCTTCGGTACTGAGCCAAATGCAACTATCACCATACACCAAATGCTCTAGTGGAATAATTCAGTTTATACTTTTCCAGTTACTAAGATCTCTATTGATAAGTAACTCAAGAGATTCAATATCAGACTGATAAATAGTAAACAATTTTTTTCTTAAACCAGAACTCATATTGTTGTTATCAAGTAAAATTCGATAGGCAATGTCTCTAACTTTAACACGTGCATCCTTCGGAGTTATATTCTTGAGTATCTTCTTCATAATTCCATCAGTACGCATCCATTCACCAATGGCTTTTGTCTTTGGTATTCCTGACCGTTGCGCATGAATAATTTTTGGCTGGAAGTCATCAGCCAAACCCAACCAGGAGTAGATAGATTGACAAACGTCACCAGGGTCACGACAAAGATCTTCGAATAAGACAATCTTCACCTGTGATTCACCAAAGAGGTCCATCCATGGCTGAAGCAATTTTGAGTAGAAGCCTTTATTTATGCGGTTTCCTACAGGTGCAGATAAGAATCTCCCTTTTTTATCAAACTGGCATCCTTCCCATACAAAATCAGAAAAGTTTCCTTCCTCGCGCCCAAGTCTTTGATATAATAAATACTCTGAATAAAGCCGATCAACTGGGTTACGTAAAGAAACTATTATTCTAGCTTCAGGCGCATGTTTGAAAATTTCTGCTGCTGTTACTTTATGGTTAAGATAATGCGAAGATTCACCGCGCCAACTGTAGTCACCTGCTGAACTAAAAAGCATTCTATATTTCTCTACTTCCCGAAATTTTCCACCACTTACAAAATCTGCTAATTGTTTCTTAAGCGCAATCTGCTTTTCACCTCCATCATTCCGTATCATTTCACGTAAGGCTTCAGCAAGAAAAAACATTGGTTCCTTATTTGCCGACATAAAAATTTCCGGGTGCTGCGCAATAAGATTATGTAAGGTCGTTGTGCCAGAACGCATTGCACCGATTAAAAATAAGTTAGGTGCAATAACTGGCTTTACTGCATAGAAGGCTTCTAACTCACGGAGTGACTGTACAACATTCATTTCAGAAAATATGCTGTGTAAAAATTAATATGTTTGCTTTAAAGCTACTCAAACCTGCCAAAAGGCGCCGGTCCAATCTATAGTCATAATTTCAGGCTGGATTTCTTTCTTTTCAAGGAAATCTGTCACTGCTCTACGGCAAGCAGCCCATGAATAATAATCATCGACTATGACATAACCTCCCTTATGTACTTTGTGGTATAAGTTTTCCAGTGCATCCATTGTCGAGCTATACAAATCACCATCCAGTCGAAGAATTGCAATTTCATTGATCGGGGCGACTGGTAGCGTATCGCAGAACCATCCTTTAAGAAATTCTACTTGCTCATCCAGAAGCCCAAATTTTATAAAATTAGACTTTACCTCTTCAAGAGATACCTTTAGATAATCAACCTGGCTAAGATCTTTACCATCTGCCTTATTCTTTGGAACAGGCAAGCCTTCAAAAGAATCTGCCACCCACACTTTTCGGTCTGTTACTCCATAAGCCTTGAGAAGTGCTCGCATAAATATCGTTGTCCCGCCTCTCCACGCACCTGTCTCAATTAAGTCACCTGGCACATCTTTCTGTAATATATCTTCAAGGCACTTCTGAACATTATTTAATCGCTTATGACCTGCCATAGTGTATCCAAAGAATGGCCAGTCCCTGCCCTCTTCCCTCTTTGAAGCATCAAAGTCTTTTACTTTCACTAAAAGTATCGACTTGTTTTCAAGATATCGAATAAGTAAATTTTTACTGCTGCGAGATTTATTTTCCCACCCACTCTCATCATAAATTGAAGCAGTTAACACTTTTTTCATGAGATCGACATACAAACTCATGCCTTCTTTATCAATAACCATAGATTCCTCGCTTAATGTTGCGGCGTATTCTGGTGAAGTTAAGATATGTTGATTTTTATTACAGCCGGTTAGTTTTGTAGGTAGAAACAAGCTATCGCATGAAAAGTTTATCAATTCGATTTGAATACACATATTCAGAATTAAACTTCATAATCTCCGGAAAGATGATACTCGGCATCAACCACTCATTTCTACTGAACCATCGAGAATCATATATTAACCTTCTATTTTTATTCTGAAGCCTCATCCGATTCCCCACCAAGCAATGACCACCACCTTTATTCAGCTCGAGCATACTGTGTTCAAATTTCACATCAATAAATGTACAAACCTTATTTAATGTCCCCACCGGATCAAGGCAAATTTCTTCATAACCCACACGCATAAAAGGCATGTTGCTATCTTCTAGAATATTGAGCAATGATCTATTCACTCGAATCCAGTGACGAAATTGCTTATGAGGAAGTAGAAATCCATTTTTTCCGAATTTCTCCCTAGCCCTGTCTAGTCGGGAGATGGTATATGCTCTAACATCCTTTAAGAGGTGTAAAACCTGAACATTCACCGCAGGTAACTCTTTGAGAACTCTTAATGCTGTACGGTATTTTGACGAATCAACCAGAATTGCGCTTTCTCCATAGATTTTATTAAACACTTCAATAACAATCTCATAGCCATTCGGCAAAGTAAGATGGTTTTCTTTTCTAAAACGAAGTATGACTTCTCCCCAGAACGCGCATTTCTCTGCCTCTATTTCACAAGAACATTTCTGTATTTCAACCGAATTCGGAAAGTTAATATATTGCTTGATTACATACTCTATTTCACCAAGACCAACCATTTGCGAATGGTTAGCGAGAATATTATCCAGCATTGTGGAGCCAGAGTGATCCAGGCTAGCGATAAATATAATATTTGTCATTCACTCAATAATTAAACAATATCTTTTAAAAACTTGTCTACACGAATCATAATGAAAAGGTAAATCTTTTTATATTTACCAGAATATTGATGGCATAAATACTCAAAGGCTGCCTTACGCGTGTGCAGATGTCACATTATACTCGAATTGGTAAGAAACCATTAAACCTGAGTACCTTTATATATTCAGTAATTTTTTAAGAAGTTTTGCCTGTTGATTTGATTCGTAATTTTTCTTCACTCGTTCTCTCCCTGCTTTTCCCATTTCATTCCGTAAGCCCCTATCATTTAAAATTTCTATTATATATTTTGCCATTTTATCTATATCACGTTCTTCAACCAGGTAGCCCGTAACACCATCTTCGACCGTTTCTACAAAGCCATTGTGTCGTGTAGTAACAATTGGGACTTCGCAGGACATGGCTTCAAGCAGCGATACACCGAGACTTTCTGTGTCTCCGTTCGGTGCAGTTAACGAATGCTGCACAAAAATAGCCGCCGAAGAAACTTTTTCCTTTACAAACTCATGAGTTTTGGAACCATGAAAAATTACGCTACTTTCAAGACCATAATTCCTGGCGGTTTCTTTTGCCAGCTCTAATAATGGTCCTTCACCCACCATCTCTAATCTAGCGTTGGGAACTTCCTTCAACACTTTAGAAAAAGCCTGAATCGTTAAGTGAGGCGCCTTCTTTTCAACCATACGTCCTACGGCAAGTACCAGGTTATAATCTCTGACTTCCGCTGGCGTAAATTCTTCAACTTCCAGGCCATAAGGCGCCACAAATATTTTTTTTCCTGGAATGCCGACTTTGGTTACCTTATCTGCAAAATAATGTGTCGCTACAAATACCTTTGATGCATACCGACCCATGCGCCAATAACTATAACGGTTTACAAACTTACGCCCGGCCGCACTGGCGTCATGGCCGTGAAAAAAAACATATAGCGGGGTGCCTGCTTGCTGGCATGTCGACATCAGGGCACAGGCCGTTTGACCAAACTCTGCCAATACGCAACTCACCTGATTATCTTTGAGAAAGCTGATAGCGGAGCGCTTTTGTTCTCCTATGAGCGCCCCGGTATAGCCATAAAGAAGTAAACTCTTGATTGATTGCAATTTTGACCCTGCCTCATGTCGATCAACCTTAAAACTAGGCAGGTCTTTTATACTGCTCCCTTCTCCCTCGAAATAAATGACTGCAGTTTTTCCTGGCTCCAGCAACCGAATATGCTGCCGTATAAAGGTTTCTGCTATTGAGTCCGGGTTTGGCGTTGCAATTACCAGCACTTATTTACATATCCGGGAAAAATTGTCTGGAGCATTTGGTTAATCTCGAATACATAAGGTTGCATCGGTCAACAATCTCCGGTGCTATATTCATCTTTACACTCTTCTTTAGCGATCGGACATGAGCATCTGTCTTAAAGCCATTCCAAATTCCGGACTCCCCCGATCTCTTCATAAATGTATCGATACAATATTCAGGCTTCATTACCAATTGCTCATAGTTTAGACAAACTATTTGACTATTATTGTGTAAATCATTATTGAAAAATATTGCATTTCTTTTTACCCAGTAAAGTGCATATTTATCTTCGATACTCGAGCATGCACCTGACTCCTCATTGATTTCATCTAACATAGATTCCATACGCCAGTAGCCATGCTTATCTGTTTCATTTTTACGGCTAATTTCAAAAAATTGATCACCCCATTTATTCAGCATGGAACTCACGACAAGCGAGAAATCACGGAAAAGCCAAATGGCTTTTGATTTTGGGAACGTTTGTAGTATTTCCACTGCACGATCTGATTCAAACAGTGGTCGCACTACTGCATAACGGGCATTACAGGAAGACAATTCTTTATCTATTTCTGGTAATGATTTTAATACCGTGCTGGACGAATTTATTGTCAGTTTACTAAACTCACCAAATACAGCTGAAGAAAGATCGCTACGGAATATTCTTTCAAGCAGCGTAGTCCCTGATCTTTGACAGCCAAATATCCAAATATAGACTTCAGGACTACCAAGGTTTTTATATTTTTTAAAGTAAATCTTTTTATATGTTTGCCAAACGCTAGCATATGTTTTTGATCTGGATGCCAGTGAGTTACTGATTCTCTTTATGGTAATCATCTTTTGAAAATTAATGCCTTATTTCACGAGACGAGCGATGGAATAATATTATTTAATATATTTTTGACTCTCGCTAAGAGTCTATATGAAATTATTTTTAATTGAGTGTGATTTATGACCATGAAACTTTTCTTCTACCAATACGAATCATCTTTAATAACCAGAGATATATTATTTTTAACTTTAACATGAATACTACGAACATATTTTCACCGGCGACTCCAGAGTACGACTCAATTATCTCTGAAATCATGTTATCCCACTGCAACGCGCGCACATCATGGCTATAATTCTCTAATACATCTGCTCTAGCTGCCTCGCCTAGCCTTGTTCGTTTTTCTCCGTCGAGCAATAAGGATTGTAATGCATTGTACCAACCATCATTTTTCACCAGTAATCCTGTCACTTCATTATCTATTGCCTCACAATAGGTCTGTGTTGGAGAGGCGATAGTCGGGACTCCAAAAACACCTGCCTCCATATACTTAATTTCACTACGAGCCTGAACAAAAGCGTCGTCCATATTAAGCGGTGCAATATTAATATCAATATCCTCAAATACCCTCCAATACTCTTCATATTTCATAAAGGGAATATAATGAAATCTATCACCATAATTATGGAATAAATCAGAATAATTAATTTTCCCGACAATCAGGAGATGAGCCTGTGGTACCTCATCAAGTAGCTTCAGTAGCACTTCTTCGACAATCTTAAAGTCTATGTCATGATGCTTTGAGCCACTTAAATAGGCAATGGTCACTTTTCTATTATCATTTATATGTTGATGAGCGATTACTATATCTGCCTTTTTTTCAAACCATTTTGATAGCCCATTTTTCACTAAGCGAACATCAGAGTGAAACCTTTCGGCCCTTTCTTTCAGGTAATTCGTAGAGACCAGAACTACATCGCAGCGTTGCATCATTTCCTGATAGCCCCTGTACATATCCAGGTTGTTATTTCTGTCCTGATTTTTTTCACGCAAGAAGCCAGCCAGATGATTGTTAGCCTCGTCTGTGTATAAAAGATCATCTGTATCGTAAATAGCAACCAGACCTTTTGCTCTGGCGTAAGCAAGTACAGCGGATGTATGGGGGTCTAGGTTTACCCTATGAAATACAATTGCCTTATTGGCTGTAGGCAGGTTGCGATAGATACAACCTACACCTGTACACCACCCTTTGCTATTGAGATATTCAGACGGCTGCACACAGCGCATTTGAGTGGTGCCATATCCCAATATTTGTGTTTTTGATAGAAAATTAATATCCAAAGGGAATATCTATAAACGTGCCAAGGTATTATATTACAAAAGGTCGAACACAATAACGGTCACAATATTATTGCATTAATAACTATTCTTTATTTTCTCTATAATGAAGCAAATGACATCGCCTTCTTTACTCGCATTTAGTTCTTTAGCCTTATTATTAAAGTATTCAATATCTGTCTCATTAAAGATAGAATTATCTAAACCATTTTTATATGATTTACTGCTATTCATTGGGATGTCTTGTTTATATTGCTCACTACCCCAGAGACTTTGTGATGATGAATCATAATACATACTCTTTATCTTCAGACCTGATTTTTCTGTTAAATATTTCATACTATCCAGGGTATGCAAAAATAAATGCCTGGGGGCATCCAAAGAGAACCAGTTTGTCCTGTATTTTTCCCAGGCATAGGATGACTTAACAGGAATGATGATCGCTATACAACCAGAGTCTTTTAATTTCCCGCTAATTTGCTTCAATACTTCACACTGATCATCCATATGTTCGAAGGAATGGTGCAACATAACCAGGTCATAACTCTTTCTATTATTCTCCAGCTCATAGATACTACAACCCAACAGCCTTAAGTTTTCCTTTTTATTATTAGAAAACTTCATGAATTGATCAATACCGGTTAAATTTCTAAATCCCACATCACTCATTTCTGATAATCTTTTACCATCGCCACAGCCAATATCCAATATGGCTGAATTTACATCTATGCCAGTTCTTCTCATCCATTCTGGTACTCCCGGTTCACCCAGAACAGAAAGTATTGAGTCAAAAAGTAGATTTTTATTGCCATTAAAAAATGAACGTTTCCACAATAACTTAAGTCGGTTACGAGGATTTATTTTTGCTTTCCAGTTTAAATTCTTCCGCTGTGAGAATGAGTAATAATTTTTCGGGTAATACTCGCTCATGTCATTCGGCAACTCTTTTAGCTGAAGACAACCACATTTCCCACACTCTATATATTTAAAAACATCCCGTGTACCTAGCAACATTTCTTTTACTGAATACTCAGCATTTCCTGCTTTATTACCACAGATTTTGCATGCACTCATAGGCTCCTTTTCATTACTCATATGCAACACACTCTATTTCCACCACTTTTTGATTATCAATCTTCTTCGTTTAAAACCATTTTCCTGAACGGTTCAGATATATTCTTTAATTCTTCATAGGTTCCCCTATTTTCTATTGCACCATCCATTAGGAAAAACAATCGGTCACAATCCTTAACGGTACTTAATCTGTGAGCTATCATAATAAGCGTACGACCTTGTTTCATATTATGAATTGCCTCCATAACCTCCTTTTCAATTGTGTTATCAAGAGCTGATGTTGCTTCATCCATAATTAAGACTTCGGGGTTTGTATATAAGGCGCGCGCAATACCAATACGCTGCCTCTGTCCGCCGGAGAGTCGCACCCCCCTCTCGCCAACGACGGTATCAAGGCCATCTGGCAATGTTTTGATAAATTCTTCTAAACGGGAAGAACGGAGTGCTGACCACAACTGCTCGTCATCAACCTCTTCCTCCACTAAACCTAGTACAATATTTGCTCGAATGGTGTCATCTATAAGATAAATAGACTGTTGAATATAGCCAAGATGAGTTCGCCAGGCAGTAATGTTTTGAGCAATATCAATATCGTTGGCTTTAATACTGCCTTTTGTGGGCTCTAGAAGACCTAAAATGAGATTTGCCAGTGTGGATTTGCCGCACCCTGTAGATCCGACAAAAGCAATGGATTCCCCACGATTTACCTGAAATGAAATATTTTCAATTGCTTTAGTATCTACCTCTGGATAGGCGTAGCTAACATCGTTAAGTTTTAATGACTTAAATGCACCAAGCTTTTTCGTATCAGCTTTCTTATGGTTGACTTGCTTTTCAATATCAGCCAATTCACGCAGATCGTTGACTATTCCAGGAATAAATGCCCGTCCTGCATTAATTTGATTTATGGCTCCCGCAATCCCTCCCATGAGCTGCTTTAGTCTAATGGTAGCCACACCAAGCAAGAAAATGGTAGGCAATACTGATTCAAGGGACGTTGAGGTTTTTATCAAGATAAACAATATTACAAGTAGGCCAAAAATTGCAAATGTTTCAATGACAAAGGGTGTAGCTTTCATGATAGTTAGCTTATATCGCCATGCCGATGCTTGCCTCAATAGCGCATCTTTGTGGACCTTATTTAAATAGGTCTCGCATCCAATTATCCGCGCATCAACTAACGCACCAAACCCCTGCTGGACTGCTTTAATGATTTCTTTAAATTCATGTCGAAAGGTTCTTCCTGCTTCCCTCAAGTGCTTGTGAAAATACCGTACAACAATATAAAGCCCCACGCCTGTCACGAGAAGGCCCAATAAAGCAGAACCCGGCGCAGCAAAAATAAGCACTATAACAATCACGCTGATCATAGTAACTGCCATGATTAAATTCAAAAATGGCATTATGACTTCCTTCAGGACCTGTGTGGTATCGTTTTGGATATTGCGTAACAGTTCTGACGTACTACGCTGCAAAATCCACTCGTATGGAGCAGATTGATAGCTCTTAAACATACGATCACTTAATTTTACCTGCTGTGAGGTAACAATTTTTGCCTGCGTGTAAAACACAAAAATAAGGAACAGGTTTTTCAGAATAATAAACCCTAACAGCAACAATGAAGCCCAAAATATGATATGCACTGATGGCTCATCTGGAAGCCCTGATAACCATTTTCCAATCCATGGGTATTCTGACAGTGAAGAAGGTTTCATTATTAAGGAAACAAAGGCAGGGACTGCACCTATACCCGCCGCTTCAAGCAACGAACCCATTAGCATCAGCCCAAATAAAATAACAAAGCTCAACTTGTCTCTTTGCGATAACAGAAACCTGAGCTTGTAGATATCTTTGAAGAGATTGAACATTGTCAGCTAATTTTTTTCTGGGTAATTCTGTTTCGGTTCATTTCTGCGTACTAAATTCAACAAGCCTGGAGTATCCATGCAGCCACTCTTCCAGCCTTGTATACCCACTGGGTAACACCTGATTATGGTTTTTCGGAATATTCAGTGTATGCCTATTTTTTTTAAGCTCAGGCCATCCGCCAACGTCTTTCTGGCTTTCGATAAGGCCAGTTTTTTCTGTTGTTAGATTTTTAACAACACGGCTATCTACAGCACCACGGTCAGCAGGACGCGCGCCAGCATTGTTAAGTACATATTCTTTTACTTTTTCAATCGGTAAGCTAGTGAAGTTTTTTGGCCATATGGCATCTTCACGCTTATCTACGCTAGCTGAGTCAGGCACAGCCTTCGTGCACTTACCCCAATTTGAACATTGTATAATTCCTGAATAATTCCATGGGTCTGTTCTGACTTTTCCTGATATATAATTGTCCTTTGAGACATAAACACGAGACTCTGCCTGATACCCTGCAATAAGGTAGATCTGCCTTTTCATTCTTTCAGAATCAATTATGTAATTTCCAACAATAGATACTTTAACCGGGCCCTTTTTCACTGCATGGTCATCTACCGTGATTCCAGTTGCAGCATCGTATATAAGATTATTTGCAATCACTGAAGAACCCGCACTGATATATGGATTCCTATCCCAGTTATGTATGAATAAATTCCTGACTATCGCTGTTTTCTGTGCTCCTGATTTACCTTTATTGTAAGCAAGTACAGCAAGGCCTTTCGAATGAGGCCCTTTTACATGCAGTGGATTTGCCAATGCTTCACTGAAAATATTATTACTAAATGTGACAGTGTTTCCCCCAGATTGTCCATTCATATCGCCACCCCAACTAAAAGAGTTGTGATCAATTACTATATTGTATGGGGGAGTCCATTTTGGTTCAGTTTCTCTATATTTCTCATCAATTACTATTGGATCTGCGATTGCTGGTTTAGTGCAGCTTTTCTCAGGTGGACGCTCACATCCTAAATCATAAAATGACGTGTCACCTGGTCGAATTCGGAGATGCTGCACGAGGACATCATGACAATTCCGATAAATTCGCAGACCATAATTTTTTAAAGTTACTCCAGGTGATGGTGCAGTCTGCCCCGCTATTGTCACGTAATTCCCTTTGCTAAGTTTTGCTCCATTGCAATCTTTAATCCATAGATTACTTTTTAGTTCAATATTTCCGGAAACTTCAAAAACTATAACTTTTGGGCTGATGACATCCTCAATACAATATCTCAGCGATCCATGGCCTGTATCATTCAAATTCTTAACCCTGCATATTGTTGTTTTTGGTGGATCCAGGTGACGACCACTTCCAGCAGGAGTGTCCATGCCAAAAAGCCCCACCTGTTCTCCAGGGATAATGGGAAGTGAGGTTTTCGAGCTGTATGCTGTACAGCTACATAGTGCTATGAAAGGCAATAATATTATTGTTATTTTTTTCAAATATGACCCTTGAATAAAGGTAAAAAAGATGTATTACGATTTACGTGTTAGGTTTTACGTAACACCTAAATCGTAAACCTTAAAACGAACTACCTTACATGCCATTCCCACGCCGTTTTGATGATGGTTTCTAAATCATCATATTTTGGATGCCAGTTCAGTTCTTTTCTTATTCTTTCTGCATCGCCTACCAGTCTGGGTGGATCACCGGGTCGGCGTGGGCCCATTTCTACGGGGATTTCTTTTCCGGTGACTTCTTTCGCTGTGTCGATGACTTCTTTTACTGAGAAGCCTTTGCCGTTGCCGAGGTTGAATTTTGTTGTTTTCCCACCTTCTTCTAGATATTTTAGTGCTTTTACGTGGGCATCGGCTAAATCGGTGACGTGGATGTAGTCTCTTATGCAGGTGCCGTCTTCGGTGTCGTAGTCGTCGCCGAAGATTGTGATATTTTCGCGTTTGCCTATGGCGGCATCGAGTACTAGTGGTATTAAATGTGTTTCGGGGTCATGGTCTTCACCAATGTCGCCTTCCGGGTCGGCACCAGCTGCGTTGAAGTAGCGCAGCGAGACTGATTTCAGTCCGTGTGCGACATCAAAATCACTGAGCATCTGTTCGATCATCAGTTTTGAATAGCCGTAAGGGTTGATGGGCGATTGTTTATGATCTTCAGGGATCGGGATCTGTTCCGGTTCGCCGTAGGTAGCGCAGGTGCTGGAGAAGATGAAGTTGCTGATATCGTTATCACGCATGGCTTCCAGCAGGGTCAGGCTGCCGACGACGTTGTTGCGGTAATACTTGCCCGGTTCGTCAACGGATTCGCCGACGTAGGCGTAGGCGGCGAAGTGCATGATGGCGGCGGGCTGGTATTGTTTGATTATTTCGTCGAGCCTTTCTCGATCAAGGATATCACCCTGTTCGAAGGGACCCCATTTTACTGCCCATTCATGACCGTAGACGAGGTTGTCGTAGGCGATGGGTGTGTAACCGGCTTTTGCCAGGGCTTTGCAGGCATGGGAGCCGATGTAGCCTGCTCCGCCTGTTACTAATATGTTCATAAGGTCGTATCTTGTGCCGGATGTCATATGTCTTCTGTCAGGTCAAAAGAATAAAGAATGTATTACGTTTTATGGGTTAGGTTTTACGTAACACCTAAATCGTAAATCTTAAAACGTCTATTCAAATGGTTTCCCTGTGTTCTCCGTGGGCTCTGCGAGAGGCTGGGCTTTGAATTTAAATATCCAGGATAAGCTTTAGGCTATCATGTAGTTCATGACATTTTTTTTCGCTTAGTTTACCTGCCCTTTCAGTTAGATAGTTCTTATCTAAAGTAATCAGCTGAGAAATATTTATGACTGATTCTTTCTTCAATCCTACACTTTTTGTAGCGGCTAATTTTATGTTGCCCGGGGCTTTTACAAGACCCAGGTTTGAAGTAATGACAGCGACAATAATGGTTCTTATTTTACTTTTATTAAAGGCATTTGATTGAACAATGACAACGGGTCTTCGATACCCTGGTTCTGAACCTCGTGGTTCATCGAGATCTGCCCACCAGACCTCACCTCGCTTGAAATTCATTAATCACCACTTTTCCTTGTCTATAGACTTCATCTGGGCCTTTTTAAAACCTTCTTCCAGGCCTTCATGATCAGTATTTCCATATACTTCATTTAGTATTTCTGTAACTTTCTGATCTTTGTGCTCTTCGACATAAGATGAGATAGCGCGCACATACAATTCACTCCGGGACAGGCCGAGTCGCCTGGCTAGTTTTTCTGCAGTATTAAATACTGGGTCTGGAATTGATATTGCTGTCTTCATAGCTACTAGTATAACAATAGTTATACCCTTGTCAAAGATCAAAGCTAAATCTTAAAAATTCTAAGTCAAAGGCCTGTCTCTCGCGGGGTTCGCAGGGGACGCAGGGAGGTCAAAAGAATAAAGAATGTATTACGTTTTATGGGTTAGGTTTTACGTAACACCTAAATCGTAAATCTTAAAACGTCTATTCAAATAGTTTCCCTGTGTTCTCCGTGGGCTCCGTGAGCGGATGTGATTTAGGGTTTATGCGTCTGGGTGTATACGTCCAGCAATGTTTTCTATTACTCGTTTTCCGTGTATCACTGCAATGACCAGAATTTGCTTCGGCTCAACCCTGTATACCAGACGATAGCTATAAATTAAACGCTCTCTTATGCTCTTATCATCCATTTCAGGTACGACACGGCCTGCTAAAGGAAAATCACGAATATCACGAGAAACTGACAGAATTTCACTAACAACAGCCCGAGCGTAGAACTCGGAATCCCTGGTAATATATTCTGCAATTGATTCAAGGACTTCTGTTGCCTCAGGCGACCACCTTACTTCGCAGTCCATTTATTAAGCTTCCTTTCTACTTCTCTTTGACTAAGGGTTCCATCCTTGTCGGCACGTTCTATTCCTTTATGAATTTTCTCGACAACATAAAGATGATATTGGACATCCTCCAAAGAACAGTCATCAGGGAGATTATCCAAAATTGCCATCACCTCTTCCTTAGCTGCACTCATGACATGTTTCCTCTTTTAATGGAAGTGATCAAATACTTTGTCTTATGCATATGATGATATGGGTAAAATAGCACCTTCGTCAAAGACTTTGACTCTCGCGGAGGGGAAAAGAAAGTATTTCGTATTACGTAACACCTAAATCGTAAATCTTAAAACGCCTATTTAAATAGTTTCCCTGTGTTCTCCGTGGCTCCGTGAGAGGATGTGTTTTGATTTTGAATTAAAGGTCAAAAACTAAGATCAAAGGCTATTCTCTCGCTGGGCAAGACGACGTTTTACGTTTTAGGGTAAGGTGTTTCGTAAATCGTAATACGTAATACGTAAAAACGTAAAACAAACAGTTCATCGACTCGTTTGTAGTATATGCTGTGTGTTGTTTTCCAGTACCAGGCAGGTTAGTTTTCCTGAGGCGAAGGCTCCGGTATCTATGCCTATGCGGTTTGGTTTTGCTTCTACTTCTTTGACTACTGTGTGGCCGTGGACGATTATTTTTTCATGATGAAGTTTTGATGAAAAGAATTTATCTCGGATCCACATCAGGTCAGATGGTTTTTGATCAATCAGCGGTATTCCCGGTCGTATGCCTGCGTGGGTGAAGAAGTAGTTTCCTTCTGTACATGAATACTCAGTGTTGTTCATGAATTCCAGGTGCCTGTCCGGTACACGTGAATCCAGTTGATCACGCAGGTCATACATTTCGTCATCACTGGTTGGTAATTTCGCCAGCTGGACCCCATAGCTTACAAGGGTATCGAGACCGCCGTAAGTTAACCACGCGCGGGTTTGTACCGGGTGGTCAAGGAAGTCTATAAAGGACTGTTCGTGATTCCCTCTGAGATAGATGATGTCAAAGCCGGCCAGTGGTTTATCCAGCAGCAGGTCGATAACGCCTTTTGAATATGGACCTCTGTCTATGTAGTCGCCGACATATATTAGTTTTTTAGTGCCTATGTAATTACTGGCATGTGTAGTGATGTCCTGATGGAGATCTTCCAGTAAGTCGAGACAGCCGTGGATGTCGCCTATGCAGTAGACACGGGTTCCCTCCGGGATGCGGGGTTCGACTGGGGGCGGTTTTTTTTTGAATATTTTCAATTCTTGCAGTCAAGGTCAAAAGCTAACATCAAAGGCTTTTTCTCTCGCGGAGGCGCAGGGTGCGCGGGGAGGTCAAAGGTGTTTTTCTTTGTAATATCAAAATCTTTTATTTTGGTTTCCCTGCGTCTTTGCGGCTCTGCGAGAGGATATGTTTTAGGGTTTATGCGCCTGGGTATACGCGTCCAGCAAGTTGCGGATCATTTTCTGATATTGCGTATGATTCTTCTTTGCCTCTTGTTTAAAAAAATCTACACTTTTTTTACTCAGGGTAATGGTGACTTTTACTGCTTCATCCTTCATTACCAATTCTTTTGGTGATGGCAGAAAGTCAGGCACAACTTTTAATGAGCCGACAGGTTCATCAGTGTATTTGATTTTCGCGCTCATAGATTTTCTTACCTTTTCTCCAGTAACCTGCTCCGAAAATGCGGATTGCACCATCACGATAAGTAAAGCGTACTGTTAAAATTCCACCATTCACATTACCAAAGCAGTAGTACCGTTTTTCGCTATCGCTATGGGATAAATCTTCTGCTATTACACGCTTGTTATCAGTAAAAGCATATTGGGCATCCTTAAACGAAACCCCATGCTTAGTTTGGTTCAGGAGATCCTTTTCGTTATCCCATTCGAAGCTTTCCTTGCTCATCAATGAAGTCTACTACATTATTCCATATTTTTATACATATAATAATGTGGGTATAATCAAATCAATAAGTCAAAGGCTGTTCTCTCACGGGGCAAAACAACGTATTACGTTTTACGGGTTAGGTTTTACGTAACACCTAAATCGTAAAACTTAAAACGTCTATTCAAATGGTTTACCTGTGTTCTCCGTGGGCTCCGTGAGAGACTGGGTTTTAGATTTTTTTATCGGAATAAAACTACAGAACATGCGCTACCAGTTTTATTGCCTATGCCATTTATCGCGCCGAGCGGCGCTCCTACGAAAACCGACGAAACGGGGTTTACAACAATCCCCTGAAATAAGGTATGGTTTTTTTCAGGCCTTCTTCTAGTTTGATTTGTGGATCCCAGTCCATTATTTCTTTTGCCAGGGTGATATCTGGCTGGCGTTGGGTTGGGTCGTCGCTGGGGAGATCTCGGTATTCGATTTTGGAATCTGAATCTGTCATCTCGATAACTTTTTCTGCCAGTTCCAGGATCGTGAATTCTCCCGGGTTTCCTGTGTTGATGGGGCCGGTGATGTCGTCCGGGGTATTCATTAAACGGATGAAGGCTTCTATCAGGTCGTCAACGTAACAGAATGATCTTGTCTGGCTGCCGTCGCCGTAGATGGTTATGGGCTGGTTCTGTAGTGCCTGCATGATGAAGTTTGAGACTACCCTGCCATCGTTGGGGTGCATGTTGGGGCCGTAAGTGTTGAAAATTCTTGCGACTTTTATTCTTAGATTGTTCTGGCGGTTATAGTCGAAAAACAGTGTTTCAGCGCAACGCTTGCCTTCGTCGTAGCAGGAGCGTTGGCCAATCGGATTGACGTTGCCCCAGTAATCTTCAGTTTGTGGATGCACGATCGGGTCACCGTAGACTTCGGAGGTGGATGCCTGGAAGATTTTGGCACCAACTCTCTTTGCCAGGCCAAGCATGTTGATGGCACCGTGCACGCTGGTCTTGGTGGTCTGTACCGGGTCATGCTGGTAATGAATCGGTGATGCTGGACAGGCGAGGTTGTAGATTTCATCAACTTCGACATAAAGCGGGAAGGTGACGTCGTGCCGCATCAGTTCGAAATGCGGGTCTTCGAACAGGTCAATGACATTTTCCTTGGTGCCGGTGAAGAAGTTATCGACACAGATTACGTCGTTGCCTTCGGTCAGTAATCTACGGCAAAGATGGGAGCCGAGGAAGCCGGCGCCGCCGGTGATCAGGATTCGTTTTCTTGTGTGCATGGTTAAAACCAGGTTAAAGGAGGAAAGGGGAAAGGTAAAAGGAAGGTCAAAAGATTTATGCCTTCAATTATCCACTTTTAATTCATTTGTGTTTATTTCATTTTTTAGTGTTTCTATTTCTTCTTTTAGTGCTTCGTAATCGTTTATTTTACGTTTCAGAAAGTTGACGGTTATTTTTGCCTTCTGTTCTATGCCACTGGGTGTGAGTATATAGAAGTAGGCGAGTTTTTTGTTGCTGTTTTTGAAGTTGCTGGCTTTTACCCAGCCTTTGTCAATGAGTGCTTTGAGGCAGTAGTTTGCTTTGCCTACACTTACACCGAGTTCTTTAGCCAGTTCTCGCTGGGTTATGGAGGGGTTTTTCTCGATGTACTTTAGGACGTGATAGCGGGTTTCGTCGTTCATTTTTTTAAGAGCAGGAGGAAAGGGGGAAAGGAGGGTCAAAATCTTGAACCTTTCTTCGCTCCATTTACTTTTTTAGTTGGTTTCTTTTTTTGTTTTCATTAGGCCAGCTATCATCATGGATATTTGTCGTGCTTCTTCAATCCACTCTTGACCTGTATTTTTACTTATATAGCCTATGTCCATGCCTATATAAATTTGGGTCCGAAGTTCTCCGCACGAGCCTTTGGCAAAAGATAAAAAATTCAGAAACTCCTTTAGTGACTTTCTTTCGTACCCTTCTGCAATATTGCTCGGTACTGATAAGCTTGATCTTGTAATCTGATCTTTAAAACCGAAGTCTCTGAGTTGACTTAGTTCTTTGTAGACATTAGAGCTAAGGCGCGCAGACCTCTTCCATACTGCAAGATCTTCAAATAATTGATAAGACATAATCTCCCTCCATGGAAATAAATATATACCAGGGTTGGTTTTCCTTTCCCCTTTCCTCCTTTTCGCCTGCAGTTCCTTCCGCAGGCAAGCACGCTACCGCCATACCGTGTGTGTTTTCACAGTACTGCCGCTCATTTGTTCAATGATTGAACGAGCTGTAATTAAAGCTGATTTTATTTGTTAAAGCAAACGTTAAAAATCACGTGGAAAGGTTAAAGGAGGGAAGGTTAATAGTTAAAGGGGAAAGGGGAATGGGTGCAACTATGAATGGCCCTCTATTTCAGTTTTATCGGACTAGCGGAGTATATTCTTGTACGAAAGGTATGGGATTTTTTATATAATATTGCAAAACTATAATTGTTACTTTCTAGCTATGAACTTTTATTATCCAATCAGCGTGCTGGTGGCTTTTGGGCTGACTGTGTTTCTGCTTTTATTGCTGCGGCCTGTGGCTTTTCATATTGGGCTTGTTGATCACCCCGGGGAGCGTAAGCTGCATGGGGGGGCTGTGCCGCTGATTGGTGGCATTGCTATGTTTGTTGCCTTTTGCTTCTCTATTCTTACGCTGGATATTCCCATTTCCTCACTTCGTGCGATGTTTGCCGGGTCGCTGATTCTGATTTTCATTGGTGTGCTGGACGATATGCATGAACTGTCTACCCGGGCACGCTTTATCGCGCAGATTATTGCTGCCACTACTATGGCTGTATGGGGTGGAGTGATACTAAGTGATTTTGGTCACCTTGTATCAACTGCCTTTATTGTTGAACTCGGCTGGCTTGCTATCCCCGTTACTGTATTTGCGGCTATTGGCGTTATCAACGCATTGAATATGCTTGATGGTATTGACGGCCTGGCGGGTTTTGTTTCGCTTGTTTCTGTGGTTGGAATGGCAATCATCAGTTATGCGGCCGGAGACACGAATACGCTTTTGATTCTTGGCTTGCTCGCTTCAGTACTCGCCGCTTTTCTTATTTTCAACTTACGTTGCGATAATGAAAACTGTTCGCTGGTCTTTATGGGTGATGCCGGCAGTATGTTTTTGGGGTTTGTGCTGTCGTGGTTTTTGATCACTTTGTCACAGGGTGATGAACGGGCGATGGCTCCCGTGACAGCACTGTGGCTGTTTGGTGCACCGCTGCTTGAAACGTTGACAATGATAATTCGTCGAACTCGACATGGGCGCTCTCCTTTTTCTGCAGACAGGGAACATTTGCATCATATGCTGGAACTGGCAGGGTTCAGCAAGCGCGCGATCCTGGCTACTATCTTTTTTGCTTCCCTGCTGTTTGCTGTGTTGGGTCTGCTTGGTCATTTCCTGCGGATACCTGAACCGGTGATGTTTTATTCTTTTCTTGCGCTGTTTGGGGGATATATGGTTTTGATTAAGTGGGGGTGGGGGAAGATTCGGGATGAAAGACGAAAGTCGTAGGGGAAAGGAGGAAAGGAGGAAAGGAAAATCAAAGCCACAACCCTGTTTTTTTACCTTTAGTCTTTTAATCTGTTGACGTTCCTTTCCCCCTTTCCCCCTTTCCCCCTTTCCCCTACATTCCCTTACGATTTCCGATATTCCTCGCCGTACGAATAATCTCCGCCGCCATAATATTTTCCGTAGCTATAGCCGTAGTACTTTGACATTTTTTTGATGTCTACGTTGTTGATGACTACACCTACTATACGGGCTTTTGTGTTTTGCAGTTTTTGTATTGAGGTCTGTACTATTTTCGAGTTGGTTGAATCGGATTTAACTACGTAGACTACGGCATCGGCCAGACTGGATAGAAGTACGGCGTCGCTGACTATTGATACCGGGGGGGTGTCGATTATTATTCTCTGGTAAATTTTTGACAGCTGTTCCAGTAGTGCTTTGAATTTATTTGAGGCCAGCAGATCCAGCGGGTCGATGGGTATTGCACCGGCGGTGATGACATGCAGATTAGTACCTTCCACTTTGTGAAAGACATCTTTGAACTCGGCTTCTCCGGCCAGCAATTCTGACATGCCTGCGCTTCTGTGATCATAGTCGAAGATTTTCTTTGTTGACGGACGACGCATGTCTGCATCGAATATCAGCGTCTTCTCGAGCTGGCTCATTGATAGCGCCAGGTTGCAGGCAACCGTGGTTTTCCCTTCTCCAGGCACTGATGAAGTGAATAGAATGATTTTGTGCGGGTGATCCAGAGCAGACAAAGTGATGCCGGTACGAATAGTTCTTATGGTTTCGGAGAAGTTGGATGACTCATCTTCAAGATAGTGCCTCTCCGGATTAATCTCGCCTTTTTTAATCTTCTTTTTACTCAGGGCAGGTAGCAGTCCCATCGTCGCCAGGTTCAGTTTCCTTTCCACATCTTCCGATGTTTTGATTGTCTGATCGAGGAAGTCGATCAGGAAGGCCAGGCCGACTCCAACAAAAAGGGCCAGTAAAACATAGGTCATGATGATGCGCTTTTTGTTCGGTTTGGTTGGTGACGCGGGGACGGTTGCCGCATCAACTACCCGCACCCGGTCTGTCTCGAAGCTGGAATTCAGACTGGTCTGTTTGTATTCCTCCATAAACAGGTCACGCAGCTTGCGGTTGCCTTCCACATCCTTTTGCAGCCGCTCCAGCTCAAAGCCTTTCACATTGGCCTGCTGCACCTGTTTTTTCAGGGCATTAAATTCTCTTTCCAGCGATGCCAGGTTCTGTCGCCTGACTGTATAGTCTTCATCTATCCCTTTGATGATGCTGGGTATCAATTCCCGGTAGCGGTTTTGTATGGCTTCCAGCTCATTGACGGCCTGCTTCATCTTCGGGTGCTTCGGACCATAGCGCTTTTTTAATTCAGCCAGCCGGCGGGAAGTGTCGACTTCTTTCGTTTTTAATTCATTTAAGGTCGGGTGTTTGTAGATAGTCGGATTATTGAGTAAGTCTTCAAGTGGCATATTGCTGAAACGGTCAGCCTGGCGTTTGAGCACCGTCAGCTGGTTGACCGCCACGCGTTCCTTGCTGACCTGATCGGATAAATCACTCAGGCGCTCGGTCTGAAAACCGGTGGCACCTTTACCGACATCTACCAGATTTTCCTTGCGGCGGTATTTCTGTAATTGTTGTTCCGAGCCTTCCAGTTGACTGGTAATGCCGCCGAGGCTTTCATTCATCCAGTCACTGACTTTCTTGACCTCGGAGAAACGTGATTCAAGATTGCGTTGAATGTAGGCATCAACAATCCCATTAGCGACCAGTGCTGCCATTTCCGGGCTGGGTGAGGAAAAACTGATGCCGACGATATAGGTGTCTTTTAACGGGGCTACTGATATCCCTCCACGCACCATGCCGACCAGCCTTTTCTTCCTGCCTGCTAATTTTTCCTCTTCTGAGCGGGTATCTTCTTTCTCTTCCGCCTGTTCGAGGAAGGGCAGATACTGGCGCCAGCTTTTTTTCTTCTCTACCGGTTTATTAAAATAGGAATGCTGCCAAAGTTTTAGATTTTCCACTACAAGCTCAGCAACTGCCTTGGACTTAATGATCTCGTACTGTGTCCCCGGATACTGCTGCATGGAATACCAGGACACGTCTGAGTACCCTCCGGTTGCCGGCGTCACACGCTCGATTGAAACCTTCGTTGTTGCACTGTAAATCGGCACCATGGAATTCGCCACCAGCGCAGCAAGAATACCGACGGCAAGAGCCAGCCCTATTATCTCGAAAAGATATTTTCGTATGACACGCCAGTAGTGGAGAAAGTCGATGCTTTCTTCTTGCTGGTCGGGGAAGGGCTGGTAGATGGGTTGTTCCATGGGGTTCGTGTGTCGTATGTCCTATGTTAAATGCTAAGGGGGAAAGGAGGAAAGGAACGTCAACAGAATAAAATACTAAAGATAAGAAAAGGAGGGTTGTGACTTTGATTTTCCTTTCCTCCTTTCCTCCTTTCCCCTGCTTTTCCCCCTACTTTCAAAACAGGCTTTCCTTGACCGAAATGGTATCCCCCGGGCCTATTAGCTCATCGAGTTTCGTTTTTATCCGGTCTTTGCTGCTCTTGCCTTCTTTGATCAGGAAGACTTTGCTGCGGGATGCTCTGTCGGTGAAGTCTCCGGCGACGGCGACGGCTTTTCTGACGGTCATTCCGGGCTGGTACTCGTAGCTGCCGGGTGCTCTGACTGCGCCGGTGACGAAAAATTGTCGGTATTGTTCTATGCTGACGGAAATTTGCGGTTCGATCAGGTAATCGCCTCTGAGTCTTTTGTCCAGCAGGGCTTCTGTTTCCGGCAGTGTCAGTCCGGCGATTTTCACTATGCCGATTAGCGGGTAATCCACGGTGCCGTTGTTACTGATTCTGGCCTTGATGCTAAGCTCCGGCTCCTGAAAGACGTGTATGTTGACTGTATCGCCCTTTCCAAGGGTGTAGAGTTCGGCATGCGCGTTGGCAAACGATAGTGACAGGGCAATCAATAGTAGCCCGGTCAGAATGTTTTGTGTAGATATCCGGGTCCGCATCATGCTGTCTTAATCATGTTTGTCTTACTAAAGCTCCCACTCAAGGAAAGCTCCAAAACGGTTTCGATCATAGGAGCGCAGCTCAACATTGGAGTCGATTTCTTCAAAGATATAATAGCCTCTCAGCAGGAGGTTACGGCGAAATTTGTAGGACACATCGAGGTTATAGCTGGTCAGGTCGTCGAGACGATCGGTACCTTTATAATCCTCTGAACCCTGCATATATCCCAGGTTGCTGCGTACCCGCTCTGACCAGTCGTGTGTCCAGCCTGCCGTATAGCGTGTAGAAAGACTGTGAGACCCGGTGCCATTACTGTTCCTGGATCCCCGGTATGTGCCAAGTCTGAGCAAATCGCGACGGCGCATCTCCCAGTCTATCCTGCCCTGCCAGGTCGATGATTTTGTTTTTTCATTGCTGCCGAAGGTAGGTCCGAATTCATCTGATACTATCGGCTCGCCCGGATTGTCCGGGTTATATTTCTCCGTACCATAGGTCAGCAGGCCTTTAGTTTTTGCCGTCGCTTCCCAGGACACACCCAGGCGGGCATAGTAGCGGTCGGCATCGGCATTAGAATTGATATAATCCCAGTCACGCCAGCCACCTTCGAGTACCGCATAGGTTCTGCCGCCTACCCTGACTTTGAACATTGCGCCCAGCGCAGCGGTGTCATAATCAATCGATTTCAGTCTATCCTGGCGCTTGTTTTCCAGTAAACCATCCAGCCGTAAATTAAGCCTGGCACCTCGCGCCCCCAGGTTAGTAGAGCCCAGTAATGAATAACGCGTCCATTTGTCAAAACGGCGTAGATTGTCATTGATGCTGTTGCCGCTGGTCGAATCATGACCGCGTTTGTAATCCAGTACCACATCATAGCCGCTTTTTCGGCCATAGCCCGCCAGCCCGGCGTACAGACGATGATCGTCATAGTCGTAGAGATCATCAAAATTTGTACCCGAATATTTCGCGTAATCACCAACATAGCCGCCGTTAAATCGGGCGGCACCTTTACCTGCCTGAAAGCCCAGCGCCGGCCGTAAATGATAAATTGTGGCAGACTGCTGCATAACGGGTGTACGGTTAATATTGTCGTCAGACGATACACCGACCCCCAATGCTGGAAAAAAGAAGGCACCGGCGCGGTCATCTTCGGCATCAGCCGCGCCCCCCTGCTCTTTTTCATCCTTCGAAGACGTGCCTTTGCCGATGGCATCGGCACGTGGGCCGTAGGTGATGCCACGCCCGCTGAAACCCGGGTCCAGTGCGGTTTCTACAGCATGAGATGCCACCGTCGGTAACAGCGTCAGCAAGCCTGCTGTTAATGCAAGATAGGAAGTCCGCATTTGTTTTTAATTTTCCTGTCGTTCTATTCAGCGAATTAGATGCAATTTGATACGCAAACCTGCCTGTCTTCACCGGGAAAATCAGTTATAGGTCTCTTGAACAAATCCACATCACCGGATCCCAGCGTTGGAGGCAGGTAGGCTGGATAGGGCGCTATATAATTATAGGCAATGCCGATGTTCCCCATGATACCCCCGATGGTTGTACCGACAATCAGTGCGACGTCATTATCCAGTCTCTGCTGCAAACAGGTATCGATACCACGGGTGACCGCCGTTGCTGCATAATCAGGTTCCACGCCGGCATCAAGTGCAGCCTGCAAGCCGCCTTCCACGGCCTTGCCTGCACTGGTTACCTGCTTGTAGGCCGCATGTATTCCGCCTTTGAATGTGCCGCATACAGCATCCGTAATATTGGATGCCAGATCGTCTTCATCACCGTCACTGCGTGATATGGCTATCGCCGCGGATACCGCCTGATTCGTCAATTGAACAATGTCCTCAGAACTATGCTCGTCGGTTTCGGTGAAATAATAAACGACAGTCGCCAGAGTGGACTCTTTTATCACCGGTGCGTGCTTTTCGTAGACCTCAGTAAAGGCTTCCGGATAATCTGCGATTGACTGGGGATTTTTGTCCTGCAAAAAGTCCTCAACATCACTATCGACAGAAGCCGCAGCAGCGGGCAGAACT
The DNA here is from genome assembly GCA_048550195.1 of Arenicellales bacterium. Classification (GTDB taxonomy): domain Bacteria; phylum Pseudomonadota; class Gammaproteobacteria; order BMS3Bbin11; family BMS3Bbin11; genus BMS3Bbin11. Next base: position 36,971 of record JBLYYR010000107.1, read on the forward strand.
AACGCGCAAAAAATGCCTGCAAAAGCGGATTTTTTTAAGATAGAACTTTTCATTTCCTTTACCTATAGTCGCGCACTAACCAGTTATTGATACAAGGATAGCTTGCCGAGTGAAATTGGTCAATTTTCCTTCAATATAAACAACTTACTGCATGGTGTTGAAGCGTTTGCTTAAAAGTGCTTTGTTATAGTTTCAATTAATTATTTAATTATGGCATATATATTTGGTTTTTGAAGGAGGAAAAAGGGAAAAAGATTGTTTTGCGTGTTAGTTTTATGTATTACGCAAAACCTAAATCGTAATACGATCCTCTTTTGCAGGAGTGCCGCTCGGCGCGAGGTTTTTTTGGTGTTAACGGTATTTAACGGCTAATCGCGCCG
>JBLYYR010000108.1:0-3136 GCA_048550195.1 Arenicellales bacterium
CGTGATATGGCTGCAATATGTCGGGAGAGTCTCTCCCTGTCAGATGCTGAGCTATGCGCATCGGCGAATAAAATAACAACAGCGCTGTTCAGGTCACATAATGACTCGGCCGTGCTACTAGATTCTTTTTCAGAATCCTTGGTCAGTAGCAAGCTGAATTGCTCATCACAAATGGCATAAGGCTCATCAAGCGTTGTAAAGACAAGGACATCAGCTGTATCTCTGCCCTGTTATTAACAAACAGCTTATGCCTGACAGGGCGCCAACGGCCATTACCACTCATATTGATCTTTTATGACTTTCGTCCGTTTTTATTTAAGGTTGGTACTAATGAATGCACAACATACGCAGCAGTGGGTTAGTTCGTGTTCTTTAAATAGTCTTCCAGGGCGTCACGCGGCGACTTTTGACTGCTGACATCAAGGTGTAATTCAAAAAGGTTTGTGATTTCCAAACTGACTTCTTTCAACGTTCTGTTGCGCGGTCGACAGAAGGCTCTCAGTTTTTCCAGCGCAATCATCCGCGATATACCATAGCTAACCATGACCAGTCCGACTGCAATGCCCACAACCCCCGAAACTTCGGCCGCTCGTGCCAGGTTATCGATTTCACTGAACCGAACCAGTGCAGTATCAATGGCCAGTTCCACCTGTTTGGGAGTAACCGGTTTCACCATATAACCCAGGGCACCAAATCGTGCCGCACGTTGCACAATGGTTTCATCCGCGAATGCAGAAAGCATGATGAACGGTATCTTCTGTCGATGCAGTGTGCTGGCGACGTCAAGACCCGACTTTCCCGGCATCCGGTAGTCTAAAATAACGAAATCAAAGGGATTGGCATCGCACATGGCGATGGCGTCAGAACCTGAGTCTGTGACTGACACCGAAAACCGATCTGCATTGATACCGCCCTGCAATAGCAACCGGATCATCGGGTCATCATCGACGATCAGGATATCCAGCTGGCGATCCTGCACTCTTTTTTTACTGTTGTTAGTTGGCATAGGGACTACTTGACAAACCTGACACCGCAACGGTCAAGATAGATGGCAACCAGCTCAGGCCGGTGCACTGCGCATTGTTTCAGCAATTCAAAGAACCTCTTCCTGCTCAGAACAACAACCGGCGAAGTCTCAGTGATTGCCTGCTCAGTTGGTGGTCGGTCGTCGAGGCTGCCTGCACTCACCTCGAGAAGCGCGACGGGTGGCACATCCAGCCCCTGCGACAAACGCTCAAGGTTATCAATACCGATACTGTGTTCGTTACGTTCGACAGAACCGATATATGAGCGGTTCAGGCCACTACGTTCAGCGAGCATTCCCTGTGAATAACCTCTCCCCAAGCGAAATTCACGTACATTAAAACCAATCTTCTCACGCAAATGCGTCAATTCCATGTCATTTCCTCCAGTACAATAGCCACGTTTCTGTACCCTGACCCAGCGCAATCGGGCAGAATCCGCCCCTGAAACTACCAGCCACATGCTGAAAACGATGGATGATCACAGCGAATGAGTTGAAGTTCGGACGAGTCTATGGCGCACCGCTCCATTGATAAGCTAAGCCTCTGTGCCTGAAACCAGGCCACCGCTGGTGCTCGACGCAAACTCATACCCCCTTGATTGGCTATCAAGGGATAGTAGACGGGATAGGCATGAACTACCCGCAGCAGGGTAATCAAGGCATGCGAAGTATGACGATGCTAATCACACTTCATAGGAATGGGCGACTTCAGGACCCAGAGCAGCTGTAGGACAGCTGTTGTTATAACAACACAAATAAAGATTTCGTTCAAGAACTGAACGACGTTTCACCTGAAAAAACTGAGCTCCACTGCAACTGTTGTTCAGGCTTATACCGCTAGTGAATTTGAGTCGATTTTGCTGGACACTTCAGGTAAACAGGCTAGTAGCCGATATACAGTGTGCTCCCCGTCAAACCGGGTGCCACGACTCGACTACAATGTATCATACAGAGTGAACCCGACCACGTGTATAGATAGCCATGGCAGCTGTACTTATTATTGATGACCAGGCGACCAGCCGGCAAATTCTATCGCAGATCGTAAAATCGATCGATTCCTGCCTGCTTGTGAAAGCCTTCGAGGAAGCCCAGGGTGCTTTGGACTGGCTGGAACAGTCGCCGGCAGACCTTATACTCACCGATTATAAAATGCCCCGCATGGATGGCATCGAGTTTCTTCGGCTGGCACGCAGCCTGCCGACGGCAAAACATGTACCGATAATCATGATCACTTCACACGAACAGACTGACATCCGCCATAAGGCACTGGAGCTTGGCGCTACAGATTTTCTGAACAAGCCGATTGACCACAACGAGTGTCGGGCACGATTCCGCAACCTGCTGCAACTGCAGCAGCAACGTTTAATTATAGAAGACCGGGCCAACTGGCTGGAACAGAAGGTCGCCGAAGCTACGCATGCTATCCATATACGCGAGCACGAAACGCTTTTACGCCTCGGCAAGGCAGGTGAATATCGCGATGAGGAAACCGGAAATCACGTGATCCGCATGGCAAAGTACTCTCGCCTGATCGCCATGCAACTGGGGCTACATGAAGATGAACGTGAGACGATTGAAATGGCGGCACCTATGCACGATATCGGCAAAATCGGTGTCCCGGATCAGATACTGCTCAAACCAGGCAGATTGTCAGTAGCGGAATTCACTATCATCAAACAGCATACCAACATTGGTTACGAGATACTCAAAGACAGCCCGTCCAAATACCTTCAGATGGGCGCCGTTATTGCGCTGGGACACCATGAAAAATTTAACGGCAGCGGGTACCCGCAAGGATTGCGGGAAGATGATATTCCGCTGGTGGCGCGTATTGTCGCCGTGGCCGATGTCTATGACGCGCTCTCGTCAAAACGCTGTTACAAACCTGCCTGGTCTCACGATGACGTCCTGAACACGCTGAATGAACAATCCGGGCAGCACTTCGACCCGCGTTGTGTGCAGGCATTTATCAGTCAACTTGAGGAAGTCCAATCCATTCAGGCCCGCTTCTCTGATGAGCATAGCAGCGCCTAGGAGCCTGTCGGACTTGGGCAATCGTAGCGAGCATGGTGGGTGAGCGAGTACAAATGGTCACGATTTTGAGGCGCATAG
>JBLYYR010000109.1:0-7109 GCA_048550195.1 Arenicellales bacterium
AAGGTGTGATACTGAAAATTATGGATAGTGGTCCGGGGATAGCCGAAATGGATAAAGAGAGGGTCTTCGACCGTTTCTATCGCGGCCTCGGTACCGGCCAGACTGGCAGCGGCCTGGGACTGTCTATCGTGCAGCGTGTTGTAGACCTGCATCATGCGAAGCTGGAATTTCAGACAGGAAGGGGAGAAGGAAAGGGGGTGACTGTTAAAGTGGTGTTTCCGGGGAGCTGACAGGAAAAATGGGGAAAGATTGTTACCACAGAGGGCACGGAGGTCACAGAGGAATGCATATTGACATGTTGGGACTCTGGTTCCTTATGCTGACACATAAGGAAACTCTATGACCTCTGTGGTAAAAGTGTCTTTTGCATTTGATCTTCATTGCTTGAACTTGAAACATAAAACCACTTTTCTGTTAAAATCCCGCAAAATCGACAGTATTGGAACAAACTAATGAGTAACCGCACAGCAACTGTATCTCGAGACACACTCGAAACCCAGATCACGATCAAACTGGACATCGATGGCACCGGGCAGTCGTCTTTCTCTACCGGCGTACCTTTTCTTGAGCACATGCTGGAGCAGATTGCACGGCATGGTTTGATGGATATTGATATTCAGGCTAATGGTGATTTACACATTGATGCGCATCACCTTGTTGAAGATATTGGTATTGTGCTTGGCCAGGCCTACAAGGAGGCGCTGGGTGACAAACGTGGTATGACTCGTTATGGACATGCCTTTGTGCCATTGGATGAAGCGCTTAGTCGCGTAGTCATCGACTTTTCGGGCCGCCCTCAGATCGAGTATCGGGTAAACTTCCCGCGAGCCAGCATTGGTGAATTTGAAACGGATCTGGTGCACGAATTCTTTCAGGGTTTTTGTAATCATGCGCTGGTGACTCTGCATATCGATAATCTGCATGGTGATAACTCACACCATATTGCCGAGACTGTGTTCAAGGCCTTTGGGCGCGCAGTGCGTATGGCTGTCGAGCCGGATGCCCGCATGGGTGGTGCTATTCCATCTACCAAGGGGAGTCTCTGAGTAGACCCTGTCAGTAATCAGGATTTAAATCATGAATAGTATTGTTGTTGTCGATTTTGGCATGGGTAATTTGCGTTCAGTAGCCAAAGCCTTCGAACATGTTGCGCCGAAAGCCAATGTAATGATTTCAGGCGATGTGAATGATATTCGTGCTGCAGACCGCGTAGTGCTGCCCGGACAGGGCGCCATAGGCGGGTATGTAAAAGCCTTGCACGATACTGATCTGGAGCCGACAGTACTCGAGGCAGCGGTAAATAAGCCTTTTCTTGGTATTTGCCTGGGGCAGCAGGTTCTGTATGAATCCAGTGATGAACATGGTGAGGATGGTGAAAGTGTCAAAACACTGGGTCTTTTCAAGGGCCATGCAAAACATTTTACCGATGTCTCCAGTGACCCGCAGGCATTGATCGATCCACAAACCGGCCATCAGTATTCCATCCCGCACATGGGCTGGAACCAGGTTAAGCAGACAGTTTCACATCCACTGTGGCAGGGCATTGACGACAGGGCAAGGTTTTATTTTGTTCACAGTTATTGTGTGCAATCAGAGAATGAAGCGGATGTGGCAGGCATCACCGAATACGGCGTAGAATTCACTTCGGCAACAGCCCGCGACAATATTTTTGCAGTACAGTTCCACCCGGAAAAAAGTCAGCATGACGGGCTTAAGCTGCTGGAGAATTTTGCGAACTGGACTGTTTAAGGCAGGAGGAAAGGGGGAAGGGGGAAAGGGGAAAGGGGAAAGGGGAAAGGAGGAAAGGTTAAAGAAAAAAGATGAAAGATGAAAGAGGTTTATGGTTTTGACTTTCCTTTCCCCCTTCCCTCCTTTCCTCCTTTCCCCCTAAAACCTGAAAGAGTTTTTATCCAAAATGGTTATTTTTAAATTAGAAAAGGTGCCCCAATGCTAATAATCCCCGCCATAGATATTAAAGACGGCCAATGCGTCCGTTTGCGCCAGGGCCGTATGGAAGACGATACCGTATTTTCAGACAACCCTGTCGATATGGCCGGGCGCTGGGTCGATGCGGGGGCGCGGCGGCTGCATATCGTTGATCTTAACGGCGCCTTTGAGGGGCGTCCGGTCAATGAACAGGTGATACGGGATATCGCGGCGGCCTATCCTGATTTGCCAATACAACTGGGTGGAGGCATTCGTGACCTTGCAACAGCTGTAGCCTATGTTGAAGCCGGGGTAAATTATGTCATTATCGGCACTATGGCCGTGCGTGAACCAAAATTTATTAAAGAATTATGTAAAACTATCCCCGGCCATGTGTATGTTGGCCTTGATGCCAAAAATGGCATGGTGGCGGTTGATGGCTGGGCCGAAGACTCCGGTATTGATGTCACCGAACTGGCACGCGAGTTCGAAGATAATGGCATAGAAGGTATTATTTACACCGATATCAGCCGTGACGGCATGATGCAGGGTGTTAATGCCGAGGCAACGGCACGTCTGGCAGAGTCTTTGACGGTACCGGTTGTGGCGTCTGGTGGTGTCAGTACCATGGCAGATATCGAACGCCTGCTGGAACATGAAGCAAGTGGCATCAATGCCGCTATTATTGGACGCGCCTTATATGAAGGATCGTTAGATCTCGCTGAGTGCCAGCATTTAGCAGATAAGGTTGACTAGAAAGGATAAAATATGGGACTGGCAAAAAGAATTATCCCCTGTCTGGATGTGCGTGACGGGCGTGTCGTCAAAGGCGTACAGTTTGTTGATATCCGCGATGCCGGTAACCCGGTGGAGGTGGCAGCGCGCTATGATGAGCAGGGTGCAGATGAAATTACCTTCCTCGATATCACGGCCTCTTCGGACAATCGCGATACCATCCTGCATGTGGTAGAGGAAGTTGCCAGCACGGTATTCATTCCGCTGACAGTAGGCGGTGGCATCCGTGTGCTGGATGATGTGCGCCGTATGCTGAATGCCGGGGCAGATAAAGTGGGTATCAATACCGCTGCCGTGTTTAATCCCGAATTTGTAAAAGAAGCCTCCGATCATTTTGGATCGCAGGCGATCGTGGTGTCCATCGATGCCAAGCAGGTGGAAGGCGGTGATAATCCCCGCTGGGAAATCTTCACTCACGGTGGCCGCAAAGGTACCGGTCTGGATGCGCTTGAATGGGCCAGGAAAATGGCCGATTACGGCGCCGGAGAAATATTGCTGACCAGTATGGATAGAGACGGAACGCGTGATGGTTTTGATCTGGCTCTGACCCGGGCAGTCTGTGATACCGTCGATGTGCCCGTTATCGCTTCAGGCGGTGTCGGCAACCTGGAACATCTGGTCGATGGCGTCAGCAGAGGGCACGCCGATGCGGTGCTGGCTGCCAGTATCTTCCATTTTGGTGATTACACCGTGCAGCAGGCCAAGCAAAAGATGCGCGATGCCGGCATTGAAGTCAGGATGACAGAATATTCATGAACTGGCTGGATGAAGTGAAATGGACAGATGACGGACTGGTGCCGGCCATTGCCCAGGATGCTGAAACAGGTAAGCTGTTAATGCTGGCCTGGATGAACCGTGAGGCCCTGCAATTGACGGCTGACAGCGGACATGCCGTATATTGGTCACGTTCACGCGGTAAATTGTGGCATAAGGGTGAAGAGTCAGGCCATCAACAGGTGGTGAAAGAGCTACGCCTGGACTGCGATAATGACGTAATATTGATGAAAGTCGAGCAAAAAGCTGGGATAGCCTGTCATACAGGCCGTGAGAGTTGTTTTTACCAGCGCTACGAGAATGGTCAGTGGCAGAGCGTTGAACCCGTGCTGGTAGACCCGAAAGAGATTTATAAGAAAGGTTAAAGGGGAAAGGTTAAAGGGGAAAGGAGGAAAGATGAAAGATAAAACGCGAAAGAGGGCTAAGATTTTGATTTTCCTTTCCTCCTTTCCTCCTTTCCCCTGCAGTAAAAGGAACTTGAAGTGAAAGATATTCTTGAGCAATTGACAGAAGTACTGGAGCAAAGAAAGGCGGCATCTGCCGACAGTTCGTATGTCGCCGGCCTGTATGATAAGGGGCTGGACGCTATACTGAAGAAGATTGGCGAAGAAGCCACAGAAACAGTGATGGCAGCAAAAGACGGTGATCGGCAGAAGATTGTTTATGAAACGGCTGATTTGTGGTTTCATACCCTGATCATGTTATCTCATCAGGGCCTGACAGCAGACGATGTGCTGCAGGAACTGGCGAGGCGTTTTGGTCTGTCTGGCCTTGAAGAAAAGGCAAACAGGCCCACATAACATTAGTTATTTAGTAATTATTTACTGGATTCCGGCCTGTGCTGGAATGACGATAATCGCAACAGTCTGTGGGGATCTAAACCTCGTAGAACATAGATGGAGTAAGTTATGGGTGTAGGTGGAATAGGTATCTGGCAGCTTTTGATTGTACTGGTTATCGTCATGCTACTGTTCGGAGGTAAGAAATTACGTAATCTGGGCGGCGATCTCGGTGCGGGAATAAAAGGTTTCAAAAAAGCCATGGGTGATGAAATGTCCAAGGAAGAAGAAACCCCCGGCACACTGGAATCAAAGAAGTCCGGTGAAGTAGTTGATGCAGAAGTAACCAGCAAAACTGAAGACAAGGTCTGAACCCCTTAAGGGGAAGACGAAAGATGTTTGATATCGGGATGTTTGAAATGACTCTGATCGGGGTCATTGCGTTATTGATACTGGGTCCGGAGCGAATGCCTGAAGCTGCACGGGCTGCCGGCCGCTGGGTAGGCAAGGCACGTGCCATGATTACCGGCATCAAGGCTGATGTCGCTAGCCAGATATCAGTAACAGAGCTGAACGAATTACGCCAGCTGCGCAACGACCTGACATCGGCGCAGACTGAGCTCAACAAGTTTAAACATAACGCGACAGAGTCACTGAATGAACGGGTTCCTTTGCAGGCGACAGCAGCAGAGACAATCGATATATCTTCCGGTACATCCTCAGATTCATCTTCTGATACAGCTTCTGATAAGTCTACAGATTCTCCCAAAAACACTAAAGTATGAGTGAACAGAGCAGCACCTCCGATGAGGGACAGGAGGCCCAGCCCGAGTCTTTTATCAGCCATTTAATTGAGCTTCGCGATCGCCTGCTACGCTCAGTCATCGTTATTATTATCGTATTTATTCCAGCCGCCATCTTTTCCGGCAAATTGTTTACCCTGCTGGCCGCGCCCATGCTGTCAGCGCTTGCCGGTGATAGCACCATGATTTCGACCGAAGTGGCCGGGCCATTTCTGGTGCCATTGAAGTTCGCTTTTGCACTGTCGATCGCTGTTGCTATACCCTATCTTCTTTATCAGATCTGGTCATTCATCGCCCCGGGCCTGTATGAAAATGAAAAGCGCCTGGCCTTTCCTCTGCTGTTATCAAGCACTCTGCTGTTTTATTGTGGTATCGCCTTTGCCTACTTCGTTGTCTTTCCCATTATGTTCAGTTTCTTCCCCAGTGTTGCACCGGTTGGTATTGAAGTAACGCCGGACATCAATCACTACCTTGGTTTTGTGATAAAGCTGTTTTTTGCCTTCGGTATCGCATTTGAGGTGCCAATCGCAACAATACTGCTGGTCAAGGCAGGCATCACCACCCGGGAGAAGCTGGCTAAAAAGCGCCAGTACGTGCTACTCGGCGCTTTTGTCGTTGGTATGTTGCTAACCCCGCCCGATATCTTTTCGCAGAGCATGCTGGCCATTCCGATGTGGCTATTGTTTGAACTGGGGCTATTTATGACTTCCTTCATGGGGGCGCCAGTAAGTAAGGATGATGAAGAAAATGATGATGACAATGATCCGGAGCCGACAAAGCCGCCATCAGTAGAAGCAGCATCAGATTCAGATGACGGGGAAAAAGATACCAGCGTAGAAGATGACGAAGAAGACATCCTAACTCCCGCTATAATGCCACAGCAGGCAAACACCGAAGAAACAGAAGCTGCAGACGAAGAGACCGAGGAAGAAGAGGATATAGACAAGCTGGCCGAAGAACTCGATGAACTGGAAGATATAACAGACTGGGTTCGGCCGCAGCCTGATGAATCTGATTCAGAAAGCAACGAGTCGGATACGTCGAAATGATCCAGGTTCCAGGTCCTTAGTCCTAAGCCTTTCCATTTCTCTTCCTCCTGCAGTTCCCAAACTTGGTCAGAACAGATGATCCTGTTAGGATGATAGAACATCACTAAAGGTCAGGAGGAGTCCTCGTGAATAATTTAAATCATTTATCTGTTTGTAAAATTGCATTACTGCTGCTTGTTAGTTTCTCATTTTACCCTGCCGCTGCCGGTGAACTATACAAATGGGTTGATGAAAAGGGAAATGTAACTTATCAGAGCAGCCCTCCGCCTGAGAATGCAGCAAAAGTGGAGAAATCTAAGATAAGCACGGGTGTTGATGATGCAGTCGATAAAACGGAAACAGTAAAGACTGCTGACAAGGATGTGAAACCAGTAGTTTTTTATTCTAAACAGGAATGCCCTTCCTGTGGGGACGTCCGGGAATATTTCGCGCTAAATGGCATACCTTACGAAGAGATTGATTTGACCGATAACAAGACGGAAGAGGAGGAACTGGAAAAGAAATTGGGCTACAGCAGTGTTCCAACCTTTGGAGTAGGGGGGAAATATATTTCTGGCTTCGAAAAGAGCCTGCTAAAAAAGATACTCATAAGTGAAGGTTATACCTTTCCCAAAGAGGAGAAAAACGAATAAAGGGCAGGATCAGGTATTGCGTATTACGTTTTATGATTTACGTAACACGACTGCTATCCAGTAAACTTTCCATTGTCATTTTGATTCAGAACGAGCATCAGGCAAACAACCGAAACACTCTCCTCTCGCAGCGCTCGCAGAGAATGCAGGGAAAGCAAAAGAAAGAACATTTTGATTTACAGGAAAAAAGCCTTTGACTTCCCTGCGTCCCCGCGCCCCCGCGAGAGATAAAGCTTTTGACTTACGGTTTTGAGCTTTAATAAAACAAATACTAAAAACATATCCTCTCGCAGAGCCGCAAAGACGCAGGGAAACCATTTGAATAGACGTTTTAAGATTTACGATTTAGGT
>JBLYYR010000110.1:0-9382 GCA_048550195.1 Arenicellales bacterium
TCCCAAATCGTCCCTTTCTGCGTTAAGAATCTTCGCAATAGCCAGCTATTGCGTGCGATCCTTGCCTTGATATGAACGATTTGGAATACAATCTGATATATCCAGAATTAATAGAGGTGTCCTTAAAACAAAAGACCTTCATCATTGTTCATCCGGAAACAAAGCCGCTTCATAACCAAATTGACGAATGTCCTGAATTCGCATTGGGTACAATACGCCATCAAGATGGTCGCACTCGTGCTGTACGACACGGGCATGAAAGCCGCTGACTTCTCTGCTGAACTGTTCGCCATGCTCGTTGTAGCCACTATACCGAATATGAGTAGGGCGACTCACCACACCACGCATTCCGGGGATACTCAGACAGCCCTCCCAGCCTGCTTCCTGCTCATCGTTAAGCACTTCAATTTTCGGGTTAATTAATATGGTTCGTGGAACAGTTTCTGCGTCGGGATATCGGGGATTGGATTCCACTGAGAAGATTACCAGTCGCTGCAAAACACCTATCTGCGGTGCGGCGAGACCGGCACCGTCACTATCGGCCATGGTGTCAAACATATCTCTAATCAATATTTGCAACTCTGAAGAGTCAAAATCTGTAATGTCCTCTGACCGCCGATACAACAGAGGGTTACCCATTTGTAAAATTTGACGTACTGCCATAATTTTGCCTATATAATCAGTTGAAAGCTTTAGACCAGATATAATACCCGTTATCATTAGCACATTACACTGATCAGGCATTTCTAAAGAAATAATGAGAATTACTACACGTATAATTTCGAATCTGCTGATAGCAGTATTCTTCATTGCGCTACCTGCCCAGGCAGCCCGCAGTTATCTCATTGAACTTGTAGTCTTCAGCATGCCGGACAGGGGGACAGATGAAAAATGGACAACTGCCCATCCACCATTGAATCAAAGAAAAATGTCGAAGGCAAAACTTCCTGCCCGGATCATGGATGGCATTAAAAATGAACCGGTTGAAAAAGTGCAAAGCAATTTTTCTTCCTCTGTAAACCGGATAAGAAAAAACCCTGCAAGAAACATAATACTTTCAACACGCTGGGTACAAACTGTGCTCAACCCTGCAAACACCGTAATTGCCCGTATCACGAACAGGAAAAACATTACAAATGATGTACAGGCCGGCATCACTGACACAAAACCCGGTTTTAATGATAGTCAACGGCCCTTGCCACACCCCATCCTTGACGGCTTTATTAATTTTTACCTTGCTGGAACGTACACACTGGAAGCTGATATTCGCTACACGCCTGCTTACCGCCCTTCTATTCTTGATGAAGAACCTTCTGCCGGTCCGGTGAGTTACCGAATTCATGAAAAAAGACGCATGAAGAGTGGCGAATTAAATTACTATGATCATCCGAAGCTAGGAATGGTGTTGATGGTGACACCGGTGGAGATACCGGTTGAACAATAAGACCCGAGACTAAGGACCAAAGACAAAGGAAGTTCAAAATCAACCTTCTGTCAATGTTTGATCCTTAGTCCCGAATCTACAGCCTGGGAATCACCAGTTCAAGCAATGCCCGTGTTTTATCCATCCCCTGTTGTAACTTAATCATAATCTCTTCGACACTGATTTCTGATTCCGAGCGACCTGCCGCCGGATTGGAAACCACCGCAATCATGGCATAGTCCAGATCCATTTCTCTGGCCAGTCCTGCTTCAGGCATACCTGTCATACCTACAATGCTTGCACCATCTCGTTCCATGCGATCAATTTCAGCAGCTGTTTCAAAGCGTGGCCCCTGGGTGGCGGCATAGGTTCCACGAGTCGTAACGGGGATCTTATTTGTGTTTGCCGCATCAATGATAATTTCTCGCAGTTTTTCTGTATAGGGGTGAGTAAAATCGATGTGTTTGACCGGACCATTCTCTTTGCCAAAATAGGTCTGTTTACGGTCGTACGTGTAGTCAATTATCTGATCGGGAATTACCAGGCCAGTAGGCTCAAGATTACTATCAATACCACCGACTGCATTGATGGCAATAATCCGCTTTACCCCAACCTGTTTCAGGGAAAATATATTAGCCCGATAGTTCACGCGATGGGGTGGGATGGTATGCCCCGGCCCATGCCTGTTTAAGAATACTACATCTTTACCGCTCATCTTACCGAAGGTCAGGGCACCGGATGCTTCACCATACTCCGTTCGTGTCACCTCCCGGCGGGTGATAGTCAACCCATCCAGTTTCTCAAGACCACTACCACCTATGATTGCTGTCAGCATCTACTGCTCCATGTTTTCATCTTTAGGGCACGTCTATTCTTGTATAGCATACAACCTGACCCTGTCAGGAATCTGCTACAGCGAAAATTTGGCGGAGATTGCGCCAATAACCTCTGTAATCCATGCCACAACCGAAGACATATTTATCCGGCACATCCACGCCACTATATGTAACATCAACATCCAGATCCCTTGCGCATTTCTTGGTCGTCAGGACGACACTCTGGACCTCGGCCGCACCGGCCTTTTTCAGATTACCGATAACCCCGGCTATGGTTATTCCCTGGTCGAGGATATCATCGATAACCAGTACCGTTCTATCTACCACCTTGCCGGATGGAGGAACCAGCCACTTTAATTCATCCCCCTGCAGTTTGTTGCGGTAGCGCGTCGCATGGAGATAGTCTAATTCCAATGGAAAATCGAGCCGTTGCATCAACTGCCCGCAGAGATATATTCCTCCCATCATTACAGGTAAAAGCAGAGGCCTGCTATCTATCAAATTTTCAGTAATTTCTTCACTCAGATAGTCATAACAGGCTGCCATAGCAATTTCATCATAAATCAGCTCAGCATTTTCTCTTACTTCGGCGATCTCACGGAGAAATTCAGACATGATGGTTATCTATAAAAATCATAGTAGTTAGACGGGTAAATGAATAGAGTCGGTTTTAGCCTGACGTGCCACTACGATGATAAGGGTCGTCCAGACGTTCAATATCATCCTCTTCCAGATAGGAGCCGGTTTGCACCTCGATGACTTCCAGTTCATTTTCAGTCTGGTTGGCCAGCTGATGAATCATTCCTGCTGGAATGTAGGTCGATTCATTCTCATTGAGAAGTATTTTATCTTCTCCATGCACAATGCTTGCCTGACCTTTTACTACTACCCAGTGTTCTGCCCGAAATTTATGCCTCTGTAATGACAATACCGCACCCGGCTTCAGTGTCAATCGCTTAACCTGATGACCTGAACTTTTCTCCAATACGGTATAACTGCCCCAGGGTCGAAATGCGCAGCGATGCAAACTTGCTTCGCTGCGCCCATTGCTCTGCAGCTCTTTTGTCAGTGTTCCTATCTCATGACTCTGGCTACGGTCAGCGACCAGTACCGCGTCAGAAGTTTCGATAATAACGAGATCTTGCAAGCCAGAAGCGACAAGCAAACGATCATGCGCGTATAACAGGCAGCCGTGCGTATCCTGTTGCATCACATCGCCTTTACTGGCATTGCCATGTTCATCCTGTTTCAGCTCCTGATGCAATGCTGACCAGGAGCCTACATCGTTCCAGCCCACGTCCAGAGGCACCATAACGGCTTTATCAGTTTTTTCCATCACTGCATAATCTATGGATACGGCAGGACAGCGGCTGAAGGCTTCCTCATCAAATGCCTGGAAACCATGGAAGTGCCGTTCTCTGTTTTGCCACGCAGCCAGACAACTATCCAGTATCTCAGGCTGCCATAGCTCAAGTTCAGCCAGGTAGGTTTTAGCCTGAAACAGAAACATACCACTGTTCCAGAAATAATCCCCGGCAGCAACATATTCAGCAGCCTTATCTTTACTCGGTTTTTCAACAAAAGCATCCACATGAAAAGCATCATCAGTAATCTTTTCTCCGCAATGGATATAACCAAAACCGGTATCCGGCCTGTTCGCCGGGATACCGAAAGTGATCATATTGCCATCCTCAGCTAATGGCAACATGTCATTCACGGTTGCCCTAAAGCCTTCTGCATCCCTGATCACATGATCTGCAGCAAGTACCAGCAGTGTCGCCTCAGCAGACACTTCCAGTGCCGCAAACGCTGCCATAGCTACCGCAGGTGCTGTATTTCTGCCTACGGGTTCAAGCAGAACATTGGCGTCCTGCCAGCCTGATTCAGCCAGCTGCTCAATAATCATAAAGCGATGCTCACGATTGCCTATTACTATCAGCTGTTCAGGCTGGCAAACGCCATCAAGGCGCTGTACAGTTTGCTGCAGCATGGTTTCATTGCCCAGCAGATGGTGGAACTGTTTGGGGTAAAATTCACGCGACATTGGCCACAGGCGTGTACCGGAACCTCCTGATAATATGACTGGGACAATCAAGTTATTCTCCTGATATTTCTGTTTCTTTGGCAGCTGTTTTTTCTTTTCCAGCATTTGTCTGTGTCATCTCCGGTACCAGCTTTTGTATAAGAGCTAAAAGTACTTCTGCATCAAATTCATCTATGGCCTGCTGAAAGGCATCCATAGTCTCTTTAAGCGTTTCCCAGTCAGTTTTACGGCTCTGAGCGAGCATTACCTTTTCGTGACTGGTATCCGCCAAATCCTCATCGCTATGAAATAATTCCTCGTGCAACTTTTCGCCAGGTCGCAAGCCGGTGAATTCAATATTGATATCTTCTTCAGGAATTTTACCTGACAACCGTATCATCTGCTCAGCAAGGTAAAGCACTTTCACAGGCTCCCCCATATCAAGAACAAATATTTCACCACCATTCCCCATAACAGTAGTCTGCAATATCAGACGACAGGCTTCGGAAATGGTCATAAAATAGCGCGTAATCTCTTTGTCGGTAACGGTTACCGGGCCGCCGTTTTGTATCTGCTGCTTGAACAATGGTACGACACTTCCGGCTGAACCAAGCACATTGCCAAAGCGGGTAGTAATAAACCGGGTCGTTGAGTGTTCATCGAGGGTCTGGCAAATGATTTCAGAGACCCGTTTGCTCGCCCCCATGATATTGCCGGGGTTAACCGCCTTGTCTGTCGATACCATAACAAAATCACTGCAGTCGTATCTGTCAGCCAGTCGAGCCACATTCCAGCTACCGATGATATTATTTCTGACCGCTTCCCTTACCTTGTTCTCCAGCATTGGTACATGCTTGTATGCTGCCGCATGAAAAACTATATCAGGCTGATAGCACCGGAACAGATATTCCAGTCCAGCCTTATCACATACATCACCCAGTTCACAGGTCAAGGCAAGATCAGGCACTTTCTGCTGCAATTCTTTTTCAATGGCGTAAAGGTTGTATTCACTTTGATCCAGCACGATTAAGCGTTGAATATCAATAGCTGTTATCTGTCGACACAACTCAGATCCAATGGATCCCCCGCCACCTGTGACCAGTACCACCTTATTGGCCAGACGGTTTACAATTTCCGTGCGATCCAGCATTACCGGTGCCCGACCCAGTAAATCTTCAATCTGCACCTCTCTGATCTCATTTATACTGACCTTGCCGCTAACCAGTGACTGTAATTTTGGCAGGGTGCGAAAAGGCAGTCCGGACATCTCACATAGCTCTACTATCCTGCGCATCTGGCTGGAACTGGCACTTGGTAAGGCGATCATGATCAGGTCTGCATCCCATTGTCCGGCTACACTGGAAATATTTTCTATGCCGGAAACCACTCTAATACCGTGAATCTCCTGGCCCTGCTTGGCCGGATCATCATCGACAAATGCAACAGGAGCATAGACAGCAGGACGCATACGGAGTAAATCACGAACCAGGCCTTCGCCGGCTGATCCTGCGCCGACTACCAGTACTCTTTCTGTAGTTTCCTTACCGAGATGATGGTCTTTTGCCAGGCGGTAGCTGAGGCGCGCTCCCCCAAGTAACAGGATAAGCAGGATGGCATCAATGATAAAAACTGATCGGGGAACATACTGCAAACGTGTGAAAAAGAAGATCACCACCGCAGCGATGGCAGTTGACACCAGCACTGCACGGACAATGCGGGTTAAATCCGGTAAGGAGGCAAAACGCCATATACCCCGGTAAAGTCCGAAATAAATGAAGGTACTGCCCTGTATCAATATCATTAAGGGTAATAAATGAAGTGCTCTCTCCAGTAAAAGATCCGGATATTCTCCGATCTCGTAGCGAATCCAGTAGGACAGCATCCAGGCGACCGGGATCATGGTGACATCAAACACAAGCGCTGCCCACCGTGTTTTGAGTAGCCTCAGAGATATGCTGATTTTTGACAAGTGAAGTGCCCCGTGATCCTGTTATTTACGACAACTACGATTAAAGCGCGAGTTTATCAGAAACATCAGAGGAGCAAGTATTATCAGGCTTGCAAGCAGTGCAATACTGGCATCAAGTACTTCAGCAACTACCAGGCTTGCCAGCACGGCAAGCAGAAGATTAATCACCATAACGGCAAGACTGACCTGTGCATGGCTATAGCCAGACTGAACAGCACGCTGGTAGAAATGTGAACGATGTGCCTGCCACCACTTCTCTTTTTTGATCATTCTGTGCAACAGGGTCACACCTGAGTCTGCGAGATAAACAGCATAGAGTATAAGGAAAGCTGAAAAGGGAATATTCAGGCTACTGCTTCCGATCATGGCAATAATGGCAAAAAAGGCACCCAGTGCAAGGCTACCAACATCTCCCATAAAAATCTTTGCCGGAGACCAGTTCCAGCGCAGGAAACCCACAGCCGCTCCCGCTACAGCAATACAAATCATGGCGATACTGATTCCGCCAGATATTGCGAACCAGTACGAAGTTGTTGTACCAAGAATGATTGTTTCTACGGCAGAGATGCCATCAATACCATCCATGAAATTATATAGATTTGCCATCCAGGTTATCCACAAAATACTAAGCAGCAAAATGGCTGCACCTGAAAATGACAACGTCCATCCGGTCATGTTCCAAAATAGCCACAGGCTAGACAGAGCAGCTATCAGCAACTGGATCAGGAACCTGACCGAAACAGGCAAGTCATGCCTGTCATCCTGCCATCCCAATATAGCAAATGCCAGGGTGGCAAACAGAAGGCAGACCAGGCTCTGAACCGGAGTATCAGGAAGAAACAGAGACACTACTCCGGAAAGCATTAAAACTATAACTATAGCCAGCCCGCCACCTCGAGGTGTGGACACCGTATGAGAACTGCGGACATTTGGAATATCCAGCATGCTGTTTGCCAGTGCATACTGTCTGACCCGTGAAGTAAGCACCCAGGACAGCAGTATGCTTATAAGAAAAAAGAGAAGAATGAGCACGTCTGTCATCTACCAGCTGCTGGCATAGGCAGCCAACTGGGATTGTTGAGCCTGTACCGGATCATACAACTGCTGATACCAGTAAATAGTATCGCTGACCCCCTGCTCCATCGAATATGGAGGCTCCCAGTCCAGAGTATTATGTACATGGGTGGCATCAATAACCAGTGATTGCACAAGCCTGTCGACTGTAGACCGCTCACCCCCAACAGCAGCGAGGACCCGCATTAGCCGTACCGAAACAGGAAACAAACGGGGTGAAACACCCAATCCATCTGCCAGCATTTTTATAAGCACTGGTGTTGATACGCTTTCACTGTCACTAACCAGAAAAGTCTGGCCTGCAGCGGCAGGATGAACAATTGATGTAGCTAACATATCTACCAGATTTTCCAGGTAGATAAAACTACGCCGGTTATTTACTGCCGCAAGCGGTAACGGGATACCTTTTTCGACCAGTTTTATTAGCCGCAGGAAGTTAGCCTTAACACCCGGCCCATAAACCAGGGGTGGACGCACAATAATGACCTCCATCTCTGACGATGATTCCACATCACGCAGGATACCTTCTGCAACAAGTTTACTCTTTGCATAACTGCCTTCAGGCATAGGTTCTGTAAGCTCTGTTACTGATTCATTCTGGTCACTCGACTCACCATGCACTTTTACGCTACTGACATAGAGAAATTTTTTAACCCCGACAATGGCAGCAGCACTGGCCAGCCTGTTGGTAACATCAATATTTAGACGTGTACACTGTAGCCTTGCCTGCTCGGAGAGATCTCCTGACTGTTCATGAACATACCCTGCGAGATGCATGACCGCATCTATGTCAGTAAGGATATTCTGCCAGTCAGATACTTCACAAAGATCATCAATCACTATAGGTGTCAACTTGCTAGCCAAATCATGCAATTGCCTTACATCACGAACAACAGCATACACATCACATCCCTGTGCAACCAGATATCGACACAATGAAAAACCAATAAAGCCACCTGCCCCTGTCACCAGAATCTTTTTCTCCTTTAATGCAAGCAGTTCAGGCCTTTCTTTCTCAGTCGTTGGTGGTGCAACACAATATTGTTTATAGTGCGAGGTTTCCAGAAACCCTCTGGGTGCATAGGAAAAATCTTTTGCTGCCGGTGAATGATCAAAACAGAAATCCTCTTCCATACGATCTATCATCGCCGGTGAGATATGCCCCAGACCAGGAAATAGTGATACCATTCCTGTCATTGCATTAAGCAGTGAACGATTAACAACGCACAACCTTTGTTTTCGCCCCAATAGTTTAAACACTAGACCAACCATTTTAGAATAGCTCAGTGTTTCGCCACCACTAAGATTATAATTCTGCTGATAGGTGGTCTCATTATGTAAAGCCCTGAGGCAGGCATCAGCCAGATCATCTGCATGGACAGGCTGACGGCAACCATTACCTTCGCCAGCCATAATAAAACAGCCAAAACGGCGAATAAAACTGGCAATAGAAAAAATATTTTTATCCAGGCCACAGCCATAAACCAGGGTTGGTCTGAACAGGGTCCACTGCACACCATAGTTCTCACATTCTTCAATCAGCCTGTCTTCTGATTCGGCAAGCCGGTTGGCAAGATTTCTGTCTGCATCATTGCTGGATTGACGTTTTGTGAAACGACTTGTCGAACTAAAAAAGATCAACCGCCGCATACCCTGGTCAGCCATATCATTAATTTTTGCTGCCAGCAGCCATACTGGTGCTAAAGAAATTACCGTTTCAGTGCCATCCGGCAAGTTCAACCTATCCTCTGACTCAAGATTCAGCTCAAGCCATTCCAGTTGATTGATAGTGGAGCGTTCTACCTTTTTTCTGCTAGTTGCCGTCACCGGGTAGCCCGCATTAATCAAACGCGGGATGAGAAAATGTCCAATCTGACTTCTTGCACCTAAGATCAGTACTCGACCATTTGATTGACTATCGATCATCTTGAACTGAAGAAATGAGGCGTCCAGATTATCCCCGGAAGTTGGAACAAATAACGTTTTAATACGTCTGAATAAACCACCCAGAAAGCCAGTAAACATATGTAAGACATGCTTGATGACCAGCATTAAAA
>JBLYYR010000111.1:0-101052 GCA_048550195.1 Arenicellales bacterium
CGTGAGTATTGTTAGACCTAAAGATCCTCGTTCGATTAAACGAATCGATGGCTTAAGCGTGGCCTATAAAACCTGTGGTCGAATAATTCTTGATGCCACTTGTGATGAAGCCTTGGTAAGGAGCGAGATCAGCCGGATCTGCAGTAGTTTCATTGATCAAGACATTACTAAATTTGAGATCACCCACTATGCCTGCTGACGGACGTCAACGGTTATACAAACTACTGGCTGTTGGTAAACGCCAGCTCCATTGGGATGAGGATTTCTATCGATCCATCCTGTATAGCCACGGTGCCAAGCAGGATGATGACGGCAAGTTCTCAGCCAAGATGATGAACATCGTGCAGCTAGAGGCCGTCTTGTATCACATGCGCCAGTGTGGCTTTGTACCACGCCGTAATAACAAACCGAAGAAGATCAGCGAATGGCGCAAGCCCATGATCGCTAAGCTAAACGCAATGTGGATCGCCCTGGCGGATGCCGGTGTAGTGCATAACCGTAGCGAGGCAGCACTAACGAAGTTTTGTTACCAGCACACAAAAACAGCAAAACTTGGCTGGGCAAAAAAAGAAGGCCTGATCAGATCCATCGAGATGCTGAAAAGCATGGCCGCACGTGAACATGTGAGCTTAAAATAATGGAACCTGTCAGCAACACACAATACGTTAAATCCGATATCGCCAGGGAACTGATCGAGCTAATCGGCTGGGCTGATACCACCATCGTACTTACCCAACTCGGTGGAGGAAAATGTTATTTCAAATGTAAAGAGTTTCCGCCTTTTCTTTCATTCCTGGTTGATAGATATGGTCTACCCCGACACAGCGCCATCAAGTTATGGAAGCACTACAGAGGGGATTCAATTGACTTTCCCCTGGTAGAAAAGCTTTTCATCGTCGAACGTAACACAGCCATGCGGCAGGACTATAATGCTGGTGGAATAGGCATTGCCGAGATAGCGAAAAAATACGGCGTAGTCTGGCGGCATGCTTATCGGATTGTTTGTGAGTGATGGAAGACATGAATGAAGAAGAAATTCTAGAAGCAGCAATAAAGCGCTGGGGTGTAGAAGCCCAATGTATGATGGCAATAGAAGAGGCCAGCGAATTAATACAGGCTCTCACCCATGATTGGCGAGGGCGTGAAGCCAATGTAATCGAAGAGATCGCTGATATGTCGATTATGCTGGATCAACTAAAAAGAATGTATGGTGAAAAGTCTGTTGCCGAAGTTCGAGCACAGAAGATTGCTAGGCTGCAAAGTAGATTACTTAATGCAGATCGTGAAATTATATGTTAACCGATGACAACTATGAACTATGTTGAACTAGAAAACTGGGCAGAACGTGTTATGCAGGAACTGCAGGACTTCTGTGATGAAGCACAGGTAGCAGATGGCAATCCATATGGTGAAAACTGCCTGCCTGGTACACGTGCTCTGATGGAAGAGTTTGAACGAATCAAAAAATTATATCCTTTCTTGGAAAGTTATGCTTTAACTGATGAAGCCCACTAATTTTACAGCGTGCTTTACTAGAAGAACATAACCAATTAAAAGAAAAATTAACTTGCCCCAAAAAAACACTAATGATGGCCAGTTTATTTTCTCGGAGGCAGAAAACTCGCCGGTGTAATTTACCCCTAATTCCTTTTCCTTAAACCTATGATACAACCCCCATGCTGCAGATGCGTAGCTATATTGCATTAGATCAAATAATAGCGAAAGTAATAGTAATAATGTGGGTAATAACAGAGCATCTGGTAGGCTAAAAACCCCTGATACTTCATTTTTAAATATCCATATTATTGCGATACCAGCAAAAGAAGCTTGCCTTGAGATTGTGCTGGCATTACCAGAATATACATAATATGCATCCCTTGCATCAGATAGCTTCATAATTACTCTTTCTCTTTACGGGGGCCTTTAGGTCCTGTGCTATTGGTTTCGCTGTGCTCACTCAAGCGATCCCCCGTATATGGCGGAGGACACGGCCTATTAGTTTTTTCTACTTTTTGGTCAGTTTTTTGATCGTTAGTATCTTTCTTTTTTTCGGTCATTTATTTTCTCCCAATATTTTACGTATAACTAAAAGTCTCACATGGCTAATATATGACACGTTTCCCCTAATTAATACCCCTCTTGTGCAGGACAATCCAGTGCATGAGTATCCGCCTATCCAGAAACTTTATTTTATCTGAGTTCACCACCAGTCAGATTGCTGCTCGCCGGGGTATTGATAATAGCCCCGGCCGAGAGGTTATTGATAATCTGCATAACTTAGCCATAGATCTGGAAGTTGTTCGTGAACAGGTGCTTGGTGGCAGTCCAGTCATCATCTCTTCTGGCTATCGATCACCAAAATTGAATGTTGCCGCTGATGGATCAAATAAATCTGATCACACGCGTGGTTATGCAGCCGACTTTATATGCCCTTCATTTGGTACACCCAGAGATGTGTTCGAAGCTATCCGTCATTCGGGCATTGAATTTGATCAGCTAATTTTTGAATTCGGTTATTGGGTTCATTTGTCATTTGCCCCACGCCTACGCCAACAGGTGCTCATTGCTTCATTTGAAAATAACGAAGCAGTGTACAGGTTCGCGGCATGAAGACGGCCTTCACACATACCAAAGACGGCACCCCATCAGGAACAAAAGCTGCCTTTTCATTTATATCATTCGTGATTGCCTTTCGCCTCTTACTGGGTGGTGTTGATTTTTTCGGTACGGGTGTTGTGTTCCCTGAGCTGGATCTAGGTGGTGCGGCCATGCTGATTGCTGCTTTTGGTGGGGTGTATGCCGGCCGTCGATATACCGAATCACGAAGGAATAAAACGTCTTCATCAATGGATGGATACAAATGATTCAACCTGGAGGTTCTCGTAATGCGTATTAGTTTATTAATAATTCTCGCGCTTGTATTAAGCGGCTGTGGTGCCGGTAGTTATAAATCCATGTACTCCCAATACATTTCCAGTTGTTCAATGGAACAAAATCAGAATCTAATTGAAGTTCCAACTGCGGACAATAAAACACTAAAGATTAGCCAGGGCTGTGCGCTTACTGCACCCGTTGACTCTGATGCCAAATGGGTTGCACTAGGTGGTGCCCTTGGTGTGGCTCTAGTCAGAGGTACCGTACAGATTAAAACTTCTCACGACAATCGCGACATCATGACCGAAGCTTTTCGCCAGGCAGGGCCTGATATTGGAGGTGATGGCGTGATAGGTGGGCGTGATGCCGACATGACTGATCAAACTGCTGAGCCCTTTATTGTCGAATCCCCTATCCCTCCTCCTGTAGTGGTTCCGTAAGGGGGTCTCTGTGTGGATCAAATTTATAGTTCCATTTTTAAAGCCGGTAGGAAAATTTCTCCGGCCACTTCTCAAGTACTTGTTGATTTTTATGGCAGGTGCGGTGGCATTTTGGATACTGCACCGATATTCAGTGCTAACTGTTTTTGAAGAGTCGCTGGGTCTGAGGAATGAACAGGCAAAAGTTCTATATGAGGTAAATGAAGATGATCGGATCCAACAGCAGAAAAACCAGAGCCGTCGGAAAGGCGCTGAGAAAACAGCCAGGCAGCAACAAGATATTGATGGTCGTGCCCCTGCTGCTATTCGCGATTACCTTAACGAGCTGCTCCCATAACAAACTGCAACGCTGTGATGCGGTTCCACCGTGGCTGACCAATATACCGGATATGCCATCAGCAAATCTCTCTGAGACTGAAACCAACCAGGATGTCATTGGCGTGATTGGTTAGCTGGATTAAGATGATGTTTTACTCCGACGCAGGATGAAAATAATTAAAAACCATCAGGAGCCGTGCCGATGAAAGTTGAAATTGTAAATGGTGATAAATGGTATCACCGAAGCAGGTATAGATTATTAGAGGATGTGATTATTGCAGGTAAAACTGTTCCCTCTGGTTTTATTGCAGATGGCGCATCGGTCCCTGGCTTTCAGTTGATTATTCTTCTCTGGTTACCTTTTTGGTTTATAGATATCCCTGGGCATTACCTGATTCTTCTGGCCGGTATATTCATTGTTTCTTATTTCCCGGCGATTGGTCGTTATGCTAAGGCGACTTTCTTGCACGATTTCATTCTATCAATTAACCCAGACAGGGCAGAGGCAGATAGAGATTTCAGACACGGCCTGAAAGATTTAGGCGTAATCCGGTGGCAGCGTAAAGCGATGTATTACGCTGTACGTTCATACTCACTTATATTGGAGGCATGGTCATGGAACAGGATGAAGTAGCATACATGCTAGGCGAAATCAGAGGCGACCTCAAAAATTTAAATAATCAAGTGGGTCTCCAGGGTAAAAAGCTGCACTCTATAGATAAACGATTACGTTCTGCAGAGATTAGTGCCGCAGGAACCGGTGCGATTGTAGGCGCGGTGGTTGCAATTGGTACCTCTCTTATTGCAGCCACATTTAAGTCCAAGGGGATCTAATGTCATACCCATCAGAAACCAGGGATAATGTTCGCGCATCCTATGTTTATGAGAGGATGCCATTAGCCGCTGCGGCAGAAAAACATAATATCCCATTCAACACTGTTCGTACCTGGAAGAAAAAATCTAAGGAAGCCGGTGATGATTGGGATCGTGCCCGTAACGCTTCACGTATGGCTGCTGGTGGCCTGGGTGATGTCACTATGCTGGTTATGGAAGATTTTGTATTGCTCTTTCAGTCAACCATCGATGATCTTAAAAAAGACAAGAATACACCCCCTGCTCAAAAAGCAGAGATTCTATCCAGGCTAAGTGATGCCTACTCCAAGACCATCAAAGCCGCTGGTTTATCGGACAGTAAAATGGCTGAGTTATCCATTGCCATGAAAGTACTTGAAGAAATGGGCACTTTCATACGTGATAGATTTCCGCAACATCTTGATACTTTTGTTGAGATACTTGAACCGTTCGGTACGCGTGTATCGGAGGTTTTTAGCGGGTGAAAATTTCCCGTGTTGAATTCCTGAAACAACTCTCTGCGTTTGCTGCTGAACAGCGGCAGATGATAGAGGCTATGGTCTCAGGTTTTTCCACGGATCCTAAAGCTTCTGAAAAACGGCGAAAAAATGCCATCGCTGATTTCCACTTCTTTGCTACCACATATTTTCCGCATTACATAAAGAAAGAGGGTGGTGAATCTATATTCCATAAATTTGTTTATAAAGAGCTGCCCGCTCTGATTGATGAAGCGAAAGGTAACAAAGAGGCAATTGCTGCACCCCGTGGCGAGGCTAAGTCGACCATCATTACACAGGTGTTTTGTATTTGGTGTGTGGTGACAGGTCGTAAACGATACCCAGTGATCATTATGGATGCCTTTGAACAGGCAGCAGAGATGCTGGAAGCCATCAAAGTAGAACTTGAAGTTAACCCCCGGCTGATACAAGACTTCCCAACAGCGACCGGACAGGGGCGCGTGTGGCAGGCTGGCGTCATTGTTACGGCGAATGATTGCAAGGTTAAAGCAGCGGGATCCGGTAAGCGTCTTCGTGGTATGCGACACGGCCCTTATAGGCCTGACTTGATTGTTCTTGATGATATTGAGAATGATGAAAATGTTCGTTCAAAAACCCAGCGCGATAAACTGGAATCCTGGTTAAAAAAGGCCGTCTTGAAATTGGGTCCCCCAGATGGGTCTATGGATCTAATTTATATAGGGACGATCCTACATTACGACAGTGTGCTTAACCGCACAATGAAAAGCCCTACGTGGAAGGAGCACCTGTTTAAGGCCATCATTAAGTGGCCGAACAGAATGGATCTCTGGGAAAAGTGGGAAGAGGTATTAATCAATGAAAGCGAAGAAGCTGCTGACATATTTTATCAGCGCCGCAAACGCTTCATGGATGAAGGTGCGGTAGTCAGCTGGCCGGACACACGGCCATTATTACTTCTGATGAAAATCCGTGCTGATGATCATAATGCCTTTGATTCAGAATACCAGAATGATCCGACCAGTGATGAGCATGCCCCGTTTAAACACCTGGTGTTCTGGGTGCATGAAAGTAATCGCTGGATATTTTATGGTGCCTGCGACCCTTCACTGGGCAAGAAAAATAAAAGCAGGGATCCATCAGCTATTCTCGTTGGTGGTTTCGACCGAAAGAAAGGCATTCTTGATGTGGTTGAGGCCAATATTGCTCGCCGTGTGCCTGATCTAATAATTGAGAATATTATTGAATATCAACGCCAGTATCAGTGCATGGTATGGGTTATTGAAGCAGTTCAGTTTCAGGAGTTTCTTTACACTGAACTGGTAAAGCGTAGTGCTGCAAAAGGAATCCCAGTACCGGCCCGCGCAGTGACACCTCATACGGATAAAGATCTCAGGATTGAGTCATTACAACCGCACACACACAATGGTTTGATTCGACTACATCGCTCACAAACCACGCTTTTTGAACAACTTCGTCACTGGCCAGAAGCAGATCACGATGATGGTCCAGATTGTCTACACATGCTGTGGATGGCAGCAGTGATTGGTGCCGGAGGTATTCCTCTGTTTGGGAGTAGAAATACCAGCAAAACGAATATGAGAGGTTATGCCCATGCAGGATAAAACAATAAATAAGATGAACAGTAAAAAAACTGGGGTTCTAGCCAGCGAGGTTGCAAGCCGCGCAACGGATCCCTTGTTTTATTCAGGCCTGACTGTCTTACCAAACCCGGACACAGTTCTACGAGCCATGAATCGTGGTCAGGAAATCTATGATGCTATCGAGTATGACGCACATGTGATGGGTGAGTTGCGTTCTATTCGTGCTGGTATTTTAAGCTGGGAGTGGCGCTTACAACCAGGCGGCGATCGACCACAGGACATTGAAGCCTTTGAGTTATGCCTGAAGCTATTTCAAAACAGGCCTGATACGGGTATGTCATGGTCGGATACAATCTGGAACATTTCCCGTGCAATCTTTCATGGGCTCTCAGTTCATGAAGTCATGTGGCAGCGCAATGGTAAGTACCTTATCCCTGATAGGGTAGTTGATCGCCCTCAGCGTAGGTTTCAGTTTGATACTGATAATAAAATTCGTCTGATCACGAAATCAAACATGATGCCGGGTGATGAGCTGGATGATTACAAATTCCTGCTCACTCGCCACATGGTTCGTTCAGATAACCCGTATGGCACCGCTATATTCTCTTCTTGCTTCTGGCCATATACATTCAAACATGCGGGCTATCGGTACTTCGCAAAGTTTGTTGAGCGTTATGGTATCCCTAGTCCAGTCGGGAAATACCCACTCGGTACCACGCAAGATATGATCAACGAGATGCTCGATAAATTGGCAGGCCTTGTTGAAGACAATGTGGCCGCTATACCCGATAACGGTAGTGTTGAATTACTCGAAAGTACTGCTGGCCAACAGGCTATACACAATACCTTTATCAATCTGTGCAATCGTGAATTATCTAAAGCACTAACCAGTCAGACCCTTGCTACAGAGGTTCAAGGTGAGGGTTCACGTGCTGCTTCTGAAACGCATGCAGAAAGAGAAGAGGGCGGCCATGAGGCTGACCGGGAAATGGTTGCGTCTACCTTGCAGATGCTTTGTGATTGGACTGCGGCAATAAACTTCCCTGACGCCAAGCCACCAAAGTGGGAATTCTTCGATGAAGGAACAATCAGTAAAGAACTTGTTGAAACCGTTGAGACCGCTGCGGGTGTTGTTCCATTAAAAAAATCAGAGGTCTATTCACGATTACAGTTCACGCCACCTGAAGAAGGTGATGACGTGGTCTTTTTAAATGGTAAGAAAAAGCAGCCGAACCCAGACAGTGAGTTTTCATCATGTCGTCATTGTGGTGGATATCATTTTGCAGCCGGTGGACGTGATGAACTAGATGACCTGGTCGACCAGGCCGATGATGCCGCTCAAGAGTTTATCGAAAGCATGACACAGGAAGTGCGCGATCTACTTGATGAGGTCGATGACTTGGAAGAATTTGCAGCCCGTCTACCAGACCTGATGCCAGGTAAAGGTGAAGAGGAACTGGGTGAGGTCGTAACTGCTGCATCGATCATTGCCAGATTGAACGGAATCGATGTTCAATAATTTTATATTGGCGTATATCCAGCAGCCGAAGACTGGATTAACTATCGGAGGGTTAGAGCATGAAATACTAACACTTGTATACAATGAATAAGGATTAGAAGGTGTCAGCGTTAGCTGACACCTTAAGCATTTTTACTACAGCAATAGGTGAATAACGTGGATAACCAACATCAGAAAATTAAGGGCTATCGTGATCTATCTCAAGAAGAAATTGACCTTATGAACGAAGGTAAAGAACTGGCTGAGATGTGCGGCGACTTTATCAAAAAACTTGAATCTATCGATAGCACTGATAAACGTTCAGTAGCTTTGGGTAAAACAAATATGCAGCAGGGATTTATGTGGGCCATTCGTGGCGTTGCACAGCCTGGTACCTTCTAGGCTTTTACCATGCCTGAACCACAGATCGGAAATGTCCCTTTTGAAGAAGCCATTGATCACCTTCGGAAGAAAACAAATATCACAACCCGATACTGGGATGAGATATCTGGTGTTGAGCATGCTAAAGGTTTCACCGTTGCTGGTGTCACCAAGGCCGCTCAACTCGAGGACTTTCATAACGCCGTTTTAGATCAACTTGAGCAAGGTGGCACGATCACATCGTTCAGGAAAGACTTCGATAAAATCGTCGATAAACATGGCTGGAGCTATAAAGGTAAGCGTGGCTGGCGATCAAGAGTTATTTTCGATACAAATATAAGAACCTCACAGGCCGCAGGTCGCTGGCAGCAGATTATCCGTAATCAGCAAGCACTTCAAAAAAGAAACCCCAACAAGACCTTATATTTAATCTACCAGACTGCAGGCGATAACCGGGTCCGTCCACTTCACCAGTCATGGGATAGAAAAATCCTGCCTGTTGATGATCCGTTCTGGAATACACACTACCCGCCAAATGGCTGGGGTTGTAGATGTATTGTTCGCGTCGTTTCTGAATCATACCTGAAACGTAAAAAACTGAAGGTTTCAAATAGTCCTGAAATCGCATTACGTCAACCGATCAATAAACGATCAGGTGAAATATATCCTCCAACACCCGAGGGAATCGATGTCGGCTGGGATTACAACGTTGGCAAGGCTGCATGGTTCCCGGATCCAGCCAGGTTTACCAATGAGACTATCGGCCACAAAGTTTCACGGTTGGCCGTAAATAGCGTTGCATTTAAAAACTTGTTCGATGGAAAAATTAGTGGTGTTGCTCCAGTTGGCTATATCAGTGAACCTCTATCTGCCAGCCTTGGAGCGAATACCAGGAAAGTAGTTCTGTCAGAAGAATCTCTTATTAAACAAAAAGAGCGTCACCCGGATCTCGAATTCGAAGAGTACTTAAATCTTCCTGATGTATTTGAAGTGGGTTTGATCGTAAAAGATGAAGAACAGGTAGCTGTTTTTTTCCACGAGAAAAGCTATCTATACAAAGCAGTTGTGAAATCAACGAAGGATGGCAGTGAGCTGTACCTGACATCATTCCACCGGGCGACAGCTAAAAACCTGCGTGGTGTCAGAAAACGTGGCGAGGTTATTCGAGAGGAAAGATAAGATGCGAGGTGGGGCCAGGATGAAACCCCACATAACGCTCCGTTCAAACATCGAACGTGCTACGGCCTCCTGATTTACACCGTGTCACTCGCACGTTCTTATTGTAAACCTTATTAAACATCCCTTCAAACAATGTTTAATGGCCATTTAATTGCCTATTTACCGGCTATTTTCTCAGTATTTAATACCGGTATTCGATGCGTTATTTACCGGTAATTAATTATTTCTGTCTAAAAATGATTGTAAATTAGAATTACGTGATATTCCCGTGTATCCCGCATGGTTGCGCGGTTTTTTGTTTTTTTAGTATTTTATCTTCTGTCTAAGAATGAACATCCCCCCACACATGGATACCCAGCGTATCCGAATGGTATTTGCTGGCGAGCTTTGCCGATGCCTCGCAGAATGCTTTCGGGTCAGTATCAGGATTCTTGAAGATAGGCTGAACAAAGGTGCGCAGTTGTAATTCACCGCTTTGCTCCAGTCCCGCCATGTATTGCATGACATACGAGACGTCATCCAGGGCCTTCATGCCGGAGTTTAGTGTCGGCGTCACCAGTGCAGGGTTGAGATAAGCGGTTATGCCCGCTTCTGCTGCGGCCTGGTGAAGTATTTTCTGACTTTCCGGAATGATCTTTTCCGGCTGCCAGGCACCCGATTTGATAAACACAGGTAACCAGGCAAATTCATAACCCACACCCGTCGGATTGCCTGCATCATCACGGCCCCAGTAAGTAACACCAGGCACCGCATCAGTCGTATCTTTCGTGATTTGACCTACTTCCAGAGCCTTGCTGTTGAGCCATGCGTCGTGAATCGTGAACTCCAGCAGGATTGCCGGACGATCCGAGACAATGGCATCGAGTTCTTTTGCGGTCGGATGCGCACCGTAGATATCCGGGTTCCAGCCAATACCGCGGATTACTTTCTCATCGGGATGTGAGTCCGCATATTCCTTGATCAATTTAAGGTATTCATCCTTGCTTTTAGCGGCATAAAGATCAACACCATAATTCATCCAGCGTGACGCAATGAGGTGATCATGGCCGCTCACGAAACCGGGTAACAACATCTTTCCATCCAGATTGACGACTTGTGTACTCTTTCCTTTCAGCTTTTCCACGCCAGCTGCATCGCCCACATAGACGATCTTATTGGCTTTGACTGCAACCGCCTCAGCCCAGGGTTGTTTCTGATCTACGGTGTATATTTTTCCATTCGTAAAAACGTAATCGGCGGATTCCGCAAGTGCGGTTTTTAGAGGCAAGATGATGCTGATGAAGATTAAGATGAAAACTCGTGAAAAGGGCATGCAAACTCCAGTAGTGAGATCAGAACTGGAATATATTTTTTCATATTATTGAATACTTGACCAGATTTAGACGGTGAAATAGAGGGGTATTTCATATGAAGGCCATGGCCGTTATCAGACCATTATAAAACACACAACAAACGTCCACCTGACCACCGAATATCCGCCCATTCAAACTATCAGTTGAGGCAAACTGCTCATATTCTTTCAACTAATGAAAAAAAGATGTTAGTCCCTCATTGCATCATCAGGTGGAATTCAAAAACTACCGGTGACTGATCTGATCACATCAGGGAGAATCTCCTGATCAGACGGGTGTCGTATAATGGCATTACCTCAGCTTCCCAGGCTGACGACGTACCATCCTTCTCAATAGCAGACATTCAAGATTACATACCGAGTATCTGCTCTTGGTCGGACAGCGACGTTTCACATTTTCCACGAAAATGTCCGCTTAGGAGAAATCTAAGTGTTATTGCGATTTCTTCGTTTTTGTTCTCTATGTCTCGATAGAAGACAATATCTTCTGGAATTGACAAAAACATAAAAAGACCTGATTTGGGTCGAAAACACGTATTCTGAAAAGTACCATGATTGTCTGCTTTCACAGTAAGTAAAGTACAAAATTAACTGTATATGGCTATCCTTGACTAAAAAATTATTTTATTAAATGTGTGTTAATTGGCAACCAAAATTGATCCGCGATGCCGTTGTAAAAAATAGGGGAGCGGCCTGCCGCTTATTTGAAACAGGGACGTCATCGTGAATTCATAGAAAGAAGTATGTAAAAACTTGTTGTTACGTGACGAAGATTGCAAAAAATACCCAGAATGCGTTTATTTGCGTCACGTTTTGGCCACGTTTATGGAATGCATGAACATTATTAAAACATATAAGTAGTTGAATAATAGGTGTAAGATGGTGCCCCGGAGACGATTCGAACGTCCGACCTGCCGCTTAGGAGGCGGCTGCTCTATCCAGCTGAGCTACCGGGGCCTGTGTATCGCGGGTAGTATATTAGTTGTGGTCAGTTTGGTGAAGGGTATTTTCAGGTTCATCCGCAGATTTTATTTATCACTGTGATCTAGTTCCCTGATAGTGGTGAAATTATTCTGAAAATAGAGGCGACGTCCTCCCCGCCCCTGACAAATATCTGGCAAGATCCTGTGTATAATGGTAACTATAAACAATAGAGCTAAATAAAATTGTCAAAGGTATATTATGGGGTTAAGAACACTCAACACAGATGCTGTGAGTGTAATCGGTTCGCATGAGGTTAAGCTATTAGCCTGTCCCTGTTGTCAGGCTAAGTTTTCCGACAGACTTTCATTAGCTTTAAGAATGGCTGGTTACTGTTAGTGCCAGGCTCACCCCCCTCCGTCGAGAATCCGCTGGTAAGCGTCATTATCAGCAATTACAACTATGGCCGTTATCTGGGGGATGCAATCAAAAGTGTTCTCGGTCAGACATATTCAAAAATTGAAGTTATCGTTGTCGACGATGGATCTACTGACGAATCTCATGAGGTGATTTCCTCCTTTGAGGGACAGATAACGGCGCTGTATCGCGATCACCAGGGCCAATGTGCCGCTCTTAACGCAGGTTTTCCTGTAAGCTGCGGTGACGTAGTCGTATTTCTGGATTCAGACGATTGTCTGGTCGCTGATGCCATCGATCGACACGTCATGCCCTTCAAGGACAATAGTGAGATAACCAAATGCCAGGGTTATATGAACGCAGTGGATGCAAAGGGCAGGCCATTGGGGAAAAAGGTTCCACTCCAGTTATCACCATCAGGTGACTACAAAGATGTGACATTGAAGCAGGGCCCTTCAATATGCAATCATGCATGGTCTTCCGGCAATGCATGGGCACGCTGGTTTATTGAACAAGTCTTTCCCTTACCTGAGGATGTCGAGAATAGTGTTTTTCCCGATGGTTGTTTGAACCCACTGGCAGCGCTATACGGACCAATTGTTACACTTGAAAAGCCTGTTGCAGACTACCGCATACACGGGCACAACAAGGGGCCCATCGGAAGTGAATTCAGTGTGCCGTCTCTGAGCAAAAATCTTTTTAGAAAGCGCAACAACTATGAATTTGTCGCTAAACGTGCAGAAAGCCTCGGTCTTAAACCACCCCTTGAGGACTGGTTCAAAGGCAGATCATACTGGAAGGATAACTTGATGGTCTACGCCATCAGCCTTATGGATGCATCGCAAAAGAAACCGCGATTCCATGAAGTGGTGTTAGCACCCTTCGTAACCGGAGGCGTTGGTATATTGAAGGCCTCATCCCTGGCCCTGATGTTAACTATTATCTGGTTGAGCCCACGCAAGCAGTCACTTGAGATGATACGCCGCTTGCTACGTATCCCTGAGTCACAAAAGATACACACCATAGGCACGAATGCGAACTAATCTGGAGAATGACGCCCCTCTGGTGTCAGTAATCATTCCTGCGTTTAATGCAGCCACGACTATAAAACGTACCATACAGTCGGTTCTGGCGCAGACCTACCCGCATTTCGAGATACTGGTTATCGATGACGGGTCTTCTGATGGAACCAGTGATGTCGTCAACAATCTGGCTGCTGGTGATGAGCGCATCAAACTATTGCAACAGGAAAACCAGGGGGTGGCAGCTGCCCGTAATTTTGGTATCAGAAACGCCAGAGGCGACTATATAGCACCGCTGGATGCGGATGATCTCTGGTTACCGGATAAGCTTGAGAAACAGGTCGCTGTAATGCGTGAGGGCCCATCTACAGTCGGTCTGGTATACACATGGTCGATTCAGATCTTCGATGATATGCGTTTGCGTAATTTAGCCAAAGGCTGGGAGGAAGAGGGATCGGTATTTTTGCCATTACTACTCGGTAACTTTCTTTCTAATGCAAGTAACCCACTCATCTGCCGTGAGTGCTTTGATCGTGTAGGAATGTACAATTCGGAGTTCCTTGAACTTGATGCCCATGGGTGCGAGGACTGGGATATCTATTTGAGGATTGCCGAACACTATGAGTTCAGGGTGGTTCCCGAGCACCTTACCGGCTACTGGCAAACAGCGGAGAGTATGTCTGCAGACTGGAAGCTGATGGATCGTTCCTATGGCCTGCTCATGGAATGGGTACGAACACGGCACCCGGAAATTCCAGCATTTGTTTTTCGCTGGTCAAAAAGTAACTATCTCTTTTACCTTGCAAACAAGGCTGCACGGGCACAACAGACCGCCGACTCACTTCTCCTGCTGTCGAAGGCTGCTGCTTTGGATCCCTACATGTTAACGAACCGTCGCTTGCAGCGCATGGTTGCCAAAAATTTGCTTCATACGGTTCGGGGTGCAAGAATTCCCTCTCCAACGGGTAGCTTGCAAAATAATCAGACTCAATTAAATCAGATTTTTAGAAGCCGGGTGAATAAAAAGCCAGCTGCGGGAGTATTCTGGACAAATCTGATGAAGCAACGTACGAATCAGCTCGCACAGCTTCAGAAGGAATTGAGGCTTGATGTGATTGCAAGCAGTGATAACAATGAGTCCTGTCACAGGTTGAAGTCTGAAGCGTAATGGTTGCCCGAATAAAAGTCCTTGAGGTTGAACTTAGCCGCCCAATTAAAGACCTGGACGGCCTGCACGGCTATGCAAGCCTTCATGCACTGGTTCGCTGGAATAGCACTCCAGTGGGTTATATCGATGTGCCGCTTAGCAATGGGATCTGTACGGCTTCCGCTCTACGCGCTGCTGTCAATCGTGCGCATAGTCATAACCTGCTGCAGACTATGATTCGTCGACGTATTGATGAGCCTGTAAATGAAAACCCCAGTTTAGAAAAGAATGACAGCAAAGCCGCCTTGAACCTTGCAGCCATTGTCAAGAATCCATTGGTAACTGTGGCTGTGTGTACACGAGATCGTGTCGAGCAACTAAAAGACTGTTTAAATTCGCTGACAAAACTTGCATACAGCAACATCGAAATCCTTGTCGTTGATAATGCACCGGAAACTGATGAAACAAAGAAGCTTGTGCAGGCATCATTCCCCGGTTTTCGCTACGTGCTTGAACCGCGACCCGGTCTGGACTGGGCGCGTAACCGCGCTATTGAAGAAGCCAATGGAGAAATAATCACCTACACCGATGATGATGTAATCGTCGATCCATTATGGATTGATGCTCTGGTGAAAGTTTTTCAGGATGACCCCGGTGTAATGGCGGTAACCGGCCTGGTAGCACCCTATGAGATGGACACTCATGCACAGATATTGTTTGAACGCTATGGCGGTTTTGGACGTGGTTTCAAACGGCGATGGTACCAGGTCGATAAGGTGAATCGAAAAGGGAAATCTTTCCATTATGGTGCCGGTCAGTTCGGAACCGGTGCCAATATGGCCTATCGCAAAATAGTGTTTGAGAAGGTCGGTGTTTTCGATCCGGCACTTGATGTTGGGACGGTCACTAATGGCGGCGGTGATCTGGAAATGTTTTTTCGGGTACTGGAAGAAGGCTACATGCTTGTCTATGAGCCATCCGCACTGGTCTGGCATCGGCATAGGAAAAGTATCGAAGAACTCCGCGTGCAGCTGACAAATCATGGCATCGGTTTCTACTCTTTTCTTGTGCGCAGTGCCGAGGCCTATCCACAACATCGTTGGTCAATTTCCCGCTTTGGCCTGTGGTGGTTCTGGCACTGGAATGTTCGACGTCTTTTAAAAAGCTTCATTATCACCCAGCGTGTACCGAGGGACATGATATTTGCTGAGTCAGGTGGAGCTCTAACAGGGTTGACCCGTTACGCAAAGGCAAGGTCCAGAGCTGATGAAATTTCACATACTTATGTGAGTGAGAAGCAGTCAAGGATCAAAAATAATCGGCATCCCGATACATCGCTGCAGATACATGATCACCCTAATACACCACAGACCAGAAAACCCACGGCTATTCGAACTGTGGATATTTCATGTCCGTTGCATGCTATCGATGATCTGTCGGAATACTCATCCTGTCGCATTTTTGTATTTCAGGGAGAGCGTTTACTGGGGAAGGTCGATATCAAAAGCACCTGGCAGTCAATTTCGCCAGCACGCTTGTGTGATGCAATCACAGAGAAAATCGGCTGGAAACTAACGACACTTTTTTTGGGCAACGATTGTACACACCCGGAGTTACCGCTGATTGAGGGTGGCGCCCCTGCACTCACTATACCTCGACTATCCAGATTATCATCTTCTATAAGTGTGTCGGTAGTGCTTGCCACTTTTGATCGACCAGAACAGCTAAGACAATGTCTGCAGTCATTGCAACATCAGGAAACACAGCGCAAGATAGAGATCGTGGTGGTGGATAACCATCCTTCGTCAGGGATGACATCGCCAGTAGTGGCAGAGTTTCCCGAAGTAGTTCTTGTAACAGAAGCTCGCAAGGGCCTTTCCTATGCAAGGAATGCGGGCTTCATCCATAGCAGTGGAGAGATAGTCGTAGCGACAGATGATGATGTCATTATGCCTCCTCAATGGATAGAAAAATTGGTTGTACCATTTGAGCGAAATGATGTCGCCGCAGTAACCGGTAATGTTCTACCGCGTGAACTGGAAACTGAATCTCAGTACTTTTTCGAGGCATATGGTGGGCTAGGACGGGGATTTGAAGACAGGGAAGCGGGACCAGCATGGTTTAGAAAATCACGAAGAAGAGCGGCCCCTACATGGCAACTTGGTGCTACTGCAAATGCAGCATTTAGAGCGGAAATTTTCAGAAACCCTGAAATTGGCTTGCTGGATGAAGCTTTGGGGGCAGGGATGCCTACCGGGTGCAGCGAGGACACATATCTTTTTTACAGAATAATTAAAGCTGGTTCGACTATTGTCTATAACCCGAATTCCTATGTATGGCATACCCATCGGCGCGATAGAAATGCGTTGCGATCACAAATTTACAATTACAGTAAGGGGCATGTGGCCTATCATCTTACAACACTGCTACGCGATGGTGATCGTCGAGCGCTATTTCGTCTTTTTGTTGAGCTGCCGCAAACGTATATTAAGAGAGCATATCAACGATTGCGGGGTCGCAGTAATTACCCCATTTCACTCATACTACTGGAGATTTGGGGTAACATGGTGGGTCCCTTCGCGCTCTGGCGATCTCGTCGCCGTGTTCGCCGTGAAGGTCGAAGCGAATTCCCGACAAGCGCTGATCATCCTGTTTCTGATGTAGAATAAGATGCTCAGTATTTGAGACTGATTATTTAAACTTACGTTGATCTGACTTGTACTTGCAAATGATTCCTTATGACTAATTCCCGTTTAATCTACTATCGTGACCTGATCCGTGAACTTGTGTTACGTGATATAAAAATTCGATATAAGCGGTCAGCCCTGGGCTTTGCGTGGACGCTGGCTAACCCATTGCTCTATCTCGTGGTTTTCTATTTTGTCTTCAAGATTGCGTTAGATATCAATATTCCCAGATTTGGAGTATTTGCCTTCACCGGGATTCTAGCCTGGGGCTGGTTTCAATCGTCCCTGGCACAGAGTGCCGGGGCCATCGTTAGTAGTCGGGAGTTAGTCCGCTCCCCCGGTTTTTCCCCTGCTGTGCTGCCGATTGTGATTGTTACCAGCAACCTGGTGAATTTTCTTGTCGCACTTGTTGTGTTGCTGGCCTACCAGCTGATTGTGGGAACCGGCATAGGCTGGCAGGTCTGGCCTCTGCCTTTATTGATCGCCTTACAGTTTATTCTCACCTTGAGCATAGCTTATGTGATTGCCGCGTTAAACGTAGTGTTTCGGGATGTCGGACATCTTGTCGCTGTACTTTTACATTTAATGTTTTTCCTGACGCCAATTTTTTATGACGCCAGTATGATTCCGGACAAATTTCAGATGTTTTATCGCCTCAATCCTATGGTGCATTTTGTCGAATCCTATCGTAGCGTATTACTTAACGACACTGGCCTAAACTGGTGGCCAATCGCAATTATCGGGTGCTTTTCAATTCTCCTTTTATTCATCGGTAGAGCTCTGTTTATTAAACTTAGCTTCCGCTTTGCTGAAGAGATCTAATTCATGGAAAACCCCATCCAGGTTGTTGGTCTTCGTAAGGGTTTTGTACGCCACCATAAACTCAGGCCTCGCACCTTAAAGGAAGCCATTATTCGCAGGCAGTATTTACACAATAAGGATACTTACTTTCTTGCGCTGGATCAGGTTAGCCTTGAGGTCCATCCCGGTGAGATTGTCGGTATCATTGGCCGCAATGGAGCGGGAAAATCCACCTTGTTGCGGTTAATCGGTGGGGTAGGACGGCCAGATGAAGGGCATATTAAGGTTAATGGAAAAATAGGCGCCTTGCTTGAGCTTGGTGCCGGTTTTCATCCCGAATTGACCGGACGAGAAAACGTATTCATTAATGGGATCATCGCGGGGCTGACACGAGACGAAGTAGCAGATCGCTTATTCGACATCGTAAACTTTGCCGAGCTGGAAGATTCAATCGACAATCCGTTGCGTACATATAGTTCAGGTATGCAGCTTCGTCTTGCCTTTGCGGTAAGTGTGCACACATCCCCTGATGTCCTGCTTATCGATGAGGTACTTGCTGTCGGCGATATTGCATTCCAGCGCAAGTGCCTTGAGCGCATTGATATGTTTAAGCAAAGGGGCTGTGCCATCCTGATAGTCTCACATGATATAGTGCAGGTCAGAGATTTATGTGACCGGGTGATCTGGATGCGTGATGGGCGTGTCGTTGCTGCAGGCGAGCCACAGGATGTTGTTGATCAGTATGAAAACTCCATGATGGCTGAGACAGAAAAGCGGGGTCAGGCCAGGGAAGCGAACTACCGTTCTCAATCGAGTCATGAATTAGAACTCAATGTGAATAGAGAAGGGACTATGGAAATGGAGATTCTTGGTGCCCAGCTGCTGGCCAGCAACAGGGAACCTGTAAGCGAATTGAAAAACGGTAATGCCCTGATAGTGGAGATTGCCTATGCACCGAGCAAGCGCGTGCCATCACCGATATTTTCTGTAACGATTAGTGATGAAAAAGGGGAAATATGTCTTGATACCAACACGGCTCATCTGGAGATGCCCGATATTGCAGACAATGGCACTGTACGCGTACATTTCGACAGGCTTGATTTAACAGCAGGCAAGTATTTTGTGGACGTTGGTGCCTACGCGGCTGACTGGGGGCGTGTTTACGATTACCATTGGCATGTATACCCCCTGGTTATACAGGACACTGATCCGCACAGAGGTGTTCTGAACCCACCGCATAAATGGGAATTATCCAGCTAGGTTTACTTCCTACGAAAAAAATAAAGCCTGTCGGGCAAGAGACCTGTATCAGTCTGTTCCGCTATAATTACGCCTGCTGTAACATTGAGAGACTGTAATATCTTATTAATAACCGTGTCACAAAAATCAACAGAAAAACAGTAGATGTCTTCAGATCTGGATACTGCAAGCGTCCTGCTTAAGACGGCCAGACAACGCTCATCGCCAAATTGTGATGAGCGGCCTGAAGGTATGGATATTGAAGCATTGATCATTCATGCCATCAGCCTGCCGCCAGGTGAATACGGTGGAGATTTTGTCGAACAATTTTTCTGTAATGAACTTGAGGTATCCAGGCATTGTTACTTTAACGAGATCTCAGAGCTTAAAGTTTCTTCACATTTTTATATCCATCGCAATGGTGAGCTGGTGCAGTTTGTGCCGGTTCACATGCGGGCCTGGCACGCGGGTAAATCCTGCTGTATGCAGCGTGAAGCTGTAAATGATTTTTCTATCGGTATTGAGCTGGAAGGTTGCGATGACGATACTTTTGAAGACCTCCAGTATCAGTCTTTGATTGAGCTGTCCCGTACCTTAATCTCGGCAATACCGACACTTTCTGCCGAACATGTATATGGCCATGCCGATATTGCCCCGGGTAGAAAAACAGATCCGGGTCCCCGGTTTGACTGGCAGGCCTACCGGACTGCTCTGTTGTCGCAGGAATACCCGCTAGCCTCGAAAGATAGTGAAAATCTGTGATTAGGTTAGCTGATTCACTGCAGGCATGGGGTACGACTGGGTTTGATGATGTATTCAAGGAGGAGGCAGAGGGGCTGGATAGCGAGCAACTCCTATTGCAAAAGGCCCTGACGCAAAGCAGTTTCGTATCCGATAAGGATTTCACTATCGTGATTTTGAACATGTCTGAAACACCTGAAGCCATTGAAGTGAAAGCAGGCATTTTCTACACCGGCATCATCGCCGGGAGCTGTTGTGCAGATGACCCCTCGCCAGTGGACGAACTGACTGAATACTGTGAAATACGGTTTGTGATTAATAAATCTACGGCTGAAGCAACAATAACGCTGCTGCAGGATCAATGAAAAAAATAGCATCCATCTTACTGTTATTGGCTACAAGCTATGGATACGGAGAAGTATTAGCTCAGACAGATGTGCAAACTGACCCGGAAGCAGCCCTCATCAAGGAATCAGAAGAAGACCAGGCACGTGAACGTGACAAAGACGCCAATGAGGATCCACTCGAACAGCGCCAGGCAACCAAGGTCGATACACCGGTAGAACATGTTAGCAAACCAAACGATTTTGGTGCCTATACCAGTTTGCGTATACGCTACCGTGGTACTGACAGTGGAGGAGCGCTGGATGATGGCGGCTCCCGGCTTGGCGCCAGTGGTGACTGGCAGTTCAGGCCGGGCTACTGGCTAAGTGGTCGAGCTGAAGCGGGTTTTAATCTTCTTGGCAGTCTGGATAGTGTTTTTAATCCGGGTGCCACATCATCAGAGGGTGAAGGGGATTTTTTTGTACGCCTGCTCTATGCCAACCTTGAAACACCAAATCTCTTTTTAATTCTAGGCAAGGCCTGGTCTACCTATTATTCGGTTGCGGGTTTTACCGATCGTTTTGCTGGCACCGGCGCTTCAGCCAGTGGAACCTTCAATGCCGGTACAGATGGTGGCCCGTCTGGCACTGGCCGTGCGGATGAAGTGTTGCAAACACGTATCTTAATTAAACCTGCGAACATCCATATCAAAAAAATGAAGCCATTCACTCTTAATGTTCAGCTGCAGCATGGTCAGGAAATACCGTCTGTCCTTCTTGATGATACGAACGGTGATGGGAGTGGCTTCAACTATGGGTATGCCCTTGGTCTTAGTGCCTTGCTGGAAACACGTAAGAATTTCAATCTGGGTGTTGCTTATAATCATGCACAGGTCGGTAAGGAAGATCTGCCAGAATTGAAATCAGTTGGTATAGATGGTGATGATAAGTCGCTATTGCTTGGAGCAAAATGGTTTACTGAAAAATGGTACCTGGCTACAAACTTTTCCTGGATGTGGAATCACATGACAACTGATGATGGGATTTATTTTGATGGAAAGGGCTGGGAAACCTACGGACAATACAATCTACATAAACGCTGGTGGGTGACTGGTGGCTGGAATTACCTGAAACCAAATGATAACCAGCTTCAGGCAGGTAACTACCAGGTCAAGTATGGTGTGCTGGGGGTACGTTACAGTATCAAACAGTTCAATCGTATGTTCTATGCCAATATCCGCTTCGATAGCACTACCGGCTCAGATGCCGATATAGCCGGGCTCAGCAATACTTACACTGTTGGCGTGCGCTGGAATATACCTAAGTGAGGAAGTTCAAAACTCAAAGCTGAAGAAAATTCATCTTGTTAGGCTGGTTTTGTAAATTTAGAACACTCTAATATGTTAATATGAGCGGCTTTTCCTTTTCCACCTGAAAGATCAGAGGTAAATCATGCTGTTCAACTTTGAATGCACCGAGCTCGGCTGCCCGAAAAATGACATCCTGTCCGGGCTGACGGTTGCCCTGGCACTGGTTCCGGAGGCTGTCGCATTTGCCTTTGTTGCAGGCGTTGAACCGCTGGTAGGTCTGTATGCCGCCTTTATGGTGGGGTTGATCACTGCTGTAATAGGCGGCCGCCCGGGGATGATATCCGGTGCTACCGGTGCATTAGCGGTGGTCATGGTTAGCCTGGTGGCCCAGCATGGCGTTGAATATCTGTTCGCAGCTGTCGTGCTGATGGGCTTGATCCAGGTGCTGGTCGGCGTATTGCGTCTAGGTAAATTCATTCGCATGGTACCGTACCCGGTAATGCTGGGTTTTGTTAATGGTCTGGCAATTGTCATTTTTCTGGCACAACTCAGTACTTTTCAGACCAAAGACAGCAATGGTGACATGCAATGGCTGCAGGGTGAGCAACTCTGGATCATGCTGGGCCTGGTAATGTTGACCATGGCAATCATACGTTACCTGCCAAAGCTGACGAAGGCTATTCCATCTTCACTGGCGGCGATTCTTGTCGTCAGCCTGCTGGTAATTGTACTTGGCATGGACAGTCGCACTGTTGGCGACCTGGCTTCAATCGCGGGAAGCCTGCCGCAGTTTCATATCCCTATGGTGCCATTCAGCTGGGAGACATTAATAATTATCCTGCCATATTCAATTATTCTGGCTGCAGTTGGCCTGATAGAGTCCTTGCTGACACTTAGTCTGATTGATGAACTCACTGACACCCGCGGCCGTGGCAACAAGGAATGTGTAGGCCAGGGTGTAGCGAATTCTGTGACGGGCATGTTTGGTGGCATGGGCGGTTGTGCCATGATCGGGCAGAGCATGATTAATGTTAACTCCGGTGGCCGGGGGCGGTTATCCGGAATCTCAGCTGCTCTTTTTTTACTGGCATTTATCCTGTATGCATCAGGCCTTATTGAGATGATCCCTCTGGCTGCACTGACGGGAGTGATGTTCATGGTTGTGATTGGTACCTTTGAATGGTCCAGTTTCCGTATTATCGGTAAAATCCCACTCAGTGATGCATTTATACTGATACTGGTTTCCGGAGTGACTGTTGCGACTGACCTGGCCATCGCTGTAGTGGTAGGCGTGATCGTCTCTGCGCTTGTCTTTGCCTGGCAGCATGCAAAACATATTAATGTCAAAAGTTATATAAATGAAATGGAAGGCAAGGTCTATGAACTGGAAGGGCCGTTATTTTTTGCTTCGGTCAAGAATTTTCAGGATCTATTCGACCCGAAAAATGACCCGGACGATGTCGTAGTGGAATTCCAGAATTCACGCGTATACGATCATTCGGCAATTGAGGCAATCGATACGCTTGCAGAACGCTATCTCAATGTTGAAAAGCGTCTTCATTTACGTCACCTCAGTCCTGAGTGCATAAAATTATTGAAGAAAGCCGGTGACCTGGTAGAAGTCAATATGATAGAAGACCCACGCTATCATGTCGCCGATGATCAGCTTGCCTGATAAAAAACGTTTTACGTTTTACGTTTTACGTATTAGGTTTTACGGTTGAATGCTTCGAACTTCGAATGGTTGAAGGTTTTCCAATCTAAGACTATGCTTTCTGATAGATCTTAGTGTAATGTTGGTAAATATTCATATATCAGGGGGCTGTGTTAATGGATCCACTCATACTGAATTTCCTGTATGCCATCATGGGAGGGTTTGTCACTCTCGGTTTCATGTGGCTGGGCTGCAAACTGTTTAACCACACTGTTAATTTCAGCATAGGCAAAGAGTTAAAAAACGGAAATACCGCTGTCGGTTTGATGGTAATGGGCATGTTTATCGGTATCGGTATTGCGCTGGGGCTAGTGGTTGGGCTAGGTCTAAACTGATGCAGGGTCGGAGTCTACTAGCTACCCTGGTAGTTATTATATTGTTGCCTGGTATTGCGTATGCGACAGCCAATAGCGTACGCCACGATTTAAAATCGAAGGCATGGACGACAAAATACGACCATCATTTTCGTAAATACACCAAACGCTACTTTGGCCCAAACTTTGATTGGCGCTGGTTTAAGTCCCAGGGGATAGCTGAATCAGGCCTGCGTGACAAAGCTCGTAGCAGTGTAGGTGCGGTGGGTGTAATGCAAATATTGCCCAGCACCTATGCAGATATTCACAAAAAGAGCCCGTATCTGTCCTCCGGCACCTTGTCAGACCCGCGATGGAACATCGCTGCTGGAATATTCTATGACCGTATTCTCTACAAACGCTGGAAAATGAAATTAAAACAATCGACGCCTGAAAATGATCTGTACATGACATTTGCCAGTTATAATGCGGGTCACGGTAAGATATCGAAAGTTCTCAAAAAGACAAAGCAACAAAAGAAAAATGTAGAGGGCTGGGATGACATCAAGCAGCATGTCCCATTGCAGACACGCCACTATGTAAATCGCATCAAGTTCCTCATGGGTAAAGACTCCTGAATTACCCTGTAGCGAGCTGGTGATAAAATATTTGCAGGTATTACTCCTGCTGATACAGGATTAATTGATTCATTTTTTTCTGTCTTTTTAGGCAGGGACATGTATAAACTCCACTCACTAATAATTGTGCTAAT
This sequence comes from Arenicellales bacterium, assembly GCA_048550195.1. GTDB lineage: Bacteria > Pseudomonadota > Gammaproteobacteria > BMS3Bbin11 > BMS3Bbin11 > BMS3Bbin11. The sequence goes on from JBLYYR010000111.1 coordinate 24,361, forward strand.
GAGGTTGATATGCGCAGAATTCTAATGCCTGTAGTTTTTATCCTGATCCTGTTCAGTATGTCAGTTACTGCCTCTGACATTGATCGGGAAAAACGCCTGGCCAGTGAAATCATCGACAGCATCATTGACGGTGATGCGGTATTCCTGAAATCAGGTGATCATGAATTTCTGGGGATTTACACCGTGGCCGATGAGGCAAAAGGAGCTGTTATTATCATGCATGGACGCGGTTTTCATCCAGACTGGGGTGATGTCGCCAATCCCTTGCGTGTAGGACTGGCAGAGCGAGGCTGGAACACCTTTTCAATACAGATGCCGGTACTGGAAAAGGAGGCAAAATATTATGACTACGTGGAGATCTTTCCGGAAGCCTTCCCAAGAATTGACGCCGCCATTGATTTTCTGAAAGAAAAGGCAAATAAAAAGATAATATTGATCGCGCACAGTTGCAGTGTACACATGGCAATGGCCTGGGTAGATGCAGGGCATCTGCGAGATCTTGATGCCTTTATTGGTATAGGTATGGGGGCCGTTGATTATAAGCAGCCGATGCAAAAGCCTTTCCCGCTGGAACAAATAAAAGTACCCGTTCTTGATGTGTTCGGGCAGGATGAATACCCTGCAGTGAAAAGAGGTGCGCCCGAGCGACTGTCTGCAATAAAAAAGGCAGGTAATAAGAAGTCAGCTCAGGTGACCGTGCCGAATGCAAATCATTATTTCACTGATCAGGGTGAGGCCCTGCTGGAAGTTGTCACCCCATGGCTGAATGATTTGTAACATCGTATTTGTATTGCACGATCAGTGTGTGCTTATACCGGGTTAGTTTAAGGATGCTGGCACCTGCGGATGAAGTTCGTTGAAATTTAATAGCACTGGTTTGATAGAGAAGGGCATAATGCTATGCATCGTGCATTTTTTTATTTTTGCACATTCCTCAACTGCAGTGGCCGCTCAGATAGAACCGCAACGCATCGTTACACTTTCTCCCCACCTGGCAGAGCTTGTATTTTCCCTTGGCGCAGGACACCAGCTAGTCGGAGTAGTAGAGCACAGTAATTACCCGCAACAGGTAAATTATATTCCACGTATAGGCAGTGCTTCGGGGCTGGATATAGAACAAATTCTATCAATTAAACCGGATCTTGTGCTCGCATGGCAAAGAGGGTCACGAGACGCAGATATTAAAAAATTGAAAGAACTTGGTCTTCGAGTTGTCAGTATCAAGAGCGAGTCACTGGAAGATATTCCTGAATCATTAAAAATTCTGGGTGAATTACTAAACCGGCAGCAGCGGTCATCAACGATGATTGAGCTGTTTAATAAACAACTGAAGACGATTTCTGATAAGTACAGGGATCAGGCAGTTTATCGGGTTTTTATTGAGATCTCATCACAGCCCTTGATGGGCCTGACTAACCGAGATCCATTTGCAGCAGGTCTGCAACTGTGTGGCTTGAAAAATATTTTTTCAAATATGGACAAGGGAGCAATAATTACAGATCTGGAGTCAATATTAAGCAGAGATGTCGCGTATGTCCTGTTAAGACAGAAAACGACAAGCAATGATTATGATGCTCGTAAGAAATTTTATCAGATCAATGATTACAGTACGATTGGATTTGTCAGTTTTGATGAAAATACTGCATTCCGGCAGACACCACGTTTGCTTGAAGCTGTTGATGAAGTTTGTGGTGCAGTATATGGATTAAATTGAAGTACCAAGTTTCAAGTTACCGGGGCTTTTTCTTGCTATGTTGCCAGAGAACATCGGGCTGGCCGCTGGCTTTGTTAATAAAACGAGCCATGACAAATAACAGGTCAGACAGTCTATTCAGGTAGCCAGAGACAACTGTTGATACTTCATCAGATCGTGACAGGCTAACTACATCTCGTTCGGCTCGTCGACACACGCTGCGGGCAACATGACTAATTGCAGCAGCCCTGCATCCGCCAGGCAGGATAAAATCCTCAAGTGGATCAAGCTCCTGGTTCATGCGGTCTAATTGCTGTTCAAGCCATGTTATTGATTCGGGTTGCATGATTTTTTGGTCAGGCATGCTCAATTCACCTCCCATATCGAACAGGTGGTGTTGTATTTCTGTCAATAGGTCATGACTATCTTGATCAATTTCTTCACAAACGATTAGGCCAAGCAGGCTATTAAGTTCATCAATACTGCCTATAGCTGAAATGCGAAGGGAGTCCTTATCTATCCTCGATCCATCGCTGATTCCTGTTGTACCGTCATCGCCTGTACGTGTGTAGATTTTTGAAAGTCGGTAGCCCATGGTTTTTATCCTACTATGAGTTGGTCGTGATTCTTGTGCATGAGCAGAATGAGTTTCAATGGTTAACGGTATTAGATCTTAGGCGTACGCATTTAGATAAAATACAATACGTATATCGTAACACGTAGTTTAGTCTGTTAAACGATATAGCACTTCTATTTCAGTATCTGCCGCCTGTATGGTCAAGTTGGATGCAACCTGGAGTCTGCCGATACTCTGTATTGTTTTTCGCGCATTTTCATCGAGCACCCTGTGCCCGGATGAGCGGGCGACGCGTACCTGATTTAGTGAGCCATCATCCTCAATGTGTAATGACAGGCCAACCAGACCTTCCCAACCCATGCGCCGTGCCAAACGCGGATAGGTGAATCGTGCTCTGATGATTTCTTTCAGCTGTTGTCTCAGGTGATTCAATGGAATATTTTTTACGTTAGCCGTTGCTGAATTAGCTGTTTTATCATCAGTTAATATTTCAGTATCATTGTTGCTGTGAACAGAAGATTTAACAGAATTACTTCTGGGAGAAATGTTTTTCTCAGGTTTAAGACTTTGCGTGCTATTTTTGTTGTCAGTGTCAACTTTACCGGTTGGTTTAACGGAAAGAGGTAAAGCCGTAGTCTTAATTTCAGTAACAGGTTTTTGTTGAGGTGCCTGTTGGATAATTTCCGGCTTATTCTCCGTTGCAGTTATTTGCTTTGAACCTGGAGACGATCGTGAGGAAATCACAGTAACCTGGAGTGGGCTTGCAAAGTCTACATATAGTTTATTTTCAGATTTGTTATCTGGTATGGCAAGAAAAATTCCATGTGCCAGCACAGAAAGAAGTACAAACCACCCCAGTAAGGTAGTTGGCTTACTCGATTTTGCGGGATGGTTTTCTTGCATACTGTTAACGAATATTCATGTACCGTATATCAAAAAAGGCAGAACGACCTGCTGTGTTAAATCCATCGGCAAGTTGATATTCCTCATCGGTGATATTTTCCAGGCGCAGGCCAACATGAATCAGCTTGCCAAATGATTTGGTTGCTGAAAGGTTTAGTATGCTAAAGGCATCAAGAATGATGTCGCTGTATGCGGAATCAGGGCGCTCACCGGTATATGTTAGCTGGGCGCTTGCTGAATAACTACTGCCGACATAGCGTCCTGTCAGGCTGTACTTTTCTTTTGCCCGGCGCGCCAGCTGCTTGTCTGTCGTCAGGTCTTTTGGGTCCTGGTAGGTTGCATCGGCATCAACCACGTACGGCCCTTTGCGAAACGAATAGACGAGTTCAATACCACGAGTACGGGTTTCATCAATATTTTCATTACGTCCTGGAATTGGGCCATTGAATCCATCCGGGTCGACAAAGTTTATCAGGTTGTCAATTTCATTCTGGAAGACGCTTACCCGTGTGCGATGGACTGATGAAGGATTGACGCGAGCACTCAGTTCAATGCTTGTTGATGTTTCTGGTGCCAGATCCGGGTTGCCACCGAAGCCAAAACGATCTGTGCTGCCTGGAGCACGGAAACCGGTAGCAAGGGATGCGATCAGCTTCGTTGCCTGGCTGGCCTGATAACCATAGCTCAGTTCACCGGTCGTTTTTCCATCAAAAGCACTATAGTCTGTGTAACGCAGGCCTGCGGTAATTTGATTGGCTCCAGATTCGAACTGATCCTGTACATAGATGCCAACGGTATCTGTGTCTTCATCAAACCCGGCACCGAAGGACAGTGATTTGGCATTTTCCCGATAGGTCTGTAAGCCGGCTGTTACAAGATTTGCGGTACCTATGACGATATCATTCTGCCAGTCCAGTTCATAGCGGGTAGTTTTCAGGAAATCAGTTGATTGTCTTTGCTGGATATCATCTTTGAAGTAGCTGAGTTTAATCTTACTTACCCAATTTTCCATAGCATTGATATTTGCCTTCAGAGACGAGGTTGAATTTGTATAATCCTGAGCAACCGGGGTTAGAAAGAAATCATAATAATCTGTTCGCCCACGACTGCCAATGAATTGGAAATCAAGGTCTGTATTGCCAAAGGTATTGCCCAGTTTCAGGTTAATGCTGTCATTTTTGTACGGGCTGTCATTATCGGCTTCAGTGCGGGTGGGAAAACCGTCTGTACGAGCGCCAGATAAATCAATACCAAGACGAACATCACCATCTTTACGATGAAAGCTGGCAGAGAGTTCCTGAGTGTTGAAGCTGCCAAATCGCCAGCCCGCTTCTGTGGTCTCACCCTGACGGGTAAATATTTGAATGACGCCACCCAGTGCATCAGAACCATAGAGGGTGGAACGAGGCCCCATAATGACTTCAATACGGTCAATCATATTCAGGGGGATATTCTGTATGGCTGCAACGCCTATAGTGCCCGGGTTGATCTTGACGCCATCAATCATGAGGAGAGTGTGATCACTTTCAGCACCACGGATAAAAATAGATGAAGTCTGACCTGGCCCACCATTGCTGGCAATATCTATACCTGCTTTGGTGCGCAATACATCGGCGACAGAAAGTGCCTGAGACTCAATAATTTCCTTACGGTTTATCACGGTACTTGTTGCAAGTACCTGATCAGCATGGGTAGCTGTACGTGTTGCAGTGACAATGACCGGGTTATCAATATCGTTCGTATTAGTTTGATTCTGATCTGCCAGAGAGATAACAGGCGACAGTGTTAGAAGAGAGGTGATGGCAGCGGTAACCGCTGAAATACAGGTAATATTTTGCATATTATGTCCTTAGTGTACCCGCCGTACACATGAAGAAGTGAAAGGTTTCCCGCAGGTCATGATTCGATAGAAGTTGACTTGCCGGGGTTTAGTCTCAGGCTGGTTTCCGGGCTTGTGAGCATTGAAGTCGTCTGCCTTCCCATGCGATTAGAACGATTAAATACATTCATACTGCACAGTGGCTGCTTAGAAGACTTCCCTCACTTACCGTTGCGGGGGCAGCGCCGGAATTGAACCGGCTTCCCATTTCATCCTACTGGATGGTATCCAGTAGAAATCCTGAGGCTGGCGACTTTAAGTGATTGGGAGGTAAGTTTCAAGCTTCAGGACAAATGATGCAGAAAGCTAACTTTATATTACATTCTTAATCCTTGATCTATAATCTTAACAGGGTGGCGGCGAACCCAGAGTCACGGCATAATCTGTTTAAGGAGAATGACATGTCCCGGATTAATCAGATACAAATTCGCTTTTCTTCAATTGAAGACCGTATCGTCCTGCGGTTAAATACTGAAGATGCTTCAGAGTTTCGCTTCTGGATAACCCGGCGTTACTCAAAAGTACTTGTAGCGGCCTTGTTAGAGCTTTTACATTCGTCGGAAGAAGTTCAGGAATATTCAGAACAGAAAAATCAGAATGCGGTGATGACATTTCAGCATGAAGATGCCTTGTCTAAAGCTGATTTTGCCAGGTCTTTCGAGTCTCAGCCGAAGAATTTGCCGCTTGGAAATGAGCCGGTGCTACTTAGTAAATTAACGGTGAAGCAAACACCTGACGGTAACCCGATGTTGTGCATGTACCCTGAGCAGGGATCAGGTATCGACCTGGCCCTGCAACAGCAACTGCTCCATTCGATAAGTAAGCTGTTTGCTGATGCACTGATAGAGGCAGACTGGGATGTAAACTTCCTGCTCCCTGAGAGTAATACCGATATACGGGAAGCAGAAAAACCAGTGCTGTTGAATTAATAGAACTACCCGGTTTTCATTACGGGCTGTGTTTCGTTGTTGAGGACAGCAGTTGAGACTTCACAGAGCTGATTCATCAGGCTTACTTTGCAAATGTCAGCATCATTTTGAATCAACAGGGTTGCCCGGGTAGCTTCGAGCATAGAAATGGTTATTTCAGGGTCTATGCATGCATCAAGGTGTCCGCAACTATTCTTTTTATAGAGATCTCGAACAAGTTTGGTAACGAATTTATGATGCACTGCATCCTCAGCAAGAAAAAAACGAATTTCATTCGCAGAATAGACCACAGGGATCTGATGCATGCCAATTTGCTCTGCCAGTAGCTGAATATATTTCCTGAATGTCATTTCCTATCCGTTGCCTGAGAAACGTTTAATAAATGCTTTTTGTTCTGATTAAGTCTAAACCCAACCCCGATATTTTCAAGTCTTGATTTAAAGTATATTGTATTTTCAGGGAATCACAGGTACCTCGTTAACGGGTTTTATCCCCTAATAACTACTCCAGTTCAGCAATTCATACTATGATGTGCAGTTCTAGAAATATGAATACCGTAAATAACAAGCTCCCACCAGAAAAAATTGATCGCCTGTCTAGATGGCGAGTGCTGGTATCGGCTGCCGTTTCGATATTGATCCTTTTCCTGCTCTGGTGGATTGTTTCCTCAGGAAAGCAGTTAAAGGATGCGCATACTATTTCAGATGTTTTACAGAACACATCCTGGTGGCTGGCTTCCTTTTATATCCTTACAACGATTTCGCAAACTCTGCTCAGAGCCATGCGTTATCGATCTTTGCTTAAAGCAGATGAGAACAGCCCGGTACCGGGCATCACTTTTATGTTTTTTGTTACATTGGCTCGCAACATGTTTGTCGACATGGTGCCCGCAAGAATTGGAGAAGCGAGTTATGTCCTGATGCTAAACCGCTCTGTTCATGTGCCGGTTTCAGCCTGTCTTTCGACTCTGTTTATCAGTGTAGTCCTTGACGTTATGGCGCTGGCTGTTCTATTGTTTGTGCTGGTGCTTGCAAGCATCATTACAGCCTCACAGTCCGGAATTTCCCTTGGCCATGCCTTGTTGGCTACGTCGTTACTGGTATTTGTGGCAGTCCTCATTATTTATATGGCAGTACCGTTGAGCCAATGGTTTTACCGGATGATTGAATTTACCAGGATAAAGCTTCTGCAACGTTTTGCTCGATTTTTGATAGAAGTTGGCATGTCAATCCGACGCGTACAGACAAGAGAGCTTTTGTCGCTGACTATGGCACAATCGATCGGAATTCGTGTGTTCAAATACAGTGGGCTCTATATTCTGTTTGTTGCTGTTACAACCGCCAGCTTTCCCGAGTTTTCAGCGTTGCCCTGGTGGCAGGTATTACCCGCCTTCATTTCTGCAGAAGCAGCTGCCAGTTTACCTTTGCCGACGTTTATGAGTTTTGGCACCTATGAAGGAGGAGGTCTGCTGGCCTTTTCAATGCAGGGTTTTGCCGCTGCAGATACTTTAATTGTTATGTTTGTCATACATCTGATCTCCCAGCTGGTGGATTACACGCTCGGTGGCCTTGGCTTGCTGGGCTTTTTTCTGCAGAAGGGTGAGAATAGGTGCCAGGCTTGAAAGAGGCAAAGAGCTATGAGTAACAGGCGTATTGTATTGATTGTTATTTCCGTTGTGGTGGTAGTGGCGGTGGCGACGGCGGGTTTTCTGCGTTGGCAGCTTAAGCAGGGTCGGCGTACCCCACCATCTGCAGGTATGTCTGTCATGATGGAGAAAGTGGCCCAGGCAGCAGAATTGCCAAGTGGGTTTATTGTCTGGAGCTCAAACCGTTTTGGTAATCACGACATACTTAAAATGGACTTGCCGGAAAGAAAAATTTCACGTTTGACCACACATCCCCATACTGAGTATTTTCCACGAATCTCACCAGATGGAAGATATGTTGTATTTTCCCGCTCACAAAAACCCTGGGTATCGCAGCGTAATCAGGAACTATGGGACGTAATACTACTCGATCTTCAGACAGGGGAGGAACGGGAACTGGCCAAAAATGCCAATACCCCCACCTGGTCTATCGATGGAAAAAAGGTATATTTTCAGCGCAATGTCATGAACCTGGCTGAAATTAATGTCGAAACAGGAGAGGAGCGCATTCTTTTCACCAGCGGCAATGGCGACGTCAAAAAGAGCGCAGGGTTGCAAACACCGGCATACAACACGCATAGCAATAAAATGGCCGTAACGTTGCGCTATGGCCAGCACATGACGGCCATTGTCGATATGTACGGGAATCTCAGGAGAATCTCAGACGGCTGTCAGCTTACCTGGAGCAGGGATGCGAGCTTTCTTTACTATGTGGATTATGGTGGCAAGATGAAAAATGCCTTTTATCTTTATGACCCTGCGACTGGCAAGTCCACACCGTGGCTGGATATGCCTGGTGAATTCAGTCATGAGTATTTTCCAAAACTGTCAAATGATGAAAAATATCTAGTTTTCGCCGCCAGCAAAGGCGGTCATGAGCATGATAGTGCTGATTATGAGATATTCCTCTGGCAGGTGGGCGCACCAGCAGAATCGGCGGTTCGCCTGACTTTTCATACGGGTAATGATAACTGGCCGGATGTGTTTTTGATGGATTAGTCTCTGGTTTCTTTTATTATTTTGCTCGAATTGAACTGGGCTTGTCGCAGTTCATGCGCGAGGTGTTCAGTACCTTGATCAGGGTTGCGACAAAGAGTTTAATCGACGAGAATTATTACAGCATGATACAACATATCAATCATTTGACCGCACTGAGGAACCTCTGATCAATTCATGAACTCGTATCTTACGTTTAAAATATCCAGTCTTTTTCGTTGAAAATCTTCGCAATAGCTAGCTATTACGTGCAATTTCCGCCTCAAAACTGAAAATTTTAAATCGCAATCTACTTCGTCCAGAATTAATTAGAGATTCCCTAAGGTATTACTCCATAAAATGAAGTGGCGAAAAAGAAAACAAAGCACAAACGTTGATGACAGAAGAAGTAGCACTGGCGGTGTACGTAGAGCTTTGCCTTCCGTTGGAACAATTCTTTTTTTCTGGCCGATAATCAAAAAACTGCTGCATTCAAAGCTTGGCCTCGCCATATTGGGTATTGGTGCAGTGGTTTATTTTGGTAATTTTATTGATTTCTCTTCTTTGATGGGGGGTGGCAGTTCCACACCTGTTAATGAAGAACTGGATAATGAGCAGGCTGCATTTATTAAAACAGTACATGCCGACACTGAAGCAATCTGGTCAAAGATCTTTGCACAGGCAGAAGCGCGCTATCCCTCTCCGACTCTGGTGTTGTATCGCGGGTCGACAACAAGTGGCTGTGGACCGGCCAGTTCTCGCATGGGACCGTTCTATTGCCCTGAAGATAGAAAAATCTATGTTGATCTGGGCTTCTTCGAGGATTTGAAACGTCAGCATGGGGCAGGGGGAGACTTTGCACAAGCCTATGTGCTCGCACACGAAATTGGCCATCATGTGCAATACCTGGAAGGTACACTGGATAAGGTGCAAAGAGCAAAACAACAGGTATGGGGAGAGGCCAAAAAGAATCAACTGCAAGTGCGTGTTGAGCTGCAGGCTGATTGCTATGCAGGTGTCTGGGCGCATCACGCTCATGCACAGTTTGATATCCTGGAAGAAGGCGACCTCGAAGAAGCAATGGTTGCTGCGGCTTCCATCGGTGATGACAGGATGCAAAAACAGTCACAGGGTTTCGCTATACCCCACACCTTTACTCATGGCAGTTCCAAACAACGTGTAGAGTGGTTTGCCAGAGGTGTTAAGAATGGTGATTTACAGGATTGTAATACCTTTGGAAGGTAACACCAATCTCCCAAATATAGAAAAAAACTCAAATACTATCCAACAGGCCAATCATGGCCTTCGTAGCATTAGACAAAGTCATGTCATTATGCGTCACATATCCAAGTTTTCGACGAAGATCCATGTTTTTTATCTGCAATTTAACGACAGTTTCATCAAGCATGGTGTCCGGTATGATGGTCCATCCAAGGCCGATGCTGGCCATCATTTTGTTGGTTTCAAGAAAGTTGGTCGACAGACCGATACGCAGTCTGTAACCCGTTAATGCAAGCTTTTCCTCCAGCAATGCCCGGGTGTAGGTGTTGACGCCAGGCAGTATCGCCTCGTGTCTGGCAAGTTCTTCTACAGCGACGGAATCTTTGCCTGCCAGCTCATGCATTTTGCCGACTACTAGAGCCAGCGGGTCATCCCAGACCTGTGTCGCGGTGAGTGATTGAGGTGTGCTGGAGGGTAGGGTGATGATGGCCATTTCCAGTCGGCCGCTTTCAACCCCCTGAACACCGTCTTCCGAGTCCACAAAATGCAATGACAACTCGACATCCGGGTATCGCTTCGTGTATTGGCGTAATACCGGCGGTAAGCGGTGCAGGCCGATATGGTGTGAGGTACCCAGGCTTAGGCTGCCTGTAATCTCTTGCTTCATATTGTCAGCAGTTTTACGTAAATTACTGAAGGAAATTAGCATGCTCTCAGCTAATGGAAGCAACTTATGCCCGGTATCCGTCAATCGGACATTTCTTCCTATACGGTCGAATAATGGGCTGCCAAGCTGTAATTCCAGCGCAGCAACGCGTTTACTGATAGCCGGTTGTGTTAGATGCAGGCTGTTTGCTGCAGCGGTAAAGGAACCATACTTATTTATGGCAACAAAGGCCTTGAGCTGTGATTCATCCATGTGCGTTCTCAATCAATTATTTTTGAATCCTATCCTTGACTCATTCCAAAATAGAATTGATATTATAAAAATGATGAATTTATGTAATTTATAACCTGTGTCATAATTTCCTGCAACCTAAATGATGAAAAGTGGAGTGATTCAGATGGCTGGCAAAACCCTGTATGACAAGTTGTGGGATAGTCATGTAGTTCGGCAGGAAGATAATACTGCTTTACTTTATATTGATCGCCATCTGGTTCATGAAGTGACATCACCGCAGGCCTTTGAAGGTTTACGCCTAGCGGGGCGCCGTCTTTGGCGTCCAGCAGCAAACCTGGCAACTCCGGATCACAACGTGCCGACAACCGAGCGTCAGAAAGGGATAGTTGACCCTGTATCACGTTTACAGGTGGAGACGCTTGATCAAAATTGTGTGGATTTTCGTATTACCGAGTTTGGTATGAATGATCCGCGTCAGGGCATCGTTCATGTTATCGGGCCGGAGCAGGGTGCCACCTTGCCGGGCATGACGGTAGTCTGTGGCGATTCGCACACCTCTACACACGGTGCCTTTGCTGCTTTGGCCATGGGTATTGGTACTTCTGAAGTAGAACATGTGCTGGCAACGCAATGTTTGATTCAGAAAAAGGCAAAGAACATGCGTGTGTCGGTAGAAGGAGAGGTGTCTGACGGCATAACAGCGAAGGATATAGTGCTTGCCATTATTGAGAAAACAGGGACAGCCGGCGGCACAGGATACACTATTGAATTTGCCGGATCGGCTATTCGAGCATTGAGTATGGAAGGTCGCATGACCCTGTGCAATATGACGATAGAAGCCGGTGCCCGGGCAGGGCTGGTCGCGGTTGATGAGAAGACTATCGACTATGTGCGTGGACGCCCTTATTCTCCCGCTGAAGAATACAGGGAGCAGTCGGAGGCGTACTGGCAAGGCCTGCATTCAGATGCGGACGCTGTATTTGATAAAGAGGTTTTTCTCAATGCCGCCGATATCCGGCCGCAGGTTAGCTGGGGAACATCGCCTGAAATGGTCGTGTCGATAGGCGACAGCGTGCCTGATCCTCAACAGGAGGCTGATCCGGTAAAACGCGAAGGCATGATCAATGCGCTGGCCTATATGGGACTGGAGCCAGGGGTGGCGATATCAGATATTTCACTGGATAAGATATTTATTGGTTCATGCACCAACTCCCGTATCGAAGATATTCGTGCCGCCGCTGAAGTTGTCCGGGGCCGTAAGCTTGCTGCTACCATCAGATTGGCGATAGTGGTGCCCGGTTCTGGCCTGGTCAAGGCACAGGCTGAACAGGAAGGGCTGGACAGGGTGTTTACTGAAGCCGGCTTTGAATGGCGGGACCCCGGTTGTTCAATGTGTCTGGCGATGAATGCAGACCGACTTCAAGAAGGAGAGCGATGTGCCTCTACCTCGAACAGGAATTTTGAGGGTCGTCAGGGCCGCGGCGGCAGGACACATCTTGTTTCACCGGCATTGGCTGCCGCTGCTGCTATTGCCGGGCATTTTATAGACCCGGCATCACTGGAGAACTGATATGGAAAAATTTATTGCAGTAGACGCCATTGTTGCACCAATGGACCGCCCGAACGTCGATACCGATGCAATCATCCCAAAGCAATTCCTGAAATCGATCAAACGCAGTGGGTTCGGTCCTAATCTGTTTGATGAATGGCGCTACCTGGATATTGGTGAGCCGGGTCAGGACAATAGTAACAGGCCTTTGAACGAGGGTTTTGTACTTAATCAGGCCCGTTACCAGGGTGCCCGGATATTGCTGGCGCGTGAGAATTTTGGTTGTGGCTCATCGCGGGAGCATGCCCCCTGGGCGCTGCAGGATTACGGGTTCAGGGTGATAATAGCACCGAGCTTTGCAGACATATTCTTTAATAATTGCTTTAAAAATGGCATTTTACCGATAGTTCTTGATGAAAAGCTTGTTGATAAGCTATTTAAAGATGTTATGGATACGACAGGGTACAAGCTCAGGGTGGATCTGCAGGAACAGGTAATTATAACGGCAGATGGCAGTAAAATAACGTTTAATGTCGACAAGTATCGTAAGCATTGCCTGTTGGAAGGACTTGATGACATCGCTTTAACTTTACAGCATATGGATGAAATACGTGCCTATGAGAAAACTCGCAGCAAGATTACACCGTGGTTGTTCACGGACGTAGATTGTTGAAGTTTTCAGGGTAGTTTCTTAATAAGAGGAAGCTGTCATTGCGAGCCTGGCGCGGCAATCCCTTTGCTTATAATCAGTCACATGAGATTGTTTCATCACTGCGTTCCTGGCGATGACGAACAAACAAATAAAGGTCTTCAAAAATACAGGTCAGTACGATACTTTCTATCAGACTTTTAACTAAAGAGGTTTACTGGGTATATGACTAAACAAATACTGGTCCTGCCAGGTGACGGTATAGGTCCTGAGATCGTTGAGCAGGCAGTGAGAGTGCTGGAGTTGTTGCGTGACGAGTCCGGGCTTGATATTGCGATTTCACAGGCTAAAGTTGGTGGTAAGGCTTATGATGAAACTGGACATCCTTTGCCTGAGGCAACACTGGCTATGGCCCGGCAGGCAGATGCGATCCTGCTGGGAGCGGTCGGAGGACCGCAGTACGAGTCGCTTGATAGAGAGCTGCGACCTGAACGCGCACTGCTTGGTCTCAGGTCTGAACTGCAATTGTTTTCCAATCTGCGACCGGCATTGATGTACCCGGCATTAACCGGTGCATCCAGCCTGAAGCCTGAAATTGTGTCTGGGCTGGATATTATGATTGTCCGTGAACTGACAGGTGGTATCTATTTCGGTACTCCACGGGGTATCCGCACTCTGGACAACGGGCAACGGGAAGGGTTCAATACACTGGTCTATAATGAGGCAGAAATTGAGCGTATTGCACACTCTGCCTTCGATATTGCGATGAAGCGCGATAAACGGCTATGTTCAGTGGACAAGGCCAACGTGCTGGAAGTGTCTGAGCTATGGCGCGAGGTGGTCAGCCGGGTAGGTGAAAAATATCCAGAGGTTGAGCTCTCGCATATGTACGTCGATAACGCCGCCATGCAGCTGGTCCGTGAACCAAAGCAATTTGATGTCATGGTGACCAAGAACATGTTTGGTGACATATTGTCCGATGCAGCGGCTATGCTTACTGGATCGATTGGCATGCTGCCATCCGCCTCACTGGATGCACAGGGCAAAGGCATGTACGAACCAATACATGGTTCCGCACCGGATATTGCCGGGCAGGGCATTGCAAATCCATTGGCCACGATTCTGTCTGTCGCCATGTTGCTGCGTTACACACTGGGTGAAGCTGGCTTTGCTGATCAGGTTGAAAAGGCGGTAGAGGCCGTACTGGACGATGGTCTGCGCACCCCGGACATCAGCGATGATGATAATTCAATCGGAACTGTTGCCATGGGTGATGCAGTACTGGAAAGATTACTATAGAATTTGGAATAGATAAATGAGCAAAGTATTTGATATTGCAGTAGTTGGTGCCACAGGGGCTGTGGGTGAAACCATGTTGCGCGTATTACATGAAAGAAATTTTCCTGTCGGCAATGTCTATCCGCTGGCGTCCAGTCGCTCAGCGGGTAAACGGGTAGATTTTGGCGGCAGGATGCTGGTTGTTGAAGACCTCGACAGTTTTGATTTTTCAAAAGTGCAGATAGGTCTGTTTTCTGCAGGTGGCAGCATTTCTGAAAAATATGCCCCCAGGGCGGTTGAAGCCGGCTGTGTGGTCGTGGACAACACTTCACACTACCGCTACGATGATGATATCCCCCTTGTTGTTCCGGAAGTGAACCCGCAGGCGATTGCTGACTATAAGGCACGCGGTATTATTGCCAACCCGAATTGTTCAACCATACAAATGCTGGTGGCACTGAAGCCTATTTATGATGAGGTAGGTATCAGTCGTATAAATGTCTGCACTTATCAGGCGGTTTCCGGTACTGGTAAATCGGCAATTGAAGAGCTGGCAGGCCAGTCAGCCGCCCTGCTGGGCGGTAAAAGTGTCGAAGCAAAGGTATACCCGAAGCAGATTGCCTTCAATGTATTACCCCAAATTGATGTTTTTGAGGACAACGGCTATACCCGTGAAGAGATGAAAATGGTCTGGGAAACCCGTAAGATATTTTCTGATGACGGCATTATGGTTAATCCTACAGCGGTTCGAGTACCTGTCTTTTTTGGCCATTCCGAAGCGATACACATAGAAACACGTGAAAAAATAAGTGCGGCAAGTGCACGCGAGCTACTTGATAGCACTGAAGGCATAATTGTCGTTGACGAACATGTTGATGGTGGTTATCCAACAGCTGTCACTGAAGGTGTTGACACCGATCCGGTCTACGTCGGCCGCATAAGAGAGGACATCTCGCATCCAATGGGGCTGGATATGTGGGTAGTCGCCGATAATGTGCGAAAAGGAGCCGCTACAAATAGTATCCAAATAGCTGAAATATTGGCAAAAAGTTATTTGTAAGCTATTGTTAGTTGCGAAACATAAAGAACTTTCGTAGTATTGAACTATAAGTATAAGCGAAATAAGGAAAAATACGTTTCTTTAACTAAGTACAGCCACTAAAAAGAGAAGATCATGCAGAAGGTAAAAGGGATTAAATTAGCGTGTTTGGCAGCTTTTGCCATATTACCAGTACAAACCTACGCACTTGGCGTTGGTAAGCTCACGATGAATTCAGCGCTCGATGCGCCATTGAGTGCAACGATTGAATTGACCGCAGCAACGACCGCGGAATTGCAATCTCTAGAAATTTCACTCGGATCCGCTAGTGTCTTTAACATGGCAGGCATTGATCGAAGTGAGCAGCTTAAAGCCATTCGTTTTTCTCTTGTGAAAGTGAATGGTAAAGATGTAATAAAATTGGATACCGAGCAGCCATTCCGTGACCCATTTCTGCATTTTATCGTTAAAGCCACCTGGGCAAACGGTTCTATGTTGCGTGAATACACCGCCCTGCTTGATCCTCCGACTTATCTAACAGGCGCACCAGCTCGCATTCAGGCACCTGCTGCCGCTAAGCCGGTTGCGGTGAAATCAGCAGAAAAAGCACCTGCTAAAAAGAAGGCCGCTGTTGCCAGCCCTGCAGTTGATACGCCTGTTGCCGCAGCAGATACTGGCAAACCGAAACTTGGCCCGCTTGATGTGGCAGACAGTACAGAAAGCAATTATTCTGATCTGCGTCCCGGAAGTACCTTTGGGCCAGTTAGAAAAGGTGACGCTCTGTGGGATATAGCAGAGGGAGTTAAGGCAGGGACAAGTTTGGGGATTGCCCAGGTGATGATGGCAATTTACAAGCAAAATCCGAATGCATTTATGCAAAATAACATTAATATGATTCGTGTCGGGCAGACACTGGACATTCCGTCCGATGAAGAAATATCATCTACTAGCCGTCCTGTTGCGCAGGAAGAACTGCGTGCGCAAATGGAAGAATGGCAGGAGTACAAGGATAATCTTGCAACTGGACGCAGTGTAGCCAGGACAGATATGGCAACAGCCCCTCCTGTAAAGGCCGGTACTGCTGAAGAATCTGAGAAGAAAGTTTCTTCTGCTACCGAAAAGGCAGAAAGCAAACCCCAGACGCCAGATGCAAGTGCCAGTACGGGCGACGTTCTGGAAATCGTGCGTGCCAAAGTGGAGGGCGCTGAGACATCTGGTACGGGCGCCAGTGCTGAAGACAGAGAGAAATTTGAGTCAGAAATTGAGGCCTATAAAGATAATGTAACCCAGCTCGAGGAGACGCTCGCATCGTCCGAACTGGAAAAAATGGAGCTTGCAGAACGAGTCTCACTGCTGGAGGAGCAAATTGATAAAGCAAATAAGCTTATTGATATGCAAAACGCTGATCTTGCCAGATTGCAGAGCCAGCAGCAGTCAGCGCCAGTTACACCTGTTGAGATGGCTAAATTACCTGGAAAAGTAGACGTATCGTCCACTACCCCGGAAGAACCAGCAACCAAAAGTGCCCCTTTGTCAGCACCGGATATCTCACCAGTAACAGCAGCAGCACCAGAAATAAAAAAACCTGAGGTTGCTAAGAAGTCAACGGTAGTTGAAAAGAAAGAAGCAAAAGTACGAGCACGGCCGCAGCCTGTAGAAGAAAGAGGCATCCTTGATACAGCAAAAGACATCATATTCAGCAGCTGGATTACTATGCTGGGTACGGGTCTTGCACTATTGCTGATTCTGGTCGGTATCTTTGTTGTCCTAAGACGCAGGCGCTCTATCGCTGAATTTGAAGACAGCATTATCTCAGGCACAGCTGTTCTTGATATCTCTACTGCAGAATCATCAGAACCCTCTGGCTCTGGTTCAGAAACCTCTTTCCTGAGTGATTTTGTACCGGGTATGGGGAATATGCAGGCAGATGAGGTAGACCCGCTAGCGGAAGCCGAAGTTTATATGGCCTACGGTCGCGATGAACAGGCGGAAGAAGTCCTTAAGGAAGCCGCAGAAAAGAATCCTGACCGCCATGAGCTTAAGTTGAAGTTGCTTGAGATCTATCAGGGTAGAAAGGATATATCCTCATTTGAAACCCTGGCTGAAGAGCTTTACCCGGCAGATGGAAACATCCCAATGGAAGTATGGGGCAAAGTGGCAGAAATGGGGAAGATTGTGAATCCTGACAATCCATTGTTTCAAGGTGATTTGAAACTTCAGGAAGAAACATTATTTGGTGATAGTGATAGAAAAGAGGATGTGCCGTTAGGTGATCTTCTGGATACGGATACGATAGAAGCAGAAGCCGCCGACCTGATGGAAGCTCTAAACGATGATGATGTGACTGAGGAAGTAATTGAAGAGTCGTTATCAGAAGCAGATGATCTGGAAGCAATTGAAGGTTTCGAACTGCCTGAAGATACAGCAGAAATGCTTGACCAGGGCAATGTACTTGAAGAGAGCCTGGAAAGTTCTGTCACAAAGGCTGAAGACTTCCCGGCACCGGACGAAGAAGTGCTGGATCTTGATCTTGGAGATTTCAAGCCGGATGCATCGCAGGAAACAGACTCATTTGATTTGGACAGCATTGAATTAAACCTGGCAGAACTCGATGGTGATACAGAAGAAGTTTTTAAAGAAAGTGAAGAAAATCTTGATTTCAACCTGGATGGTATAGATCTGGAGCTGAATGATACTTCAGAGGCGGAATCGGAATCTTCTATTGATGTATCAGGTCTTGAAGATATTGAAGGTTTAAGTCTTGATCTTGAATCTGAAGATACCTCAGTAAATGAAGATGCCAGCATTACTTCAGAAGTAGGATTACAGGATGAGACACTTGAATTTGCCGACCTTGGTGACCTCACACTGGATGTAGAAGAGGCGGATCTAAGCGTAGAAGAGGCCGCTTCAGGTACAGATGAAGAACCCACTGAAATGCCCGCAGGTGCAAATGAAACATGGGATGAAGCGGGAACCAAGCTTGATCTGGCCAGGGCATATATAGAAATGGATGATAATGAAAGCGCCCAAAGCATACTTGAAGAAGTAGCAAAGGAAGGCACTGATGATCAGAAGAACGAAGCCAGAGACCTGATGAGTCAGATTGATGCAGGTTAATATGTGCCGGTACCAGTAAATTCGGCATCAAGAATTTTATCGCTGGCACTGCTGACACTTATTGTTAACACTCAGGGTTGGTCAGGGTTGCTGTTGTTTATGGCACCTCTGGGCATCCTGTATTTCCTGTTTCCTCACCATGGCAGGCAGATTCTTCTACTGGCCAGAAAATTACGCTGGTTCTTTTTATCCATAGTGATTCTGTATTTCTGGTTTTACCCGGGCACAGATATTCTGCCGCTTTTAGGCAGGTTTTCACCCACAGTAGAAGGGATTAATCAGGCTGCGCTACGGATCTCTTCACTGCTTGTCGTCATTTCATATAGTGGTTTTTTATTGCTGCTAACCCCGCGAGATGATTTAGTCTCTGGGATACAATTTTTATTATCCCCTCTTAGGTTTGCTGGTATCGATAGTCAGCGTTTTGCTCTGCGCCTGGGTCTGGTGTTGTCCATAGTGCCGCAAATGACAGAACAACAGCATACACCTGGCAAAAAGATAAAAATTAACAATGTCTCTGTATTGATAGACAGAGCTGCTGATATGATTAAATCAGCGTCTGAGCAGGCAAACCATTTTGAATTGAATGAAACCGTCAATATTGAACAGCCCTCACGCCTGGGTATTGCTGATATCCTTGTCCCCCTGTTTCTCCTGATTTGGCTAATCTGCACTTAGGAGCCTTTGAATGAGAATTGCGCTTGGTATTGAATACGATGGCTCTTCCTATTGTGGATGGCAATATCAGGAAGGCGTTGAAACAGTGCAGAAAACGGTTGAAGTGGCCTTGTCGAAAATTGCAAACAGACCGATTCGTGTCATTACTGCTGGAAGAACTGATACGGGTGTTCATGCAACCGGGCAGGTAGTTCATTTTGAAACAGATGTCATACGAAGCAATTATTCGTGGATGAGAGGTACTACACGCTACCTGCCTGATAATGTGACCATATTATGGGCAAAGCATGTCAGGGATGATTTTCATGCACGATTTTCAGCGATTGAGCGACGTTATCAATACATCATACTGAATCGTCATGAACGCCCGGCAATCCTCCATAGCAAGGTGAGCTGGGAATATCGACCATTAGATGTATCATTGATGCAGAAGGCGGCGAAACATTTACTCGGCCGTCATAATTTTAACGCCTATCGTGCACTTGCCTGCCAGGCCAAATCACCGGTACGCGATTTACGGGAATTATCTGTAATACGCATGGGTCGCTTCGTCATAATCAATGCAGGGGCCGATGGATTTCTTCATCACATGATTAGAAATATCGCTGGTGTATTGTGTAGTATTGGTGCAGGTGAGAAGGCCCCTGACTGGTCGGCTGAAGTGCTGGCATCACAAGACAGGGCCTGCGGTGGCGTGACGGCATCACCCGATGGGCTGTATTTGAATGCAGTTATCTATCCTGAGAAATTCGCTATACCCTCAGTGCAAAATACTACGGGAATATTTGGTCTATGAACAGAACGCGTGTGAAAGTATGCGGGATATGCACTGTTGCTGATGCAAGCAAAGTCTGCAAAGCCGGCGCCGATGCCATTGGAATAGTTTTCTATGGCAAAAGTCCACGCAATGTGGGGATAACACTCGCCAGGGAAATTGTTTCCAGTTTGCCACCCTTTATCAGCGTAGTAGGTCTATTCGTCAACAGCAGCAAGCAGGAAATAAATCAGGTATTGTCAACCGTGCAGCTGGATTTATTACAGTTTCATGGCGATGAAGACGAGGCGTTTTGCAACAGCTTTGATCGCCCATATATTAAAGCAGTCAGAGTGACAAGTGATACAGACCTGATCAACTCATGCCAGCCGTATCCTTCTGCCAGGGGGGTATTGCTGGACAGCTATAAGAAAGGTCTGCCTGGTGGAACAGGGGAGGCATTTGACTGGGAGTTGATCCCGAAGAAATTACCGTTACCTGTCATTCTGGCCGGCGGCCTGAACCCGGGAAATGTCGCACGTGCTGTTTCCAGCGTACAACCCTGGGCCGTTGATGTCAGTAGTGGTGTGGAAGAATCGCCCGGCAAAAAAGACCAGAAAAAAATTGAGCAATTTATTCGGGCTGTTGGAAGTATTGATAAATTAAAGTGACCAGGCTAACACAACTCTGTGGCGAACAGGTTTTCGACTTTTTGTTTTTAAAAACGGTCATGTATTTTAAAAGCCGGATAGATGCAATAAATACCAAAGATCGGTAAAATAAGTTATTCACACAGCATGTGTATCTGTCCATTTCGTTTGTTGTCCGGATATACTTTTTCTCACTATGTAGCAATCGGGTTTTTACATGTCAGCCTATTCCATGCCGGATAATAATGGCCATTTTGGCCGCTTTGGGGGTATTTTTGTTGCCGAGACATTGATGCGTCCACTACAGGAATTAACACAGGCCTATGAGAAATATATGCAGGACCCTGATTTCCTGCAGGAGTTTGATGACGATCTGAAATATTATGTTGGACGACCATCTCCTCTTTATTTTTCAGCAGGCCTGAGCCGGGAATACGGAACACAGATCTATTTAAAGAGAGAAGATCTGAACCATACCGGTGCGCATAAAATAAACAATACCGTTGGCCAGGCTTTGTTGGCGAAAAGGCTGGGTAAGACCCGTATTATTGCAGAAACAGGTGCTGGTCAGCACGGGGTAGCTACGGCTACAGTGGCTGCACGGCTGGGACTTGAGTGCGTGGTATACATGGGGGCTGATGATATCGAGCGCCAGGCTCCCAATGTCTACCGGATGAAATTACTCGGCGCTTCCGTCATCTCGGTGGAATCAGGTTCTCGTACATTGAAAGATGCACTCAACGAAGCGATGCGCGACTGGGTGACAAATGTCGAAGATACTTTCTATATCATCGGGACCGTCGCAGGCCCGCATCCTTATCCGACCATGGTGCGAGACTTTCAGTCCATCATTGGCAGGGAAGCGCGACAGCAGATACTTGAACAGGCCGGTCGTTTACCGCATGCACTGGTTGCCTGTGTTGGCGGCGGATCCAATGCGATAGGACTTTTCTATCCCTTTATCGATGATGAAGCTGTGTCTATGTATGGTGTCGAAGCAGCAGGCGATGGTTTAGATACAGATCACCATGCGGCGCCTTTATGCAAAGGCAGAGTGGGGGTGCTGCATGGCAATAGAACTTATTTGATGGAAGATACAAACGGGCAGATTATTGAGACCCATTCTATCAGTGCCGGCCTTGATTATCCGGGTGTCGGTCCCGAACACGCCTGGTTGAAAGACATCGGACGGGCTAACTACGTCGCCATATCCGATGACGAGGCGATGGCCGGGTTTCATGACATCACACGTCTGGAAGGTATCATCCCGGCACTGGAGTCCAGTCATGCTATTGCTTATGCACGAAAGCTGGCGCCGGAACTGGGAAAAGACGGGATTATGATCGTTAATTTATCCGGACGCGGTGACAAGGATATCCAGACCATAGCAAATATTGACGGGGTGGAAATCTGATGTCGCGGATTGAAAGGTGTTTTGAAGCGCTTAGAGAAAACGGTAGAACAGGCCTGATTCCCTTTGTTACAGCTGGTGACCCGGTTTTAGACATTACTGTTCCGTTAATGCATGCAATGGTAGATGCTGGTGCTGATCTTATAGAGCTGGGCATTCCATTTTCAGACCCGATGGCAGATGGCCCGGTTATTCAGAAGGCTAATCAACGCGCACTGGCACATGATACGAGTTTGTCTGATATGCTGGCTATGATGAAACAGTTTCGTCAGACAGATAAAACGACACCTGTCTTATTTATGGGATACCTGAATCCTGTAGAAGCTATGGGTTATGAGGAACTTGCAGATGCGGCAAAGCTTTCTGGTGTTGACGGTCTATTGCTTGTTGATCTCCCCCCCGAGGAAGCAAGCGAATTCAATGAATTGCTTTATCAGAGTGACATAGACCCGGTTTATTTACTGGCACCCACATCAACGCCCCAGCGTATGGAAATCGTCTCTCTGGAGGCGCGTGGCTTCGTCTACTACGTGTCGACACGAGGTGTCACCGGCTCGGCGGCACTGGACTATAGTGAGATTAAAGCAAGTGTCGGTGAAATTCGCCAGCATACAGACTTGCCAGTTGGTGTAGGATTTGGCATAAATAGCCCTGAACACGCCGTCAAAATTGGTGAATTTGCAGATGCTGTAGTAATAGGCAGTGCTATTGTTAAGATGATGGAAGATTTTGATGGAGATAAGCAGTCCGTCATCAAGGCAGTCAGTGATTTTCTGCGTGGTATTCGTAAAGCGCTGGATGCCGACTAAACAAATTTCGGATTTGTAATTAGCATGACTATCAGGAAAAGATAAATGAGCTGGTTTGAAATGCTGCTGCCGCCAAAGATTAAAACTAGCGGCAGCTTTGGCAAAAAAGATATTCCTGAAGGACTGTGGAAAAAATGCCCGGCCTGCAGTGCTGTTCTTTATCGGGCTGAACTGGAGCGAAATCTTGATGTCTGCCCAAAATGCAGTCACCATTTACGCATCGGCGCCAGACGCCGCCTGGACATCCTTCTTGATGAATCCCCGCGGGAGGAAATAGGCAACACACTCAAGGCCACTGATCCGCTCAAGTTCAAGGATTTGAAAAAATACAGAGACCGCCTCACAGAAGCTCAGAAAAAAACCGATGAATCCGATGCACTGGTTGTTATAAAGGGTGAGCTTAAAGGTGATCCTGTTGTTGCTGCAGCCTTTGAATTCGGCTTTATGGGGGGGTCTATGGGGACTGTGGTCGGTGAAAAGTTTCTCCGTGCCGCTGATCTTTGTATGGAACAGAATATTCCATTAGTCTGCATTTCTGCCAGTGGCGGTGCACGTATGCAGGAAGCCCTGTTTTCGTTGATGCAGATGGCCAAGACCAGCGCAGTGTTACGAAGAATGTCTCATCAGGGTGTACCTTTTATTTCGGTACTCACCGATCCCACAATGGGAGGGGTTTCTGCCAGTCTGGCTATGCTCGGCGATGTGATTGTTGCTGAGCCCAAAGCTCTGATTGGATTTGCTGGTCCTCGTGTCATTGAACAGACCGTCCGTGAAACCTTGCCGGAAGGGTTTCAACGTTCTGAATTTCTCGTTGAAACAGGCGCAATAGACCTGATTGCAGATCGTCGGGATTTGCGCGATGTAATAACCTCGATCCTGGGCATGCTGAGCGGGAAAAAAACCGTTGCTTCATAGTGTGGTGTAACGAATAAGGTGTCACAGACTCCCGGGGACCTTGCCGGCTGGCTTGATTTTATCTCCGTTCAGCACAGTAGCGAGATTGAGCTGGGGCTAGACAGACTGAGACGGGTTGCAAATCAACTTGCTATCAGGTCGTTTAACTGTCCGCTGATAACTGTTGCGGGGACCAATGGTAAAGGCTCCAGCACTACTGCGCTGGAAAGTTTCTACACCAGTGCCGGTTACCGGACAGGCTGTTATACATCACCACACCTTAGCGTTTTCAATGAAAGGGTTCGCATAGACGGCATCTTTGCTGCCGATGATAAACTGTGTGCAGCTTTCGCAGAAATTAATTCTGCACGCGGTACGATCCCCCTGACATATTTTGAATTTTCCACCCTGGCAGCATTTGTGATTTTTCAACAGCATGAACTGGACATTATACTGCTTGAGGTTGGTCTTGGTGGGCGTCTTGATGCAACAAACCTGTTTCCTGCGGATGTAGCATTGATAACCAGTATAAGTATTGATCATACAGACTGGCTGGGGAAAGACCGCGAAACCATCGGGGCAGAAAAAGCAGGTATTATTCACCCGGGCAATATCGCTGTGATTTCTGACCCTGCACCGCCACAGAATGTGGTGTCTATTGCCCGCGGTAGAGCCGAACGGGTATATTTACTTAATCAGGATTTCTCTTATAGCATCAAGCGTAAGGACTGGTGCTGGCAGTCGAATCGAAGATCACTTGTCGGGCTGCCATTTTCACGGTTGCAGGGACTCCCGCAATTTAATAATCTTGCCGGAGTGCTGATGTGTCTAGAGGTGCTTCATGATTCATTGCCAGTAACTGTTGAGAGAATACGCTATGTTCTACCATCGATAAAACTGCCAGGAAGGTTCCAAATTATAGCGGGTGCTCCGCAGATAATACTGGATGTCTCGCATAATCCCGATTCAGTTGCATTGCTGGCAGACAATCTAAATAAGCTGCCGATATCTGGCAGGACCCATGCGGTGGTTGCGATGCTGAAAGATAAGGACATCAGAGAATCTTTGTCCAGAATTAATTCAAGTATTGATTGCTGGTATGTTGGGGGATTATCAGTTCCCAGGGCTGAAGGCGTTGATGGGTTAAAAGCAGTACTGAATGAGCTGGAACCGGCCGGGTGTGTCAAATCCAGCAATACAGTAGCAGAGGCATGGGAAGAGGCTTACAGTGAGGCCCGGGCTGACGACCGGATTGTAGTTTTTGGTTCTTTTCACACGGTAGGTGTTATAATCGATATCTTGTCATTGAGTAAGTGAAAACCCGGTTACTGACTTTGTTAATTACAACATTTATCAAATTTCAACATTTATTTACACCAGCCCATATTTGACAACGCCCTGAGAACTCTGACATTTTGTCTGCCACCTTGAAAAATAACTTCCATGAGTATGATCCTCGCCATCGACTGACGGGTGCGGTAGTGCTGATTTTACTCGCTATTATCCTGCTGCCGATGTTGCTAAGCAAGAAGCAGGAGATTGTAGAACCAGAAACTGATCCGGTAGTGATGGAGATTACAAAGGATGGTAAAAAGGTCTTTGTTTCACGCATCTCATCTGTTTCACCCGCTAGTTCAACAAGTAAATCAGATAAAGAATTACCCGCTGGTACAAAGCCGGCCACTGCAGTCCAGGGTAGTTCTGATTCCACCCCATCCGCGCTATTCAGGCCTTTGCCTCCTACGGCAGAAAAGAGATCATCCTCAACTGAAAAGCCAGCGGCTGCTAAAAGTACAAAAACTTCTTCGGAAAAAAAGCCGGTAGCAAAAAAGACCACTTCAAAAAAAGCTGCTTCAGCAAAGACCACGGAAAAAAAATCAGTGCCTGTTACATCAGGCTGGATACTTCAGATAGGTGTGTTTTCACAATCTGAGAATGCAGCTAAAAAAGTAAGTGAGTTGAAAAAGAAGGGTTTTAATGCGACGTCGGGAAAAGTAAAAACCAGCAAAGGAACAGTGACTAAAGTCTGGATTGGGCCATTTAAGGACCGTAAGTCTGCCGAGAAAATGCAGGATAGACTCCAGCATAAAACACGGCAACGTGGAATTGTTGTTGAAAATAAATCCTGAGACTGAAGCATTGTGTTAAACATTCTTGATATTATCATCATTGCTATAATCACTATTTCAGGTCTGGTTGGTGTCTTCCGTGGTCTGGTGCGAGAAATAATGTCACTGGTCGGCTGGATAGTGTCGGCATGGCTTGCATGGCGATTTGCCGGCGAATTCGCTCCTGTCTTTGAGTCGGTCATTCAATCCGCTGATGTACGTAAAGCCGCTGCATTCATCTCAATATTCCTCCTGTCTCTGGTTTTGTTTGCCTTACTTTCATATTTTATTAGTAAAATTATGAATAAATCCCCTTTGCAGGGCATGGACAGAACTCTGGGTATGCTCTTTGGTTTGTTACGCGGTGCTATCATTATTGCTATTCTGGTAGTGCTGATCCAGCAGTCTACACAGTTTGCTAAAGAGAGCTGGTGGCTTGGCTCTATGTTGAAAGAGTATTTTTTGGCACTTGCTGCCTATGGCATGTCTACAATGCCGGCAGAAGTTTCACGATTTTTCGGGCAGAAGGTGTGATATGCGCCCTGTTCAATTGGCTTGTTCTTCATTCATGTTCTAGCGTAGTCGAGGGTGATGTGAGATGTGCGGGATAATCGGGATTTTTGCGCAGGGGAGTGTCAATCAATCCCTCTATGACGGGCTAACGGTATTGCAACACCGTGGCCAGGATGCAGCAGGTATTGTAACCAGTGATGGCGATCGCCTGTGTATGCGCAAGGATAATGGACTGGTGCGTGATGTCTTTCATACACGGCATATGCTCGGTCTGGAGGGGAACATGGGGATCGGGCATGTCAGATACCCAACCGCTGGATGTGATTCACGTTCTGAGGCACAACCCTTTTATGTCAATTCTCCATTCGGTGTGGCGCTAGGCCATAACGGTAACCTGACCAATGCTATGGAGTTGCAGAAGGAACTGTTTCGGGATGATCTGCGCCACCTCAATACCAATTCTGATTCTGAAGTACTGCTGAATATTTTTGCGCATGAACTGTATCAATCCTCCAGCCTTCAACTGGGGCCGCAAGATGTCTTTAAGGCAGTTTCTGCTGTACATAAACGTGTCAGGGGTGCCTACTCTGTCGTGGCCCTGATTGTGGGGCAGGGGATACTTGCCTTTCGTGATCCATACGGAATCCGCCCGCTGATCTACGGTAGTCGTAACACGGCGAAAGGCCCGGAACACATCGTTGCGTCTGAAAGTGTAGCACTGGACGTACTCGGATACGATGTTGTACGTGATGTAGCACCGGGTGAAGCCATTTTTATTGATATGCAGGGGACTGTCCACACACGGCAGTGTGCTGAAAATAGCCAGGTATCCCCCTGTATTTTCGAATTTGTCTATATGTCGCGCCCTGATTCACTGATGGATGGGATCTCAGTTCATAAAACCCGTTTGCGGACAGGTGTCTATCTGGGAAAGAAAATCAAACGTGAATGGCCGGATACAAAGATTGATGTGGTAATTCCTATTCCGGATACCAGCCGGACATCGGCCATCCAGTTAGCCAAACAATTAAAAGTAACTTACCGGGAAGGGTTTATCAAAAATCGTTACATAGGCAGGACATTTATCATGCCCGGCCAGGAAGAGCGTATACGTTCTGTTAGAAGAAAGCTCAACCCGATAGATCTTGAATTCAGGGGTAAGAATGTCCTGCTGGTTGATGACTCAATTGTGCGAGGTACTACTTCCAGCCAGATCATAAAAATGGCCAGGGATGCCGGGGCCAAACGTGTTTACTTTGCTTCCGCCGCACCGCCTGTCAGGTTCCCGAATGTTTACGGCATTGACATGCCATCCCCTTCAGAGCTGGTTGCACATAATCGTAACACCGAGGAAATCTGTAATGAGATTGGTGCAGACAAACTCATCTATCTTGACCTGAAAGATCTGGTCAAGGCCGCGAAAAAAGGAAACAAAGAAATAACACAGTTCGATACCTCGTGTTTTAATGGTGAATATATTACCGGTGATATCGACAAAAATTATCTTGAGATGATTAACCAGTTGCGTAATGATAATGCCCAGTCAAATGATAGTAATGCAAGTCAGACGGAGTTGAGTTTTACCGACCAAGATGCCTGAAAATAATGGTGACAATTCTGATTATAAGATCGCGACCCGTGCGGTTCGCACAGGTCAGGTTCGTTCTCAGGAAGGCGAACATTCTGATCCGATATTTCTGACCTCCAGCTATGTATTTAAGAATGCAGCCGATGCCGCGGCCAGGTTTTCTGGAGAAGTAGAAGGAAATATCTATTCACGCTTCACCAATCCAACAGTACGTACCTTTGAACAAAGGCTTGCAGCTATGGAAGAAGGGGACTGCTGCGTGGCGACAGCTACAGGCATGAGCGCTATCGTTGCAACTTGCATGGGACTGCTGAATGCCGGTGACCATGTGGTAGCGGGGAGAGACCTGTTTGGGTCAACCATTATCCTGTTCAACAACATCCTGACGCGGTTTGGGCTCAGTTTTACTTATGTGGATTCGGCAGACCCGTCTCAATGGAAAGATGCGGTCCAGGCCAATACTAAAATGCTGTTTCTGGAAACTCCATCCAATCCACTTTGTAATGTATCTGATATTAATGCAGTAGCGAAGATAGCCCACGAGAATCAGGCCTTGCTGGTGGTAGATAATACATTCTGCACACCGGTGCTGCAGCAGCCACTAAAGCTGGGTGCTGATGTGGTAGTCCATTCTTCTACAAAATATATCGATGGCCAGGGTAGAACCATGGGGGGTGCAGTAGTCGGTAGTAAACAGCTGGTAGGAGAAGGCGTATACAGTTTTCTTCGCAGTGCCGGCCCGTCACTTAGTCCATTCAATGCCTGGGTGCAATTGAAGGGCCTGGAAACACTGACGATTAGAATGCAGGCACATAGCCGGTATGCATTAGAGGTAGCAAGCTGGTTGGAGGCGCAGCCATCGGTTGAACGAGTCTTTTACCCGGACCTTCATTCACATCCGCAGCATGCTCTAGCTCAGCGTCAACAGGTTGCGGCGGCAGGTGTCCTTGCCTTTCAGGTTAATGGTGGGCGCGATGAAGCCTGGACAGTGATTGATAGTACAAAACTGTTTTCAATCACCGCGAATCTGGGTGATGCGAAATCAACCATCACCCATCCTGCAACAACAACTCACGGGCGTCTGACTATCGAGCAACGGCAGCAGATGGGAGTGTTTGATAATCTGCTTAGGCTCTCTATTGGTCTGGAAGATGTAGATGATCTGAAAAGGGATCTTCAACGTGGGCTGGATCGACTCAACTAGTCTGGTTTAAGAGCCGATGGACCTGGTAGAAAAAGCAAAGCAGTTCGCTACCTCCGCACACAAGCGCATAAATCACCTGCGCAAATATAATAATCAGCCCTATACTGTCCATCTTTCTACAGTGGCTAATATTGTTGCCTCAGTGACAGATGACAAGGAAATGATTGCTGCTGCCTGGCTGCATGACGTTGTAGAAGATACACCTGCCACGCTTTACGATGTGGAAAAGGAGTTTGGCAGTAATGTTGCTGAGTTGGTCGAAAACCTGACAGACATCAGTAAGCCGGGGGATGGTAATCGACAGTTACGAAAAGCGATAGACAAACAGCATATCAGCAGGGCAAGTCAGCGTGCGAAAACGATCAAGCTGGCCGATTTAATCGATAATGCCAACGACATATGCCAGCATGACGTTGAATTTGGCCAACTGTACTTACAGGAAATGAACGCATTACTGGAAGTGCTTGATGAAGGCGATACTGCACTCTATAAGCGGGCATGGAAAACGCACCACAAGTGCACGCAAAAACTGGAAAATACAGGAAAGGCTGAAACTCAACCAGATAAGAACAAAACACCCCTTCTCCCTGAACAGAATGGTAATAAACATTTGTTCAGGCTGTTCTCAGAAGCCTTTACTGCACACCACCTTGCTGAATCCGTTCGATCATTTGATGCTTCTCGCCCCTGTAAAGAAGTGCAGGCTATGATGGAGCTTCACCATCTTGATATAGTTTGTTTAAGGGAGCAGGGAAAAATAGTGGGTTATGCACGCCATGATGATCTTATTGGCCGGACATGTCGGGAAAACATGCGAAGCTTCAGAGATGGGCAGGTCGTTTCAGGAGACAGCCCTTTTTCGGATGTCATTCATGTACTCACCTTACAGGAATACGGATTTATCTCTATCCTGGGTGATATAGCAGGCGCCTTCAGTCGTGAGGACATCAATAAGCCGGTTGCCAGGATGTGGCTGTTTGGCATCATTACCTTTGTTGAAATGAATGTGAATAAAGTAATTTCTCTTCATTTCCCAGGAGACTGCTGGCAGTCAGCCCTTACAGAAGAAAGAATACAGCAGGCTAAGGGCCTGCAGGCAGAGCGTAATCGCCGAGGACAGCATTGTAGTTTGCTTGACTGTATCCAGCTGTCAGACAAAGGAAAGATTGTTATCAGTAAGGAAGAAACGCTGAAAATGATGGGGCTGGAGTCAAGAAGGTCAGCAAAAAAAATCATACGTGAGATGGAGTCTCTGCGTAACAATCTGGCCCACGCGCAGGATATTGTGACCTATGACTGGGGGCAGATAGTCAGGCTTACCAATCGTCTTGAAGAGACGTTGGGTAGCAGGGCTTAAACAAGATAAGGGATAAAAGATAAAAGACAAAAGAGAAATCTTTGCAATCTTTATCGTCCTAAGTGCTTGGCCCTGCCTTCGTTAGATAACCTTCGAAAAACGCTTTTCCTGATTGTCTTTCAGGTGTGCGTCAAAGGTCATGCATATGTTTCGTATGAGTAATCTTCCAGCAGGCAGAACGGTGATGCTGCTGTCATTAATTTGCAGCAGTTCGTCATCCTGCATAACTTCGAGTCGAGATAACTCATTGCTAAAATAGTCTGCAAAATTAATATTGTACTTTTTCCCGAACTTTTCCATCTCCAGTCTGAAGTTACAGATAAGCTGGCTTATCAGATCCCGGCGTAACAGGTCATCGTCTGTGAGGATGAGACCTCGCATGAGCGGTAATTTATTTTCATCAATCATCTGATAGTAGGATTCTTCATCACGCACATTCTGGCTGTAGATATTATTAACCTGTGAAATGGCCGTGACGCCCATTGCCACCATGTCGCAATCTGCATGTGTGGAGTAGCCCTGGAAGTTTCTGTATAAGCGCCCCTTGTCCTGGGCAATGACCAGTTCATCATCCGGTTTGGCAAAGTGGTCCATACCGACGTAGACATAGCCTTTTTCGGTCAGGTACTGGATGACTGACTGCAGTATCTCCAGCTTTTCAGCAGCGGAGGGTAAGTCATCTTCATTAATGCGTCGCTGCGGCATAAACAGGGTAGGCAGGTGGGCATAATTGAACACGGACAGCCTGTCAGGATCAACCTGCATGATTTTATCCAGTGTGGCAAGAAAGCTTTCAACCGTTTGAAAGGGCAGACCATAAATCAAGTCTACACTGACAGACTTAAATTTGGCTTCGCGGGCGGCATTAATTGCTGCAAAGGTAATTTCTTCACTTTGTATGCGATTGACGGCCTTCTGCACTTTGGCATCAAAATCCTGTACACCGAGACTGAGACGATTAAAGCCGATGTCGCGCAGGAAATGCACCCCGTCAGCAGTGATTTCTCTGGGATCTATTTCTATTGAGTACTCACCTTTATCATCAGCCATCAGAGAGAAATGCTGACCCGTTTTTTCCATTAAGCGTCGCATCTGATCGTGACTTAGAAAGGTAGGTGTGCCACCACCCCAGTGTAATTGATCGACAGGACGGGATCTGTCGTACAGCGCCCCCTGCATTTCTATTTCGCGGTAAAGATGATCCAGATAGGGTGTGGCCCGGTCACGTCGTTTGGTCACAATCTTGTTGCAGGCACAGTAAAAGCAGACGGTGTCACAAAAGGGGATGTGGAAATAAAGGGAAAGTGGCTTTGGCTTTGCCTCTTTGTTGCTTCGGTCAGCTGCAGCCCGGTAATCATCGGCTGAGAAACTGTCATTAAAAAGGTTGGCCGTGGGGTAGGAGGTATAACGAGGCCCTGCCTTATCGTAGCGCTTGATTAAGTCTGGTTTGAATTCGATCTTCTGTTCCATTATTACTACCCCGAATGTAATCTAGCCGACATTCAGCTAGTCTGTGCTTGTTCATGGCGAGGAGCCTAACGCCGCTGTAGCTATTCTACAGCAAGTTTCGACAACGATGTTCATGTGCAAGCACAGACTAGCCCGGAGGGCGCCCCAATAATGTTCAGTTTTTTGTTGCGACTCTTGCTAAGGACTCGGTCATTCGTGGCGGGCCGCGCCTCAATCTGAATCATTATTGGGGCCCTGAATGTAGGCTAGATTACATTCAGGGTAGTTACTCCCTGTCAGGGTTTTGTCCCAGAATGTCATTTTCTGGTTGATGATCAGGCTAATAAGAAGGATTATATCACTCAGATATATTTAGCAATAACAGATAAACTCGCCACTTCGGCAACTTTTGAGGAAAGCAATATGTTGTTCATGTTTGTAAGGGTAATTATATTTACTGTTTTAGCCATGTCGTTGACCAGGGCCCTTGCTTTTGAGACTGAAGTGACTGTCCTGATGTTCAATGAGCAGGACTCACAAAATGAGCCGGGCTATATCTCACGGATATTACTTAGCAAGGACTTCTTACGTCTGGATGATGGGGAAAACCATGGGGATTTCGCATTATTTGACAGAAAAACCGGGACTATATACAGCGTTAGTCATGAGGATCAGCGTACCCTGGTTATTCCTCTGCAGCCTGTATTAGCGATTCCGCCAAGACCCTTAAGGCATGATATTGAAGAGCTTGATGCGGGTGGCGTCCCTGACGTGGATGGTAAGAAGGTGTCGAGGTACTATATGTTTACAAACGGTACCCGCTGTATGGAGGTTTATGCAGTACCCGGTTTTCATGATGATATAACCGATACACTTGCAGCTTTTGCAATAACACTGGCGGGTCAGCATGCAAAATCGGTCGATGTCATACCGGACCAGGCTGGCGCTGATTGTGATCTGGCTAATAATATTTTCGAACCAGACCGCTATTTGAGCAAAGGATTCCCCGTCAGGCAGAAGGATTTTACGGGACGAACCCGTTCTCTGGTCAATATTAAAGAAAAGGTCATCATTGATTCAACTGTGTTTGAGCTGCCGGAAGGCTACGAAAGGTTTATGCCTGGCGTTTTTTCAAAGTAGCCTGGCTGCGTTCCTCCGTGATATCGATGGTAGCAATCATTGTGTTATCAGGATAACTGAACAGACTGTATTTAGTTTGATCATGTACAAGGTAATTGCCTTTTTGATACCAGTCACCGAGAACAATTCGGTGTGCTGTTTTACCGCCAAGCTGGAATTTATGTATCGCTGTTCGATGGGTATGCCCATGGATCAGTAGCCTGACATTATGCTCCTGCATTGCTGCCTCTACCGCAGCCTGGTTAACATCCATTATCGACTCGAGCTTTTCTTCATTGCCTTTTTGGCTATTCATGCGAAGTTGGCGGGCAAATTCCTCTCGTTCATCAATGGTTTTGGACAGTATGTTGTTTTTCCATTCATTGCTGCGGCTCATTGCACGGAACTGTTGGTGTGCCACATCATCTGTACACAGGCTGTCACCATGCATTAAAAGGACATCCAGGCCATTCAGCCTGAAAACCGTTGGGTCCGGTAGCAGCCAGCTGCTAGCAGACGAGGCGAAGCCAGTGCCAACCAGGAAATCACGGTTGCCGTGCATGAAATAAAGCTTTGTATTGTGGCCGGCGAGAACAGCCAGACTTTCCGAAATAGCCTGATATCCAGAGTGTTCACAGGCGTCATCTCCCAGCCAGTACTCAAACAGGTCGCCGAGAATAAAAAGCTGGTCCGCAGCAACCGCTTTGCTGCGGATAAAATCATCAAATAGCTGAATACCCTCGGGGCGACCCGGGTCAAGATGAAGGTCTGATATAAATAGACTGGTAGTCATAAATTAATCAAATCTTCCCTTAGTCATCGATTTCTTCGACTTTGAGGATGACTACATCCTCTACAGGCACATCTCCATGGCCCCCGGAATTGCTGGTAGCGACAGCTGCAATCTTATCGACCACATCCATGCCATCCGTGACCTTGCCAAAGACACAATAGCCCCAGCCCTGCGCGTTCTTACCGCTGTGGTTAAGAAAGGCATTGTCTTTCAGGTTGATGAAAAACTGGGCTGTCGCAGAATGTGGGTCGTTAGTACGGGCCATGGCGAGTGTGCCACGGTCGTTTCCCAGACCATTATCAGCCTCATTTTCAATCGTATCGAGGGTCTGTTTCTGTATCATGCCGGGGTTAAAGCCGCCGCCCTGAATCATGAAGTTCGGGATAACACGATGAAAAATCGTATTATCAAAAAATTCATCCGCTATGTACTTTTTGAAGTTCTCTACTGTTAGCGGGGCTTTATCGGCATCCAGCTCAATGGTGATTGTGCCGTAATTCGTTTCCATTTTGATCATTTGATCTTCATCCTGTAAAAAAACGAAAAATTATAGCATGGGTATGGTTTCTATTAAGTGGTGATTTTATTTGCCACAGAGGGTTTTCATGACTATTGTGTCTATGGCCTTTCTTTTCCGGTAAAATCTCTGTTTTTTATCGACTTAATTAGAGTTCTGAAATCTCCAGCATGCTCAAAATTTATAATAGTCTTACCCGCAAAAAAGAAGTATTCAAACCAATAGTCCCCGGCAAGGTGGGTATCTATGTCTGTGGCATGACGGTTTATGATCTGTGCCACATTGGTCATGCCAGAGTCATGGTTGTGTTTGATCTGGTAACCCGCTATTTGCGTGACCGGGGTTTTGAAGTTAACTACGTACGAAATATCACTGACATAGATGACAAGATAATCGCCAGAGCAATAGAAAATGGCGAGAGTATTAAAAAACTGACCGGGCGTTTTATTGATGCCATGCATGAAGATACAGACCGACTGGGTGTTTTGCGTCCTGATCATGAGCCCCGTGCCACGCGACACATGGATGGCATCATCTCTCTGATTGGCAAGCTGATAGAAAACGGCTATGCGTATCAGACGAAATCAGGTGATATCTGCTTTCGTGTGCGGAAGTTTGAGCAATATGGACAATTATCCGGTGAATCGCTGGATGATTTACAGGCAGGTGCGCGTGTAGACGTCGAAACAGGCAAGGATGATCCACTGGATTTTGTCCTGTGGAAACAGGCCAAGCCCGATGAACCGAGCTGGCAATCGGAGTGGGGCGATGGTCGTCCCGGCTGGCATATAGAGTGTTCGGCTATGTCGATGGAGGAGCTGGGTGAACATTTCGATATCCACGGAGGCGGTCAGGATCTCCGCTTCCCGCATCATGAAAATGAGATTGCCCAGTCAGAGTGCGCCACGGGTCATCACTTTGTAAATACCTGGATGCATAATGGTTTTGTCCGTATAGACGATGAAAAAATGTCAAAGTCTCTGGATAACTTTTTTACTATCCGTGATGTGCTGGATACTTATCACCCGGAAATCCTGCGCTACTTCATCATTAACAGTCATTATCGCAGCCCACTGAACTATAGCGACGAGACACTGGATCAGGCAAAAGCGGCCCTTGAAGGCTACTATCTGGCACTGGATGGACTGGATATTATTAACGATGTTGAACTGGATAACGAAATATCAGCACCTTTTCTTTCTGCCATGGATGATGACTTTAATACCCCGGAGGCATTATCTGTGCTGTCCGCACTGCGTCGTGACATCAATACTGCCCGGCAATCAGGTAATCAGGAGCATGCTACTTTTCTCGCCGGGCAACTCAGGGCACTGGGGGCAATCCTTGGACTATTTCAGCTCCACCCTATCGCGTTCTTGCGTGGTATTTCAGGAGACAGCCAGTCAGGGGGGCTTTCTAATACGGAGGTCGATGCACTGGTAGACGAGAGAACTCTGGCTCGCGCCGAGAAAAACTGGGCGCGGGGGGATGAGATCAGGGATATTCTTAATGAGGAAGGCATTGTCCTGGATGACAGCGCGCGTGGCACAAGGTGGCGCAGGGAGTAGCAGGCATGGTTTCTGAATTCATGTATAATGCACCGCAAACTTAATGACCCGCCTTGCTTTGTCTGTAGTACGACCACCCAATATCTAGCGAACACAGGTATTAATAATGAAAAAAAATATTCTTTTGTCAGGCCCATGTAAAAAAAATCTTCTGCCATTTCTGCTGCTTATTAGCATCGCATTACCTTTTCAGGTGTCTGCCCAGATAGTCGCACTGGACAGAGGGAAGGATATTGGTGAAAAGAGGACGGGCTGGTTGCCGTATATATTTGCCACTGAATCTTTGGGAACGGCTATCGGTGTCGGTGGGTTTACTGCGAGTGGAAAAAAGCAGCCTCAGGCCAGCCTGTTCGGCACTGCTTTTGTGACATCGAATGAGTCTGCATTGATTTCCGGAGCATTGAATAACCATCGAATTGGCAAGTCTCGTTTTTTTATGGATTCATTCATACTGGCCGACCACTTTACCGATCAGCGTTTTTATGCGGGTCCTGACCTCGATTCGAATAATCCAAGAGCAGGAACCAATGATTCTGACCCTGAAGCTTATGTAACAGGTGTCAGTAATGAGGTGACATTTACGGCATCCCTGAAGTACCGTTTACCGATTGGAAATTTAAAAGACGATCCGGTGGCGGTCTATCATCTGTACCAGGGTCTGCTGGAATCCGGCCCGCAGGGCGGTAAAACCTGGAATCCTATGACCAGTGGCCAGACGACAGTGGCAGGCAAATTCTTTTACACCTACCGCGATCTCAATGACTTTGTTTTTAATGAGTTTCAAACAGAGCCAATCGAAGAGAATCTATTTTCCAAATCCAATGGCCTTGAATTCTGGCTTGAATATGACAACACCGATTTTCCACGCAATCCAACACGAGGCAGCCGCCAGTTGCTAAAAGCAACCAGTGACTTTGGCTGGGCGGGAAGCGATGAAAGCTGGACCAACCTGGAAGCCGATTTTTCCAAGTATTTTAATCTCGGTGATTCAAACTGGTTCCGCCAGAAGGCCGTGGCACTGAATTTCTGGACATCCAATTCACCCAGCTGGGAAGTGGCAGCTGATGGCGACTTAAGTCACACACCACCGCCGATGTATGGCTCCAGCCTTGGTGGCTTTGACCGCATGCGTGGCTATCCATCAAGGCGCTTCCATGACAAGTCTGCTGTATATTATGCAGCTGAGCTACGCCTGATCCCGCAGACACAGCCTTTACGGGATTTACCCCTGCTGAATTATTTTGAAATTGACTGGTGGCAGGTTGTTCCATTTATTGAGGCAGGCCGGGTCAGTGATAAATACGATGCAGATCTTTTCTTCAAGGATCTTAAAGTCGATGCGGGTATCGGATTGCGCTTCATGGCCTTCCGTGCGGTGGTTAGGCTTGACTGGGCCGTGTCTGATGAAGGCAGCTCTGTCTGGGCGATGGTACAGCAGCCTTTCTCACGCCAGGGTAACTAAAAAAGGCAGTAAATCCTTTCACCACAAGGGTTATAGGGCTAATTTTGCCTAATTCTGTTGGTACGATAGAAATTAGTGCAAAAAAGCGCTGTTTATCTATTGACCGCGCACAGTCTTATTAGTAAGTTCTAATATTTCGTATAGCTAAGCAGAATCAGCTTTTCGACATCATTGCAAGAAGATGCCGAAGGCGATTGCATATCAGCGAAGTATTCATTATTTGAGGGGAAATAAGTGGAATTAACCGGTGCGGACATCCTGGTAAAGGCGCTGGCGGATGAGGGTGTAGAATTTATTTTCGGCTACCCGGGCGGCGCAGCCCTACATATCTATGACGCACTTTATCGGCAGGATAAGGTTAAGCATATACTTGCACGCCATGAACAGGGTGCGGGCCATGCCGCAGATGGTTATGCCCGTTCCAGCGGCAAACCAGGTGCGGTTCTGGTGACCTCAGGTCCGGGTGTGACAAATGTCGTTACGCCAGTCGCTACGGCACATATGGATTCTATTCCAATGGTTGTAATTACAGCCCAGGTTCCTTCGCACCTAATCGGTGATGATGCGTTCCAGGAGGTTGATGCCATTGGTATAACACGCCCCTGCGTGAAGCATAATTTCCTGGTCAAAGATGTCCGTGATCTTGCTGTGACGATCAAAAAGGCCTTTTATGTTGCGACATCAGGCAGGCCGGGGCCAGTTGTTGTCGATATACCGAAGGATATTACTGCGGAAAAGACAGAATATGTTTATCCAAATAGTATCAGCATGCGTTCCTATCAACCGGTTTCAGAGGGGCATACGGGTCAGATACGCAAGGCGGTACAAGTGCTGCTTGCTGCAAAACGGCCTGTCATTTATTCAGGTGGCGGAATAATCTCAGCAAATTGCAGTGATAAGCTAACTGAGCTGGTTCGTTTACTCGGCTATCCGTGTACGAATACTTTAATGGGGCTGGGTGCGTTTCCGGCCGATGATCCGCTGTTTGTCGGCATGCTGGGTATGCATGGAACCTATGAGGCAAATCTGACCATGCATGAGTGTGATGTCATGCTCTGCCTGGGTGCGCGTTTTGATGATCGGGTCACCGGTGATACAAATAAATTTAGCCCTTATGCAAAGATCATACACGTTGATATAGACCCTTCGTCTATCAGCAAAACAATCTCTGCAGATATTCCTGTTGTCGGCTCAGTTGATGTCATCCTCGACGAAATGATCCGTCAGATCAGGGAATCAGGCCGCAAGCCAGATGCTGAGGCGCTACAGAAGTGGTGGGAGCAGATTGATGGCTGGCGTAAGATTGACTGCCTGGCTTATGACCATGACAACGAAATTATTAAACCGCAATTCGTCATTCAAAAATTGCACGAAACAACTCAGGGCGATGCTTTTGTCACCTCCGATGTTGGGCAGCACCAGATGTTTGCCGCACAATACTACAAATTCAACAAGCCGCGGCGTTGGATAAATTCCGGAGGGCTGGGCACCATGGGTTTCGGGCTGCCTGCTGCGATGGGCGTACAATTTGCACACCCTGACGCGACTGTAGCCTGTGTGACAGGTGATGGGAGTATTCAAATGTGTCTGCAGGAGCTTTCAACCTGTAAGCAATACGATTTACCATTGAATATTGTCAACTTGAATAACCGATATCTTGGAATGGTCCGTCAATGGCAGGAGTTTTTCTATGATCGCCGGTACTCCAATTCCTATATGGATGCCTTGCCTGATCTGGTTAAGCTGGCTGAGGGTTATGGACATGTCGGGATAAAAATTGAGAAACCTGCTGATGTGGAAGGTGCCTTAAAAGAAGCGCTTTCAGACAATTCAAGATTGTATTTCCTTGATTTTATTACTGATCAGACTGAGAACGTCTACCCAATGATTGCGGCGGGAAAGGGGCATCATGAAATGCATCTTTCACCCAGAAATGGTGATGATGATGACGAGAGGGAGCTGGCCTAGAATGAAACCTATGATCAAGTACAATTTTTTCAGACTAGTTAAAATCGTCCGTATCCTTCCCGAAAAAGGTTCCATATGCGTCACATAATATCCATATTGATGGAAAATGAATCAGGAGCATTGTCCAGGGTAGCAGGACTATTTTCAGCTCGCGGTTATAACATCGAATCGTTGACTGTTGCACCAACAGAAGATGCAAGTTTGTCGCGCCTTACCCTGGTGACCAGTGGCTCCGACAGGGTGGTTGAGCAAATCACCAAACAGCTGAATAAGCTGATTGATGTGGTGAAGTTGATTGATCTGGTCGAGAACGAGCACATCGAACGTGAGATCAGTTTGATTAAAGTTCGTGCGTCGGGTGCTGGCCGGGATGAAATCTCCCGCCTGGTTGAGATTTTTCGTGGTCGAATCGTGGACGTTACTGATACCAGTTTTACCATCGAAATGACTGGCAGTTGTGGTAAAATCGACGCCTTTTTGAAGGCTGTACCAAATGACACCATAATAGAAGTCGTTAGGTCAGGTGTGTTAGGGATTGCCCGCGGCGAGAAAGGCTTACGTCTTTAATCACCACTACGACAAAATCTTACTATTTTTCATTTCTATTTAATTTACGCCGGTCTTCCGGCCAGCTTAGTTTACGAGGATTATCATGAAGGTTTATTACGATAAAGACGCTGATCTTTCTGTTATTAAAGGAAAGAAGATTGCCATTATTGGATATGGCTCACAGGGCCATGCACATGCTAACAATCTTAAAGAGAGCGGGCTTTCCGTTGTCGTTGGACTTCGAGAAGGCTCTGCTTCGCGCGCCAAGGCTGAGGCAGCCGGACTGGTAGTAGCAAATATCGCCGATGCGGTTGCCATGTCCGATATCATCATGATACTTGCTCCGGATGAAAAACAGGCAGAGCTTTACAGCAACGAAATTGAACCAAATCTTAAGGCGGGTGCAGCACTTGCCTTTGCACATGGCTTTAATATCCATTTCGGTTATATCAAACCCGCCGAAGATATGGATGTTTTCATGGTGGCACCAAAAGGTCCCGGTCACCTGGTTCGCTCTACCTATACACAGGGTGGTGGTGTACCGACACTGATCGCCGTAGCACAGGATGCAACAGGCAATGCCAAGGAACTCGCTATGGCCTATGCTTCAGCTAATGGTGGTGGACGAGCCGGTATCATTGAAACCAGTTTCCAGGAAGAGACAGAAACCGATTTGTTTGGCGAGCAGGCAGTGCTTTGTGGTGGTGCAACTGAGCTGGTACGCGCAGGGTTTGAAACTTTGACAGAAGCAGGCTATGCACCGGAAATGGCCTATTTTGAGTGTCTGCATGAGCTTAAATTAATTGTCGATCTTATGTATGAAGGCGGCATCGCTAACATGCGTTATTCTATTTCGAATACCGCCGAGTATGGTGATCTGACTCGTGGTCCACGCGTTGTGACTGACAAAACTAAAGCCGAGATGAAAAAGATTCTTGGTGAAATCCAGTCTGGACAGTTTGCAAAAGAGTGGATGGATGAAAATGCCAACGGCTGCAGTAATTTTTATGCATTGCGTGAAAAAGGTGAAACACATCCTATCGAAGAAGTCGGCGCCAGGCTGCGCGATATGATGCCGTGGATTTCTGCCAATAAGATTGTTGATAAGTCAAAAAACTAATGTGAAAAAGACATATCCGTTTTTTGCTCGAGAAGGCTGGCCGTTTATTGCGGGCAGTCTGGCAATCTCTGTTGCAATCACCTTCGTCTGGGGTTGGTTCTGGGCTGCACCCTGGTGGCTGATAGCAATCTTTTGTATTCAATTCTTTCGAGATCCGATGCGAATGCTTGAAGCCGGGCCAAAAGATATTGTTTGCCCGGCAGATGGTAAAGTCATTTTTGTCGGTAAGATGAAAGACCCTTATCTTGACCGTGAAGTAACGAAAATTAGCGTGTTCATGAATGTATTTAACGTGCATTCGAACAAATCTCCGGTTAAAGGGATAATTAAAAAACGCTGGTATCGTCCCGGTTCCTTTGTCAATGCCGCCATTGATAAGGCGGCCGAGGAAAACGAACAGAACGCCTTATGGATAAAGACCGAAAATGATCTGGATATCACCTGTGTGCAGATTGCCGGTCTGGTTGCCAGGCGCATCCTCTGTTACGTGGACGAGGGGGATACACTGGAGCCCGGTCAGCGTTATGGCTTTATTCGCTTCGGATCGAGAGTCGATCTCTATTTACCTGAAGGAACAGAAATGAAGGCAAGCATTGGTGATACAGTTAAATCCGGTCAGGATATTCTTGCTGTGTTGCCAGAAAATGCAGCCTGAAATCGGGCAGTTCATCTACCCCTTTGCATGGCATGATCTACGAAAATGCTCCCTATGAAATCAATCATCCTAAAAAGCAAGGCAGGC
This sequence comes from Arenicellales bacterium, assembly GCA_048550195.1. Classification (GTDB taxonomy): domain Bacteria; phylum Pseudomonadota; class Gammaproteobacteria; order BMS3Bbin11; family BMS3Bbin11; genus BMS3Bbin11. Next base: position 65,972 of record JBLYYR010000111.1, read on the forward strand.
AGGCGGTTTAAGCAGGGACACCCATGGGTGTTCAGCAACGAACTTGAAAAATCGGCTGAACGTCCGCAAGCCGGGGATATTGTCAGCCTGCGTCAACAGGATGGAACTTTCCTGGCTTATGGCTTTTATCATCCCAACTCGCTGATTGCGTTTCGTGCATTGACAGGAAAAGAAGAACTGCCCGACGAAACCTTTTTTTCGCAGCTGATCGATCAGGCAATCTCACTAAGAAATAAGGTTTACCCGCAATCGAATGCCCGACGTCTCATCCATTCTGAAAGTGACGGTTTACCGGGATTGATTGTAGATCAGTTCGATGATGTATTGAGTGTGCAAATCAACTCTGCCGGCATGGAAAGAATTATAGAAATGCTGCTGCCAATGCTCAAACAGAAACTGTCAGCAAAAAACATCGTCATGCGTAATGATTCCGCTCTTAGAAACCTGGAAGGTCTCAAGCAGTACACCGATGTCTGGCAGTCAGATGATAAAGAGGCAACGGCTGACATTACGGAAAATGATATCGATTACCATGTTGATGTTTTCAATGGCCAAAAAACCGGATTCTTCATAGATCAGCGTGAGAATCGCCTCGCTTTCAGACGATTTATTGAGAAAGGTGATCGTGTCCTTGATGCCTTCTGCAATGATGGCGGGTTTGCGCTTAGTGCCGTGAAGGCAGGCGCTGCACATGTTGATGTTGTAGATGTCTCTGAATCTGCCCTGGCCAGGGCAGCGAAAAATGCCATTCTCAATAATTTCAATGAAAATATACAGTACAACAAAGTCGATGTAATGAAATGGCTGCCGGGCTTGAAACTGGATACCCTGTATGACGTGGTTAATCTTGATCCACCGGCCTTTGCATCAAACCGTAAATCCATACCGGTAGCCCGCAAGGCTTACAGGAAATTACATGGTTCAGCAATGCAGGTATTGAAGACAGGCGGTATTCTTTCAACGGCCTGTTGTTCACACCATATTTCTGAAGAAGATTTTCTTGATTCAATTCAACAGGCCGCTGTTCGAACAGGGCGCCAGTGTCAGATGTTGTTTCGCGGAGGCCCGCCGGCAGATCATCCTGTGTTGCTTGCCATGCCAGAATCAGGTTATCTTAAATTTCATATTTTTCGAGTGTTGTAGTCGAAGAGTTCCCAGGAAGGTCTTATGTCAAACCCGGTTCTAACACTTCATGTAGTTGCAGCGTTTTTAAGCATCTCCGGTTTTATTTTTCGGGGTATTCTTCGTCTGAGTAGTTCAGATCTACTAAACAAAAAATGGCTGAAGATTTCTCCCCACGTCAATGACACGATACTAATTATCAGCGCTATTGTTCTGCTCCAACGAGCAGACCTGAGTGTCCTCAACACACCCTGGCTGCAGGCAAAAATTGTTGCCCTGATTTTATATATTACGCTCGGCCTGATTGCTTTTCGTTTTGCAAAAACACCAGCGATTCGCCTTTTTGCATGGATCGCGGCGATCTTTGTTTTTGCTTATATCGTGGCGGTTGCGATAACGAAGAACCCGTTGGTTTTATTTTAAAAACAGACGCATGACAAAGGACTAAAGATGAAGAAATTCCCCATTACTCTTTTGTCTTTTATCCTTAGACCTTAGTCCTTGGTCCCTAGTCTTATATCCTGGAGTTCGCTGAATTGGAACTGATTCTTGGCCTGCACAATCTGCAACCGGCAGAAACTCCCTGTGTCGCTACAATCGGGAATTTCGATGGTGTTCACCTTGGGCATCAGGCTGTCATTGGGCAGTTGGCGGAAAAGTCCGCAGCAATGAACCTGCCGACTACGCTGATAACTTTTGAACCCACGCCGGCCGAATTTTTTGCCGGTGAAAATGCCCCTGCCAGGCTATCTACTTTCCGAGAGAAATATGTAACGCTTAAACGCTTCACCATTGACCGGATTCTGGTATTACCTTTCAATCAACGACTGGCATCTATGGCGGCAGATGACTTTATCCAGCAGATATTGATTAGCGGACTTGATATTCGCTATTTGGTTGTCGGCGATGATTTCCGCTTTGGTAAGGACAGGGCGGGTGACTTCCATCTGCTGCGACAGGCAGGAGAAGAAAATAATTTTACGGTGGTGTCTATGCCTAGCTTCCGTGTCGATGGTGAGAGGGTTAGCAGTTCAGGTATCAGACAGGCACTGGCCGATGGCAACTTTGATCGTGCAGAGCGCATGCTGGGCCGACACTACCATATGACGGGTAAGGTCGCACACGGTGATAAACGTGGTCGTCAATGGGGCTTTCCTACTGCAAATATAAATATGAAGCGCAAGGTCATACCCTTGCGTGGAATCTTTGCGGTTGAGGTGTTCGGTCTTGATCGTGAGCCGATGTTCGGTGTTGCCAATCTCGGTACACGTCCGACTGTTTGCGGTTTGCGCACTCTGCTGGAAGTCCATTTATTCGATTTTGATAAGCAGATTTACGGCAGGCGAATCAATGTGATATTTCGCCACAAGATTCGGGAGGAAATACGTTTCGAGTCATTTGATGCCCTGAAGGAACAGATTGCGCTGGATGTTATCAGTGCCAGAGAGTATTTTTCGGCGATTTGATCGCCTGATTAAGTCTGCAGGGCACTCTATTATTTATTACATGAATATTCATCTTCCATCCCAAATCGTCCCTTTCTGCGTTAAGAATCTTCGCAATAGCCAGCTGTTGCGTACGATCCTTGCCTTGATATGAACGATTTGGAATACAATCTGATCTATCCAGAATTAATAGAGGTGCCCTGCACTGTAAAAAAGCTTTTGGCCATGTTAATTTCTGCTATTGCCGTATTTTTTCTTAACTTAAAAGACCCGCTGTATGACTGATTACAAGACGACCATCAACCTGCCTAATACCGGCTTTCCAATGAAAGCCAATCTGGCCAATCGTGAACCGGAATTCCTGAAAGGATGGGGGCAAAAACTCTATCAGCGTATTCGTGACGAACGCGCTGATGCACCTAAATATATATTGCATGATGGACCGCCATACGCCAATGGTGATATTCATACCGGTCATGCTGTTAATAAGATCCTGAAAGATATCATCATTAAATCCCGTACACTGGATGGTTATGATGCGCCTTTTATCCCGGGCTGGGATTGCCATGGCCTGCCAATTGAACTGCAGGTAGAGAAAAAATCTGGCAAGGCCGGGGTTAAAATCGATGCCAATAGCTTTCGCCGGAAATGCCGCGAATACGCGCAGAAACAGGTGGATCGGCAGCGCGAGGATTTTAAACGCCTTGGGGTACTGGCTGACTGGGACAATCCTTATCTGACAATGGCGCCGGAAAATGAAGCTGAAATTGTTCGTTCGCTGGGCCGTATAATTGAACAGGGTCATCTTTTTCAGGGTGCGATGCCTGTGCACTGGTGCACTGATTGCAGGTCTGCACTGGCTGAAGCTGAAGTAGAATATCAGGACAAGGAATCACTGGCTGTAGATGTTGCCTTTCATGCAGTCGATGGAGCATCTGTTTGTAAAGTCTTTTCTCATGACTCCAGCGATGAAAGAGTTTCCTTTGTTATCTGGACTACTACACCCTGGACACTGCCTGCCAATCAGGCCGTTGCACTAAATCCGGATCTGGACTATGTACTGGTCAGGTTTAATGATAAGCATAAAGGGCTCTATGTTTTTGCAACGGACCTGCTTGATTCGGTTTTAAGCCGCTATGGGATCGAAGATTATGTGCAGCTTGCAAACGTAAGTGGTCAGGCACTGGAAGGGATAGAGCTTGAACATCCGTTTTATGACCGCCTGGTACCGGTTATCCTTGGCGAGCATGTGACAACTGAAGCGGGTACCGGCGCTGTGCATACCGCGCCAGGTCACGGCCAGGAAGATTTCATCGCTGGCAGAAATTATAATCTGGAAGTTGATAATCCTGTTGCGGCTAATGGCGTCTTTGTTGAGGGAACGCCGTTGTTTGCCGGCGAACATGTGTTGAAGGCGAATGCACATGTTGTTGAAGTGTTGCAAGAGCAGAAAGCTCTGTTATTCTCAGAACCCATCACGCATAGCTACCCACATTGCTGGCGCCATAAAACACCTATCATTTTCCGTGCTACACCCCAGTGGTTCATCAGCATGGATCAGGCAGGGCTGCGTGACCGTACCCTGGAAGAAATTAATAAAGTTCGCTGGCTACCCGAATGGGGAAAGGCTCGAATCAAAGGTATGATCGAGAATCGGCCCAACTGGTGTATCTCCCGGCAACGGCACTGGGGTGCACCGATTGCCCTGTTTGTTCATATTCAAACGGGTGAGTTGCACCCGCGTACTAATGAAATTTTGCAGCAGGTAGCTGATCGCATTGAGCAGGGTGGTGTTGAGGCCTGGTTTGAAATGGATACAGCTGAGCTGCTCGGTGATGAGGCAGATGATTATCAGAAAATCACCGACATCCTGGATGTCTGGTTTGACTCAGGTGTATCACATACCTTTGTACTGGATAAAAGAGCCGGTCACTCAGCACCGGCTGATCTCTATCTGGAAGGCTCTGACCAGCATCGGGGCTGGTTCCAGTCATCGATGTTGAGTTCCGTGGCAATGAAGGGTAGTGCACCTTATAAGACGGCATTGACGCATGGCTTTGTGGTTGATGCGGACGGCAATAAGATGTCCAAATCTAAAGGCAACGTAGTGGTCCCGCAGACAATCATCAACTCCATGGGGGCCGATATTATCCGCCTGTGGGTAGCGGCAACAGATTACCGTAATGAGATGACGATCTCGGATGAAATCATCAAACGCACTGCTGATGCCTACCGCCGCATACGCAACACTAACCGTTTTCTACTCGGCAATCTGGATGGGTTTGATCCAGCATCTGATGCGGTAGACATAGCGGACCTGATAGAAATTGATGCATGGGCGATAGCCCGCTGTCAGGAAGTCAACCAATTGGTTATAAAGTCCTATCAAGACTTTTCCTTTCATCATGTCTATCAGGCTGTACTGCAGTTCTGTGTCAACGATATGGGGGGCTTTTATCTGGATATCCTGAAAGACCGGTTGTATACCACGCCAGCAGGAAGTCAGGCACGGCGTTCCGCGCAGACTGCTATGTATCACATACTGGAGTCACTGGTGCGTTGGATGGCTCCTGTGCTGAGTTTTACTGCGGAGGAAATCTGGTCGTATATGCCGGGGAATAGAACGGACAGCATATACCTTCAGCAGTGGCATAAATTGCCAGTAATTGAGAATAATACTACCTTATTAAAACGCTGGCAGGTCGTCACAGCCCTTAGAGACGGAGTGTCACAGTCTCTGGAGGCTCTACGCAAGGAGGGTGTCATCGGCTCACCGCTGGATGCGGAAGTTAGCATCTATACTGAGGGCCGGACACTGGAATTACTGCAGTCCTTTGCGGATGAATGCCGTTTCATATTTATTACCTCCTATGTCCATGTTTATCCCATTGAAGATGACCATAGATACGGTAAGGAACTGGAAAATTGGGCGCAGTCACTGGATGGCTGGGATGATGATATTGTCGCCATAGATGTCAGTGCGACAGAAAAAGAAAAATGCATACGTTGCTGGCACCACCGTGAAGATGTCGGTAGCCATTCGCAGCACCCCGAAATTTGTGGTCGCTGTGTTGAAAATATAGAGGGCGAGGGTGAGGTCAGGCGTTATGTCTAATTCTGATTCAACTGCGGTAAACAGTTCAGCCTGCGACCGTGCAATTTGCACTGGTGGCTGGCTGGTTCTGCTCGTTGTTATAGTAGATCAACTTAGTAAGTTTCTGGCTGAAGAGTTTCTTGTTTTCCATCAACCTGTGGCGATTATCCCATACCTGAATTTTACACTGGCCTATAATACCGGTGCAGCATTCAGTTTTCTGCACCAGGCAGGGGGATGGCAGAATACATTTTTCATTGTAGTCGCCATTCTTATGTCTGTCGTGCTGCTGATATTTTTATACAGGACACCCCGTAAGGATTTACAGTTAGCGGTTGCCCTGTGGCTGGTTCTGGGTGGGGCAATTGGGAATGTCATCGATCGTATACGATTGCAGAAGGTGGTAGATTTCATCGATTTTTATATAGGCCAATGGCATTTTGCTACTTTTAACGTTGCGGATATGGCGATTAGTATCGGTGCATTCCTGTTGATTCTGGATGCACTTAATCTCCGTCTTATTAAATACAGGCAGAAGTAATGATGACTGGCAGCACTATTAAAGCCGACAGCAAGGTGACACTAAGGTATGCCGTGTCACTGGCAGATGGTACGGTCATTGAAGAGACGGGTGATGAGCCGGAAACTATTCAGCTTGGTCAAGGTGAGTTCATAAATGAACTGGAACAGAAGCTTTATGGCCTCAAGGCCGATGATACCGACGACATCATCATTCCTGCACTGGAGAATCTGTTTGGCGAGTATGATGAATCACGTATCAAGTACGTTGATCACGCAGTATTTGATGATGGTGCACCAGGAGAGCAGGGAACAGTCATAGAATTTACCCTGCCAAATGATTCTACTGTACCCGGTATCATTCGCGAAGTGACAGATGAAAATGTGCTGGTTGATTTCAACCACCCGTTATGTGGTAGGGATGTGATGTTGTCTGTTGATATAGTTTCAGTAGATAATTCATGATTCGGCCAGCAAGAGCTGCCGATATTCGCAGGTGAAATATGGAAATATTACGAGCAAGCCCACGAGGATTTTGTGCCGGTGTTGATCGGGCGATAGAAATTGTGGAGCGTGCACTGGAACAGATTGGTGCACCTATATATGTACGGCATGAAGTCGTTCACAACCGTTTCGTAGTCAACAGACTGAAACAGGCCGGTGCTATATTTGTTGATGAACTGGAAGATGTGCCGGATAACCAAACTGTAATTTTCAGTGCGCACGGTGTGCCGCTTTCTGTCAGGGACGAAGCAGAACGACGTAAGCTCAGGATATTTGATGCAACCTGCCCTTTAGTGACAAAAGTTCACAGGCAGGTTACGCGATATCATGCGAATGGTTTCCAGTGTATTCTTATCGGCCATGCTGGTCACCCGGAAGTAGAGGGGACTATCGGTCAAATTGATACGGGAATCTATCTGGTAGAGAAGCCAGAAGATGTTGAAAAGCTGGATCTGGGAGAAATTAAAAACCTGGCCTATGTCACGCAGACAACCCTGTCAATTGATGATACAGCGAATGTAATTGCTGCGCTTAAACGACGTTACCCACATATCCAGGGACCACGAAAAGATGATATTTGCTATGCCACGCAGAACAGGCAGGATGCAGTTAAAAGACTGGCAGAAAAGTGTGACCTGGTATTTGTTGTCGGCTCAACAAACAGCTCTAATTCGAATAGATTAAGAGAGCTGGCAGAAAAGAAAGGTGTGCGCTCTTATCTTATCGATAATGAAGACGAGATCGAACCAGAATGGCTGCAGGGGGTAAACGTACTTGGTATAACTGCTGGAGCTTCAGCTCCTGAAGACCTGGTAGAGGGTGTTATCCGGCGTTGTCAAAAGCTGACATCAGCGACAGTCAGTGATCTTGCTGGACCAGTAGAGAATGTCACTTTTGCCCTGCCAAAATCGTTGCGATAAAGGATAAAAATAACCGGATGCCAGACAGAACGAATAGCCTGATAATAGGCGGTGGTATAATCGGTCTGCTAACAGCCCGTGAACTTGCAATAGCAGGTCAGTCTGTAACCATACTGGAAAAAAATACACATGCCGGGATGGAATCATCCTGGGCAGGCGGCGGCATTCTTTCTCCCCTCTACCCCTGGCGGTACCCTGATGCCGTTACTGAGCTGTCAGCAATTGGCCATAAAGACTACCCAAAGCTTGCAGCAGACCTGCTTGAATCTACCGGCATCGACCCAGAATATGTTCGTTCTGGCCATCTGATCCTGGATTTAGATGAGTTTGATCAGGCAAAGACCTGGGCTAAAACATTCAGCAGGAAAATTACCCTGGAGAGAAAATCAAAATTTCTTCAACGTGTTGGCCGTAGAGAACTTTCATTAATTGAACCAGAACTATCTGAGAATTATGCGACAGCCTTGTGGATGCCTGTGATTGGACAGATCCGAAATCCACGACTGATCAAAGCACTGACTCAAGACCTGGGCCAGAGAGGCGTTAAGATTATTCCAGATGCAGAAGTGAAGGCAATTCATTCTAAAAATGGCAAAGTGCTATGTATTGAAACCAGTAACTCAAAGTGGTCTGCAGATGACTATCTGGTTGCTGCGGGTGCCTGGTCAGCATCATTATTGGCTGATACCGGTTTGTCACTTGCTATTGAGCCGGTACGGGGGCAAATGATTCTGTTTAAAACAGACCCCGGCAGCTTGCGTCGTATCATACTAAGCAATAGCAAGTACCTCATACCAAGAAGAGACGGGCGTATTCTCGCGGGAAGTACGCTGGAATATGTTGGCTTTGACAAAATGACTACAGATTCCGCCTACCGGGAGCTTTGGTCAGCTGCTGTAGGGATAGCACCTTATTTAGAAAATATGCCTGTTGTCAGCCAGTGGGCAGGTTTAAGGCCTGGGTCATCAAATGGCGTGCCAACTATTGGCAGACACCCTCATCTTGAGAACCTTGTTATATGCTCCGGACATTTTAGAAACGGGGTGATACTTGGATTGGGTTCTGCTCGAATTGCTGCAGGCCTGCTGATGGGTAACGATTCACCAAAATCAGGTAATCAAGACATAAATCCCTATGGTTTACTGTAATTCCAACAGTAGAATTTATAGAGGAGCCCGATTGTTTCAATTCCCTAAATCCAGTAAAGTCCCGCACCCACGAGATACCAACTCTCGAATTATTTGACGTTTTATACGCCGGGGTAGCTCAGTCGGCAGAGCAACTGATTCGTAATCAGTAGGTCGGCGGTTCGATTCCGCCTCCCGGCACCATTTATACGTAATACTCATAACAATTACAGAAAACAACCGAAGTATTACAATCAGCCTTCAAGGCATTCAGCGGGACATTTAAGGGACGCAACTAACAGAAACCGGCCTACTAACACTGATGCCCACTCACGCAGCTAATCCGACTAATCCGGCCATGCATTAGAAGGGTAGGTTATCTGGTTGCATGTACTGAACATCCGCTGTTGACCCAAATGCGACATCCGAGAGTGAAGGGACTGGCCAGGATGTGAGCCTTCTGGAGTAGTGAAACACTAAAATCTCTGATTTTTATCAAGAGTACTTTCTAAATATAAGCACATACTTAATATGATTAGCCACATAACTTTTATCTTGTTGATATTAGTGGTTATTATTCCATTATCACTCTTCCGTGCGACGCATGGACAAACGCCGGCAATAGCTCTTTTGGAAGTGCTGTCCGCATATTATAGAAGCTGGTAGCACTAACAAGACTAGACACTTTATCACTGGATCTGCCTGTTCGGATTCTCTACCTGTTAGCTGTTGCATACCTCGATAAAGGGAAGTATCAGAGACCCCGCTTCGGTGGGTTTTTTATTGCCTACTCAACTGGCAATTATTATTTCATGTACTAGACTTTTAATGAAAACGACGTTTTCTCCTATTTGTTGAAGTTAATTTACCCAGCCCTGAACAAGCTGGGTATTTTTTTGCCTGCTGGTAACTTTACTGGCATCCACCACAAGCTGAAATTCAATATCTGCGTGACGTGATGGGGTTTTTGCTGCTGCCAGGTGGCGAAAGCTGATAAATATAATATCGTCTACTATTCTCACAGTTCTACCGTCCGTGGTTAGTGCGTGCAGGGCACGATAAAAGGCCGTTACAAGTAAAGATTTGACATATTCACGTTTAATCAGTCGGCCTCATCAAAACAACACCTGATATACACCCCAGTTACTAAATACCGCACAGAGTCAGCAATAGAAACAAACAACATTCATTCCTAATCGTTAGGTCGGCGGTTCGATTCCGCCTCCCGGTACCAGTCAATAGCAGTACTCATATTCTTTCTCAGTACCTCTCTTCCACCCGATTGAGTCAAATGATTGGCGGGTATAGTCAATAATATTGCTTCTAAATGCCCCATAATCTGTATCTGTAAGCAATGATTAAAAATTATACCGGAGAGATGAATGGGTAGCTTTTCAAGGTCTGGAAATAGAAATGAGAGTAAAGGTCCTCAGCATGCAGGCAGTTCACCCGTATGTTCGGTTTGCGATGGCAAAAAGTACACACTTGTTGCTACCAGAAAGGTAACCCATATGTCTACCGTTTATGAAAGGCTGGATTGCCCTCTTTGTGTTGCTGTTCAAAAATCATTCCCTGCTGAGCAAACAAAAACATCATCGACTGGAGGCAGGAAAAATCTATCTGGTACCGGTTACCTGAGAAATAAAAAGCGTCGCAGGAAAGAGGGGGATTAGGGTAGCTCTGATCTTTTCGTCACTGTTAATACTTCGCCGATAAAGCAATCTTGTTTTGCAGTTTCTATAAAAAGAAATTGTCATGATTCTCTACGCGAGACCACAATATAAACGTAGCCATCACGCAGGAAATATGACAGAGACAAGGGTGAGTAATAAATTTATCGCGATACACTAAAGGCCGAATAGCTTATGTTTTTCGGCCAGGTCTTTTGACGGCTTGCTACGCTTTAATTTGATGGATACCCGGTTTTTTTCTGATTCTCGGCTTTGATGTTTTTTCTCTTTGGCTCGTTCTAATTTTCTTCTTTTTTTTTCAAGAGAATTTAAGTAGTCATCCAGTCTTATCTCCGCTGCTTTTTCCCGGGATTTCTCACGTTTTTCAATCAGTCTGATTTCTTTGTAGAGAGCAGTATTTCTTTTTGTGGCCTCATCATAGGCTGATTCATCAAAATCATGATAGATCTTGATGTGCTGTTTGATTGTGGCACTGGATGGAGTCGGTTGATCACTGTAGTGTACCTGTCCCGAAGCATCAGTCCATTTCTGGATGCTGTCTGAAAAAACAGGATTACAGGAAAGCAAAAATAACAGCAGTGTAATTTTTCTCATTCCGTTTCCCTCCTTGGATAGGGGTATGAGTGTGTTCAGGGTGGCTCTGGTGGGGGCCTCTGTATTCATTATGTTACGGGAATTTCAATAGAGCAAGTGCCCTGGCTATTGTGTCATTATCAAGTTTCAGGAAATCTTCTTTGTTGAATGTTGTTATGCCACCGCACAACTCATACCAGGCGTAGCTTTCGGTTATTCCGGTGCATCAAAATTCTCCTGGAACTTTCACAGCAGACAAACAATCTTCTGTGGGAAATATATAAGATCGTAATTGAGATTTTTCTGGAGAAGCGCAGTGATTGTCTGCCAGGCATCAATACTGTCTTCGATTTTTCAGCAGCAGAAAATATGTTTACCAAATATTGCATTGGCCAGTACCAGTGTAAATAATCCAGGCGACTCTTCTTGCTGTCGGTCTTAACCGTCCGTGAATATGGTGCGCAGCGAATCAGGAGATGCGAATTTATCTGGCAAATATATCAATGTAATATTGTGTCATAACATAGCTATAAGTGCAGGGCTTGATTTAAGCTGCATGATATACTCAGGGCGCGTTTTTTAAGGGAGTTGCTGGAGTCAGTATGGAAATATATAAAAAATTTAGCATCGAGGCCGCACACCGGCTGATAAACCTGCCGCCTGAGCATAAATGCTCGAGACTGCATGGTCACTCCTTTGAAGTAGAGCTGCGGGTCAGCGGGGAGATTGATAATGAGTATGGCTGGGTGCAGGATTTTGCAGAAATCAAACAGGTTTTCAAGCCGATTTATGAACAGCTGGACCATCATTATTTAAATGAGGTTGATGGGCTTGGCAACCCGACCAGTGAAAACCTTGCGAAGTGGATCTGGCAGAAGCTACAGCCTGGTCTTCCTTTATTGTCTGCCGTTATAGTAAGAGAAACCTGTACCGCTGGCTGTATTTACAAAGGGCCTGACAGTAATGAAGATTAGAATACTTTCAATCACAGTAATATTTTTGATTTTTGTATCGGCTAATCTTCAACTGGCTGCAGCCAGTACTCTTGTCTATTGCTCGGAAGGAAGCCCGGAGACATTTAACCCGCAATTAAGCTCATCCGGCACTACCTTTGATGCGTCTTCCCGGCAACTCTATAACCGACTGGTAGAATTCAAACCGGGTACGACTGAAATTGTTCCAGGACTAGCGTCGTCATGGGAAATAAGCAAGGATGGTCTGCAGTACACCTTTCATTTGCGAGAGAAAGTCCGTTTTCATAGTACAAATTACTTCACCCCGACCCGTGACTTCAATGCTGAGGATGTACTGTACAGTTTTAACCGTCAACGGGATACCACAGCACCCTGGTATAAGGTTTCCGGCGGCGTCTACAAATATTATAACGACATGGGCTTTAATAGCCTGATCAGGGATGTAATCAAGCTTGACGACTACCGTATCAAGATTGTTCTCAATAAGCCTGATAGTCCTTTCCTTTCCAATATGGCAATGGATTTTGCTTCAATTTTGTCAAAGGAATATGCAGATTCCGTAATGCAGGCAGGCACTCCAGAAAAAATTGATCTGAAGCCGATTGGCACGGGTCCTTTCATGTTTGTTAAATATGAAAAAGACGCCTTTATCCGCTATCAGGCACACCCGAATTACTGGCGAGGCAGGGAAACTCTCGATAAGCTGGTCTTTGCAATTACTGTTGACCCATCGGTGCGATATGCACGATTAAGAACAGGTGAATGCCAGGTAATGGCATATCCATTACCAACAGATATCAAGTCGATGAAGAAAAACCCAGATATTAATGTGGATGAGCAACCTGGTCTCAATACGGCCTATTGGTCATTTAATACAGGTAAAGCTCCGTTTGACCAGCTACGTGTCAGGCAGGCAATGAATTATGCAATCAACCGGCAGGCAATACTGGATGTTATTTATCAGGGAACCGGGAAAATTGCCGATTCTGTTATCCCACCTGCCATCTGGTCATGGAAAGCGCCTGAGAATGTCTATGTTTATAATCCAGATCGAGCGAAGAAACTGTTGGCCGAAGCAGGTGTAGCCAGTGACCTGGAAATTGATATCTGGGCTATGCCTGTCCAGCGCCCCTATAATCCAAATGCGCGGAAGATGGCAGAATTGATTCAGCAGGATTTATCAAAGGTGGGCATCAAGGCAAATATTGTTACTTATGAATGGGGGACTTATCTGAAAAAATCCCGCGAGGGTGAGCACCAGACAATATTACTCGGTTGGACCGGCGACAATGGCGACCCGGATAACTTTTTTTCGCCTTTGTTAAGCTGCGCGGCAGCGGAGACTGGAAATAACAGATCCTTCTGGTGTAACAGGGAGTTTGATAATTTGATATCGTTGGCACGTATAGAGCAGGATCAGGCAAAAAGAAAAAAATTATACCGGCTTGCTGAAGTTATTTTCAAGCAGGAGGCGCCCTGGGTAACGATTGCACATTCAGTTAGATATCAACCATATCTGAAAAATGTCGAGGGTCTAAAGTTAGACCCATTCGGAGGCATATATTTTTCAGGGGTTAGACTGAAGTAGCCCCTTCATATTACATATGCTTCAGCTACTGCTACGTCGATTACTGCTGATTGTTCCGGGTTTTCTAGGTATAACCGCACTGACATTTTTTCTTATTCGCCTGGCGCCAGGTGACCCAATACTTCTATTGGCTGGCGAACATGGCGTTTCAGCAGAACGCTATGCCGAATTACAGCGCCAGTTTGGCTTTGACCAGCCCCTGTTCATCCAGTTTACTGATTACCTGTGGCAGGTGCTCAATGGTAATCTTGGCACTTCGGTGGTGACACAGACACCTGTGCTGGAAGAGTTCGGCAAACTGTTTCCCGCCACCCTGGAACTGGCAGTCATTGCCATGACTATTGCCACCATTATCGCTATACCTGCCGGAGTGCTGGCAGCGGTAAAGCGCAATACGGTTATAGATCACAGTATTACCGCAGTTTCACTGGTCGGTTACTCCATGCCGATATTCTGGTGGGCACTGTTGTTAATCCTGTTGTTCTCGGTCAATCTGGGATGGATGCCTGTAGCAGGGCGTCTTAATTTTATCTACGACATACAATCTGTCACTGGATTTATGCTGATAGATACCCTGTTGGCAGGTGATCAGGATGCCTTTTTTGATGCACTGCATCACCTGGTTTTGCCGGCGATCGTTCTTGCTACTATACCGCTTGCAGTGATCACACGTATGACCCGGTCTTCCATGCTCGAGGTATTGAAACAGGATTATATTCGTACCGCCAGAGCAAAAGGTCTATCTGAATTCTCTGTTATATTTAAGCATGCTCTGAGAAATGCGCTTATCCCGGTGATTACAGTTATTGGCCTGCAAACCAGTATTTTAATGACCGGGGCAATACTCACCGAAACTATTTTCTCCTGGCCGGGTATCGGCAAATGGATACTGGAGGCAGTTTATAGACGAGACTATCCGGTGGTACAGGGTGGGGTACTATTGATAGCAGGGCTGGTCATATTGGTGAACACAGCCGTTGATCTGCTTTATGTCGTGATCAATCCAGCCCTAAGGAAGTGCTGAACAAGTCATGATTGCGATCCTGCCGCCCAAAAATTCCAACTACTGCGTTGAAAATCATGCTAATAACAGGCTATTAGCGGCAATCTTCGTCTTGTATTTGAAATTTTTTAAACAGCAATCTCATCAACCACATTTATCCAGTACTTCCTTAAGAAAGCAAAGATGATTGAAACCAGGACATCTGAGATTTTACATGATCTAACACCTCGCCAGGAGGTCTGGTATAAATTACGCGTAAATCGCAGTGCGATGACGGCTCTTTTTATCCTCCTGCTTTTGATCACAGGTGCCATATTGGCACCGTTAATTGCACCTCATGACCCATATGAACAATATACCGATACCCTGCTGGCACCGCCCTACCTGGCAGCAGATAGTAGATCAGGATTCTTATTAGGAACCGATGATCTGGGGCGTGACATGTTTTCGCGGCTGCTTTTTGGTGCACGGTATTCATTATTTCTTGGCTTCGCAATTGTCGCTTTCTCTCTTGTTATCGGGGTGATGGTTGGTGCTGTTGCCGGAATGAAACGTGGCCTGATAGAGACGGTGATTCTGCGTCTGATGGATATCATGCTGGCCGTCCCTGCTATTTTATTGGCGATAGTCATCGTGGCCATACTGGGGGCCAGTCTGATAAACGCTGCATTAGCAGTCAGTATTGTACTGTTGCCACATTTTGTACGGCTAACTCGTGCAGCGGTAATATCTGTAATGAGCAGAGAATATGTACTTGCTGCAAAACTGGATGGCAGTAAAGGATGGCAATTATTTTTCCAGACTATACTTCCCAACATATCAGCACCACTAATCGTTCAGTCAACACTTTCATTCTCCAATGCGATTCTGGACATTGCTGCGCTGGGCTTTCTGGGTCTGGGGGCGCAACCGCCGATCCCGGAGTGGGGAACTTTATTGTCTTCCTCGCGTGAGTTGATTGAGGTGGCTCCCTGGACAGTGACATTACCCGGTCTCGCGATTCTTGTTACCGTACTGGCCAGTAATCTGCTCGGTGATGGTCTGCGCGATGCGCTGGATCCAAAGGTGGACGCATAATGTCTGACATGCCAGTATTGCTGGAAGTAGAAGACTTGAGTGTTGATTTCGAACTGCGCGGTGTGAGCGTCAATGCTATTCAATCTGTTTCTCTGAAAGTTTCTGCCGGTGAGACAGTGGGAATAGTAGGGGAATCGGGGTCTGGTAAAAGTGTGACTTCATTGGCCATCATGGGGTTGACCAAAGAGCCCGGTTTACTGCGCTCGGGTTCGGTCAGGTTAGTTGGTGAGGATATACTTAAACTATCCAGTCATCAGCGTAGAAAATATCAGGGCAGAGATATTTCGATGATCTTCCAGGAGCCAACAGAAAGTCTCAACCCCGTTTTCACCATTGCTCAGCAGGTTGATGAAGTATTGAAAACCCATTCAAGTATGAGTCGCAGGCAACGTAAAGACCGTGTCCTGGAATTGATGGAAATTGTCGGCATGCCAGAGCCAGAAAAGACCTTGCGCTCATGGCCGCATCAGCTGTCAGGCGGTATGAACCAGCGCGTTATGATTGCGATGGCAATCGCATGCAATCCTTCTTTATTGATCGCAGATGAGCCTACCACCGCCCTGGATGTCACTGTACAGGAGCAGATCCTTTGTTTACTGCGCCATCTGCAACAGGAAAATAACATGGGAATGATTTTTATTACTCATGACCTGTCAGTCGTATCAACTATCGCAGATAAAATTATCGTTATGTATGCCGGTCAGGTGATAGAGGTATGTGATGCTGATGATTTGTTTCTGCATGCATTGCATCCCTACACGGAAGCCTTACTGAAAAGCCTGCCTGAAAATTATTCACCAATAAACAGGCGTATGGAAAATATTAAAGGTGCGCAGCCAGCAGCAGGGGAGACACTGCCAGGATGCAGGTTTCAACCCCGTTGCAACTATGCTCGCAAACTGTGCAGTCAGCAGGAGCCTGTTCTGAATACCGTCGATAAATATTCATCGCACAGTGTCCGGTGTTTTTACCCACTAGATAATGATTCAGGGAATACCTGATGTCCGCTCTGCTTAGTGTTCGGGAAATCTCAAAATCCTATAAGGAAAACACAGGTATTCTCGCTACAGACAAAAAAACGGTATTGAACAAAGTAAGTTTCGAACTTGAATTTGCCCAAATCCTTGCCGTAGTCGGTGAGTCGGGATCGGGTAAATCTACCCTGGCAAGACAGATAGTGATGCTTGAGCAACCGGATAGCGGTGAGATATTGCTTCATGGCAAGTCCTTGCAGTCCGACGCAACGGTACACCAGAAAATTAGAATGATCTTTCAGAATCCTGCTGCTTCATTAAATCCACACAAACGTATCTATAAACAACTTGAAGAACCTTTAATAAATACCACAGCTTTGTCCCAATCTGAACGCAGCAACAGAATTAAGCAAAGCCTCGAACGTGTAGGACTGAATGCTGATCAGGTATCGCGTTACCCGCATATGTTTTCTGGTGGTCAGCGCCAGCGCATCGCTATTGCCAGGGCATTCATTGTTAACCCTGAAATCATTGTGGCTGATGAAGCGGTCTCTGCACTTGATGTCTCTGTACAGGCCCAGATTCTTAATTTGATGATGGATCTGAAAGATGAGATGCGAATGTCATGGCTTTTTATTACGCATGATATTAGCGTGGTAAATGTAGTTGCTGACAAGGTGATGGTGATTTTTGCCGGCAAGGTGTTGGAAATAGGCAGTGTAAAAGATGTGCTGGAAAACCCGCTCCATCCCTACACCAGAAAGCTTCTCCAATGTGTGCCGAAAATGGGTTCCCAAACGAATGTCACTTCTACTGAAAGAATGTCATATTCGAGTGCTGCCGTCCCATCAACGGGATCAGGCTGTGTTTACAGGAACAGATGCCCGTTGGCAGATCAAATCTGCGGAGAAACAGAACCGCCAATGATTAGTTCAGCAAGTCAGTCAGTGGCGTGCTTCAAAGCGTGATAGCGAATTTTTGTTTGAGGATAATTAAAGGCTGTCATCACGCCAGCGACGCAGTGAAATTGCCATGCCGGAAAAGAAGAAACCGACTAGCAGGCCCAACCATACTTTAATATTCATAAAGAAGCTGAGAATGTCATCAATCGAGGGCACACTTATACCGGCCGTCATATTAAAGCCCGGCAGCTGTTGCTCATTCAGACTGTAATTATAAGCCATTAGACTGCTCTCATTTCCAAGCTGTATCGACATAATACCCAATGGCAGCCGTTCCAGCAGGATTTCGGAAATACCGGTTCCCAGCATGAAGCTGCTGTCGATAAAAACAAGTATCAGGGGAATCAGAACGGCAACGATTATAGGTGGTTTACGGCACCAGACGGAGCAGAACAACAACCAGCCCATGACAGGAAAATACCAGATAGTCTGCTGGATAAGTAAAAATATCGAAAACAGGGATAACCCGGATACATCTGTCTGCTGCCATAATAAATCCACTGCATATTGATTTGTATAAAAGACCAGGCTTTGGATTCCCAATGTCATGAAATTAGCCAGTGCAGTGGTAATAAATATAATGACTGGAATAATGATGACAGCAATCGTAAGTTTTGAGAGCACGGTCTGTTTATTTGAAACCGGTAGAGATTTCCAGAACAGGATAGTACGGTCCTTGCGTTCTCCATAAAGACTATCAAGCAGATAGAAAAACATCACAATTAGCAGTACGGAATTCATGATCATACCGGTGGTGATCATCGTGCTGTTGATGATGGCAGTTTGCTGAGCTGGATTCAGTTGTGTAAAAAAACCGAGATAACTGCTCAGCGAGTCGGTTTCTTCTCCATTGCCGATGCTTAATGTCCCGTTAAAATTATTCAAAAGAAAAATAAAGGCAAGATTAGCCAGCAGGACAAAGGCGAGCAAGGTTAAAGGAACTCCCTTCAGGCTTGTATGTTCCCATAATTCACGCCGCAGCAAAGTAGTAAAGCTATTCATGATGACTGCCTTTGACTGCGGCAACGAACAGGTCGGCCAGATGCGGTGTCGATACTTCACCGAATTCATGTAGACGGTGGGTGTCAGTATTCTCAAAAATCATCAGGGCTTCATTCAACAGATCTTTTTCATATACTGGATTTAATTTACGGGCCAGTTCTGCTGTTTCTTTTGCAGTTTTTAACTGCACATAGTGATCGCCGATTTCATTTATGGGCATGTTGATAATGATTTTGCCCTTGTTTATGATCATAATGTCGGTGAGGATATGCTCAATTTCTTCTATCTGATGGGTGGTGATGAGTATGGTTCGCTGCTGGTCAAAATATTCATTCAACAACTGATCGTAAAATTCAGTACGGTAGATAATATCAAGACCCAGTGTCGGCTCATCCAGAACCAGCATGCGGGCATTGATGCCCATTACAATGGCAAGATGTAGTTGTGTTTTCATGCCTTTGGAAAGCTGCTTGACGTGGAACGATTTGCTGATGTCGGTACGGGCAAGGAAGTTTAGTGACTTACGAAGATCATAGGAGGGGTGCGTCGATTCCATTAAATCAAGCAGCTGATCTACGCGAATCCACTCCGGCAGGGATGCTACATCAGAGATGTAACTGATATCATGCATCAACTGGGCCCGGTCATTACGGGGGTTGCGCCCTAACACCTCAATCTCACCGCGGTATTTGATCAATCCCAGAATTGCCTTCAGTGTCGTCGATTTACCCGCGCCATTGGGACCGACTAGCCCAACAATGCGCCCTGGTTTTATTTCAAAACTAATATTGTCAACAGCGCGGAAGCGACCATAGGTTTTAGTTAGACCTTTGGCTGTAACCAGGGCTTTCATCTAGAGTTTTGCAGCAATGTGTAACATGATGCGAGTATTATAGCTTACTGTTGCCTGCCAGGCAGAAAAGGATGAGAACTATGGAGAAAATGTCGGCCAGGGATTTGCTTTTGAAAGGCTTGTCACAGCCCATGAAGCAAAAATTTGTTGAGTTAGCAGGCACACAGCTGAATATACTGGAATGGGGGGATCTGAGCCTGCCCGGCCTGTTATTTTTACACGGCGGGGCAGCACATGCCAGGTGGTGGCATTTTATCGCACCATTTTTTCCTGACTACCATTGTGTTGCAATGGATATCAGTGGCCATGGAGACAGTGCCAGGCGATTTGAATATACGCCTGTACTGTGGAGCAAAGAAGTGCTTGCACTGGTACGCAATCGATCACTTTTTATAAATACTCCGGTCATTATAGGTCATAGCATGGGTGGCCTGATTGGAATCAGAGCGGCTGTAATACTTGCCAATGAGTTACCTGGCCTGGTGATTATCGACTCCTCTGCGCGACCTCATGAGCCTAACCATCCGACTGAAGGACATTCAAAAAAAAGAAGCAAAGGCTCCAATCTTCTGGGGCAAAAAAGAATCTATGAAAGTAGCCAGCAGGCCCGGGCCAGATTTCGTCTTATCCCGCCTCAGCTATGCAAAAACGAAGTGCTGCTGGAGTATATAGCTGCTGAATCAATTCGTAAGACGGATGAAGGCTGGACCTGGAAATATGACCCGGAAGCATTTCGGGATCTACAGCCGGTATCAATATTTGATCAGCTGAAAAAAATCGCATGCCCTACGGCAATCATTTTTGGTCAGCACAGCAGGATACTTGATAGAGAGACGGCAGAAACTATGCAGTCGGAGATTAAGAGTGCAATGGATGTCATTGAAATTGCAGACGCTTACCATCACATCATGCTGGACCAGCCGGCTGTGCTGATAGATGAATTAAAGAGAGTACTGAAAGTCTGGAAATACTAGAGACAAAATGCTTTGAATATTATCCATCAGGCCATTATTTTCTTACGGTGTGTTTCTTAGACTTCAACCGCATTGCCTGATTGAACCTGGTTTATAGCCAGTGTATGCAGGAGGGTTAAGTACCCGTGGGATACGTTTCGCCAGTATCAGTTCCACGTTTTCAGTGCCTTTCAGGTCGAAATCACAGGGTGGAATTGTCATTTTGGGAGAAATAATAAAGAAAAATTGAATGCAGAATGGCTTACATTACATTGATGTTGTTTATTAAAAGTATTTATTAAATCATTGAATAATCAAATTATATATAGTTTTTGTTCATTATATCTGCACAAAATAAATACCACTTAAACATTCTGGCAATTGACAGTAGTAGGTTCTTCTAATACAATAACCAACCTAAATGGTCAGGAATAGATGCACCTAGCATCAGGAGAGTCATATGAGATTATCGTCAAAAGGTCAGATAGCTATTTCAGGCATGATGTTTCTTGCAATTAATGGCAAAGGACGAGCAATGACAGCGGCCCAAATTGCAACAGATCAGGATATTTCTGTCTCATATATCGAACAGCTTTTTGCAAATTTAAGAGAAAGCAATCTTATTGAGGGTGTACGCGGACCAGGTGGTGGTTACCGGCTGGCATTAGACGCTGAAGACATCTCTGTGGCGGACATTGTCACATCCGTTGATGATCGTACCTATACCATGCGTGAAACTGTCATCCCACATTATGGCGACAATGTTCGTTATTTGAGTCAGATGATGTGGAGTTCACTAAGTCGAAGCATTTATAAATTTCTGCACGATATTTCACTGAAAGACTGTATCGAGCGGCTGGTCGATGGTGACGCTACCATTGATGTTCATGCAGGCATTTTGCAATCAGCGATGTCCGGATCATTCAACGGTTTAAGAGAAGCTAGCTAGGAAATTATGCAGGAAAGATTTAATTTTACTGCTATAATAAGCAAAACCTTATATTAACATTTACATAAGAGTATACGGAGTAAATCATGGCGTATAGCGAAAAAGTACTGGATCATTATGAAAATCCCAGAAATGTCGGGACACTGGACAAGGATGCTCCAAACGTAGGTACCGGAATGGTCGGTGCTCCTGCTTGTGGCGATGTTATGCGTTTACAGATTCAGATTGATGATAATGGAGTGATTGAAGACGCTAAATTCAAAACCTATGGCTGTGGTTCAGCCATTGCATCGAGTTCATTGGTAACAGAATGGATGAAAGGGAAGACTCTGAATGAAGCGGGTGAAATCAGAAATACTGCCATTGCTGAAGAACTGGCTCTGCCTCCTGTCAAAATCCATTGCTCAGTACTGGCAGAAGACGCGATCACTGCCGCTATTGCCGATTTGAAGGAAAAGTCAGATAAAGCCGTAGCCGCCTGATCTGGCTAACAGGAATCAATAAGGGCCGCTGTAATTTATACAGCGGCTTTTTTGTGTCTGACAGATGAATAAATGCTCTTTTCAACTTAATGAATTGCCCCACGCCTTCACGCAACTCTGTGTCAGTGCTGAGATTCGTTCGGTTCCTGAGGATTTTGTTGTCGAGGAAGAGCTGGGTTTTTCACCGACAGATGAAGGTGAGCATGCCTTTTTATGTATACAAAAAAGAGGCAGGAACACTGAAGACGTTGCACGGGCCCTGGCGCGTCATGCCGGGGTCCCGCGTAAAGCCGTTAGCTACGCCGGTCTGAAAGACAGAAATGCAGTTACCTCCCAGTATTTCAGTGTCCACCTGCCGGGTAAGAATGACCCGGACTGGCAGGATTTGGCAGATACGTCGCTTGAGTTTCTTTCGATTACGAGGCACCGCAAGAAAATTAAACGTGGTGGCCTGCAGCGAAACCGTTTCCGCCTGCTGTTACGTAAATTTGATGGCAATAGAGACCTGGCAGAGCAGAGGCTGGCACAAATAAAAGACCATGGCGTACCGAATTATTTTACCGCTCAGCGTTTCGGCCATGATGCCAACAATCTTTACTACGCAGATGAAATGCTGATAAGTGGTAAGCGAATCAAAGATAGATTTAAACGAAACATCTATTTATCTGCCGCACGTTCATGGTTATTTAATCTGCTACTGGCCGAGAGAATCCGTAGCAATACCTGGAACAAGGCTATTCAGGGTGACAGCATGATGCTTAGCGGTTCCCGCTCCTGTTTTCATATCGATGCCGTTGAAGAAGCAATACAGAAAAGAGTAGACGAATTTGACATCAGTCCGACCGGCCCGCTTTGGGGAAGAGGAAGCTCTATGCTAACAGCTGAGGCAGCGGAAGTAGAGACTGTGAGTTTAAGGGACTGGCAGAGCTGGAAAGAGGGGCTGGAAAAATCTGGTCAGCAAATGGCCCGCCGCAGCCTGCGTATGCCTGTGACTGATTTATCCTGGAACTGGCCAGCGGTAAACCAGCTGGAATTGAAGTTCTCATTACTGCCTGGGTGTTATGCGACGGCGGTTTTGCGAGAGTTGGGGGAATTTACTATGCCACGAACCAAAATCTAAACAATGGTCACAATGGAAGGTGTAAAGATTGTATTACGTTTACGTATTATGTTTTACGTAAACCGTAAACCGTAACACGTAAAACTAGATGTTAACTACCACTCAGCAAACACCACCGTCCGATTCTGGTGCAGCAGTATCCTGTCCTCTGCATGCCAGCGCACTGCGCGGGCCAGTACATTGCGTTCAATATCCCGGCCAATTTCTTTTAGTTCTTCGACTTCATGGCGGTGCGATACACGTTTGACATCCTGTTCAATGATCGGGCCTTCGTCGAGGTCTGCGGTGACGTAATGGGCGGTCGCACCGATAATTTTTACCCCGCGCTCAGCTGCTCTGCGGTAAGGGTCGGCCCCTACGAAAGCCGGCAGGAAGGAATGATGGATATTGATAATGCGCTGCGGATAATGGCTGATAAAGTCAGCAGACAGTATCTGCATATAACGGGCTAGAACGACCAGGTCAGTATTATCTGACAGTAATCCCAGTATTTTACCTTCTGCTTGCGCTTTATTTCCGGCATCAACGGGCACATGATTAAACGGGACGCCAAAGGACTTTGCTGCTGCTTCGGCATCGGTGTGGTTACTGATGACCTGGGTAATATCTATAGGCAGCTGACCGCGTGACCAGCGCCACAGCAGTTCGAGCAGCGCATGATCCTGTCTGGAAACGAGTATGGCAGTACGTTTTCGCTGGGCAGCATAACTAATTCGCCAGTCCATTTTATAGGGTCTGGCAACGCTTTCAGCGAAAGATTGTTCGAGTATAGACTGACTGGTATTCAGGTGCGGTGTCTGAAATTCGAGACGCATCAGAAAGGTTCCATCTTCAGGATCACTGGAATGCTGATCCAGTGCCGTTATGTTTGCCCCATGGTGATAGAGGAAATTTGAGATAGTAGCGACTATACCGGGCTTATCATCGCAGCTGATCAGCAGGCGTGCAGTGGTTTCAGTATTCATTTTCTTAAGGTGAGTGCTGTACTATATAATGATGGTTGAAAAAAAAGATGATTTATCATATCAGTTGAAGGCAGGACTTCACAGGCAGGCATTCATGAACAATAAGCAAACACGCGTTGAAAAGGATTCTATGGGCGAAGTGAATGTACCGGTAGATGCACTTTATGGCGCTCAGACACAGCGAGCGGTGAATAATTTTCCGATTTCCGGCACCGTGCTGCCGCGTCCTGTGATTCGGGCATTGGGTTTGATTAAACAGGCTTGCGCGACATCTAACCACCATCTGTCTTTGCTGGATGAAGCAAGAACGAGAGCGATTACACTGGCATCTGCCGCTGTTGCTGAAGGCAGGCACGATGATCAGTTTCCGATTGACATCTTTCAGACCGGTTCCGGCACCAGTTCAAACATGAATGCCAATGAGGTGATCGCGACCCTGGCATCCCGGGACTCCGGCATGCAGGTGCATCCGAATGATCATGTCAACATGGGGCAGAGTTCGAACGATGTGTTCCCGGCAGCTATTCATGTGGCTGCTGCCTTACTGGTAGATGAATCATTAATACCTGCACTGGACAAACTGGAAGCGAGTTTGAACCGGCGGCTTGATGAACTGGATCGTGTAGTAAAAACCGGCCGCACGCATTTGATGGATGCAATGCCTGTCACCATGGGCCAGGAAATCAGCGGCTGGCATGATCAAGTTGTCCGCGCAAAGTCACGAATCCAGCAAACAGCCATAGATGTGCTGGACCTGCCTTTGGGTGGCACAGCCGTGGGCACGGGCGTGAATGCAGCGGAGGGTTTCGCAGAAGGGTGTGCGTTGGCTCTGAATGATTTGACCGGCCTTAGCTTCAGGGCACGTGACAATTTCTTCTCTGGACTGTCCAGCCAGGATGATGCCGTTGCACTCAGTGGCCAACTGAAATCACTGGCAGTGGTATTGTTGAAAATTTCCAATGACCTGCGATGGATGAATTCCGGTCCACTGGCGGGTCTGGGAGAGATTACTTTGCCAGCACTGCAGCCGGGTAGCAGTATTATGCCGGGTAAAATTAACCCGGTTATACCCGAGGCCGTAGCAATGGTCTGTGCTGAAGTAATAGGCAATGACACAACAATTACCCTGGCCGGGCAGTCAGGCAACTTTCAGCTCAACGTCATGCTCCCTGTGCTGGCAAAAAACCTGAGCGACAGTATAGAGTTACTGAGCAATGCATGTACTGTACTGGCAGAAAAGGCAATAGATGGATTTGTCGTTAATGAGGCAGTACTGAACGAGTCACTTGCTCGCAATCCTATACTGGTGACAGCTCTCAATCCGGTGATCGGCTATGAGCTTGGTGCCAGGATTGCTAAACGTGCCTATGCAGAGAACCGAGATGTTAAAGATATCGCACTGGAAATGACAGACCTTGACGAGACAGAACTCGATCGTTTACTTGATCCATACAAGCTGACATTGGGGGGATAATATAATGAATTACGTTTTATGTTTTATGGTTTACGTAATACGTAAAACGTAAATCTTATGTTTAATCAATGCCGTGAAGGACTATCTTCATTCCCTGTAACCCTATCCGGGCCATCTGGCGACCTGGAAGGAAAAGTAGACTGTGCTGCTGGAAATCCACTGGGCGGAGCAGTTATCTGCCATCCACATCCACTCTACGGCGGGACGCTACAGAACAAGGTAGTGCACACCCTGGCCAAATCACTGGTGGCAAATAACCGTACTGCAGTTCGATTTAATTTCAGAGGCGTTGGTGCCAGTGCGGGTGAATATGATGAAGGTACCGGCGAAACGGATGATGCGCTGGCTGTCGTTGACTGGTTAAGACTTCATCAAACCGATACGCCGATAATCCTTGCTGGCTTCTCTTTCGGCTCATTTGTCGCATTACAGGCAGCTGCACAGGTTGAACCTGTTGCGCTGATCACGGTAGCTCCTCCGGTGCGTATGTTTGACTTTGAGAATCTGTCATCGATTGGCTGCCCATGGCTGCTGATACAGGGTGATGAAGATGAGGTTGTGGATGTCAATTCAGTGGTCAACTGGGTTCGTAACCTGGAAAATCCGCCACAGTTAGAGATCATTCATGGCAGCAGCCACTTTTTTCATGGAAAATTACTTGAGCTGCGGTCGGTCTGTGACGATTTTATAAAAGAATTATAACAATAGATTTTCTCGAACCAGGCTTTCCTTGTTTCAGCAAATCTGCCGTGTGATTCGTGCAATAGGGGGGTGGGCTGGTATACTCCGTTGCAAATTCAGAGGATGGCTGACCTCTAGTAATATTCAGCAGGAATGTGTGAAAAATTAGTAGGAGAGTCTATTGGAAGTCCACGATACCCACCTAAAGGGTGTACGATTGATTGTTCCGCGAGTCTTTGAAGACGATCGTGGTTTTTTTCTCGAAACATTTAATTCAGCTAGCTTCGAAGAAAATGGTCTGCCGTTAAACTTCGTGCAGGATAACCACTCTCGTTCCAGCCGTGGGGTTCTGCGTGGCCTGCATTTTCAGTTCCCGACATGGCAGGGCAAGCTGGTACGAGTAGTGACGGGTGAGATCTTCGATGTGGCTGTTGATATTCGCCCGGAGTCCCCGACTTTTTCACAGTGGTATGGTGTGGTACTGAGTGAAGAGAACAAGCATCAGCTATATATTCCACCCGGATATGCACATGGGTTTTGTGTCCTCAGCGATACTGTTGATGTCACCTATAAATGTACAGCACTCTATGTTCCTGCCGAAGATGCAGGGATACGCTGGGACGATCCGGACATTGGTATCGACTGGCCAATCAGCGATCCGCTGGTATCCGATAAAGACCGCAATGCACCTCTGTTGAAAGATATTATCCTCGCAAAGGACTGAATAAAGCTATGAAAATTTTACTGTTCGGGCGTGATGGCCAGCTTGGCACTCATTTATATCAATTCTTACCGGCGCTTCCCGGGGTTGAGCAGTTATCAGGATATGGCATTGATGATCTCGATCTTTCTAATCTTGACCGCCTTCGGCAGGTAATAAATGATGAGAAGCCGACGCTTATCATAAACGCTGCTGCCTATACAGCGGTTGACAGGGCAGAATCAGAAATGGAACTGGCGGCGAAAGTAAATGCTGAAGCGCCTTCAGTAATGGCAAAAGAGGCAGCGGCAATGAATGCCGGTATGATTCACTATTCGACTGATTACGTTTTTGATGGCACAGCAACTGAGCCCTATACTGAAGTTGACCAGCCACATCCTGAATCGGTATACGGTTCTACCAAACTGGATGGGGAAAATGAAGTCCTGACGCACTGTAAAAACTCCCTGATCTTGCGTACCAGCTGGGTTTACTCTATGCATGGACAGAATTTTCTTAGCACTATGCTGCGGCTGGCAGAAGAGAAGGATGAGCTAAAGGTTGTTGGTGATCAGATAGGTGCACCGACTACGACACGCGCGCTGACCGATGCGACCCTTAAACTGGTGCAATATTTTATGCTTAACAACGGCTTTCCTGAAGCAGTTACCGGGGTTTATCACATGACCTGCAGCGGTGAAACCAGCTGGTGCGGGTTTGCCAGAGCTATTGTTGCTGCATCAGAATTTTCCGATACCCGCGTACTGGATATTCCTACTTCAGACTACCCTACCCCGGCAAAGCGACCCGCTTATACCGTACTGTCCAATAAAAAACTTTTAGATACATTCGGCATTCAGCTGCCTGACTGGGAAACAGCTCTCAGTGATTGCATGCAGGAAAATAACTAATTTTTACACCCTTTGACTTTACTCACTGACGCATCTTCACTGCTCGGCACCGACGGGCCCTTTACCCACCTGCTGGATAATTATCGCGTTCGCGAATCGCAGCAGCAAATGGCGACGCGCATCGAGCAGGCCATGGCCGACAAAGAAATCCTGATTGCTGAATCCGGCACAGGAACTGGAAAGACACTGGCCTATCTGGTTCCCGCCTTGTTGTCCGGCAAAAAAGTGCTGGTATCGACCGGTACCCGGCATCTTCAGGACCAGCTGTATAAACAGGATTTACCACTGGTTCGGCGTGCTCTGGAAGTCCCTGCCAGCATGGCTTTACTAAAAGGGCGCTCCAACTACCTTTGCCGCCTGCGGCTGGAACAGGCTGAGCTTGATCAGTCCGGTTATCACCCCTATCCACATGTAGATCTTGCAGTGATCAGCAAGTGGTCGCTGACTACGTTGCATGGTGATGTCGCTGAAGTGAGTGGTGTGCCTGAACAATCCAGGGTCTGGTCTGACGTCACCTCTACTGTGGACAATTGTATCGGCAGCAAATGTCGGCATTATGATGACTGCTTCATTAATACGGCACGCAAGGATGCAATGGAGGCTGATATTGTGGTTGTCAATCATCATCTTTTTCTTGCTGATGTTGCGCTCAAGGAAGACGGTTTTGGCCAGCTGCTACCAAAAGTTGATGTGGTGATATTTGATGAAGCTCACCAGGTGCCGGATACCGCCAGCATGTATTTTAGCAGCGGAGTCAGCCAGCGGCAGATACTGGATATTTGCCGTGATGCACAACTTGCTGAGGTGGCGGAAAAAAGTGGAATTGCCGGTTTTGAGTCGCGTGTTGATGAACTGGAAAAGCTGGCCAGAGAATGCCGGCTTGCGATGGGTGCATCGATAAGTAAAGGCAGCTGGTCGCAACTGGAATCACTGTCCGGATTCAGCGACTCTCTCGAATGCTTAAAACAGGGCCTGCAGCAGATGCTGGAATTGCTGAAATCAGCGGCGGTAACAGGTGACCAGCTGGAGAACTGTTACGAGCGCACTCAGGTGTTAGTTGACAGGCTGGCTGCATTGACAGTAGACAGTGACGAAGAAACTATTCGCTGGTATGAGACCAGTAAAACAGGTTTTCGACTTCATAGTACGCCATTAAGTATTGCTGACAAATTCAAAGAACTGGTATGTGAGCAGGACAGGTCGGTGATTTTCACCTCGGCGACACTGGCAGTCTCAGGAAGCTTTAGCCATTACCAGCAGCAGCTCGGACTTGAAGATGCGAGCACCGGCATCTGGCCCGGTCCTTTCAACTATGCTGAGCAGGCATTGTTTTATCTGCCCGAAGGTTTACCTGAGCCCGGTGATTCCGGGCACACAGCAAGTGTGGTTGAACTTGCTGAGAAACTGATAAAAATATCTCGTGGCAGGGTCTTTATGCTTTTTACCAGTTATCGCGCTCTGAATGAAGCGGCGAGCATGCTGGACGGTCGATTAGACTATCCTTTGCTGGTGCAGGGCGAGGCGCCCAGACATGAATTACTGGAACGTTTTCGCAAAACCGGTGACGCCGTGCTGCTAGGCACAGGCAGTTTCTGGGAGGGGGTGGATGTTAAAGGCGATGCCCTGACAGTGGTAATGATTGATAAATTCCCTTTTGCTGCACCGGATGACCCCGTCCTACAGGCCCGCAGCAAGGCTACCAGGCGTGCCGGTCTGAATCCCTTCATGACATTGCAAATACCGCAGGCAGTCGTGGCGTTACGGCAGGGCGCAGGGCGATTGATACGATCAGTCGATGACCAGGGGGTTTTTATCCTTTGTGACAGCCGTCTGGTCAGTAAATCCTACGGCAAAATCTTTACCAGAAGCCTGCCTGCCATGAAACGAACACGTGATTTTTCTGAAGTGTCTGCATTTCTGGAGAGGACTTAGCCTCCATGACTAGCGGTAAAGTCAGTTCTGAGCAGCTCCGTCAGCTTACGGACGACAGCCTGTTTAATTTCAAAACCAGCACA
Source organism: Arenicellales bacterium (assembly GCA_048550195.1). Classification (GTDB taxonomy): domain Bacteria; phylum Pseudomonadota; class Gammaproteobacteria; order BMS3Bbin11; family BMS3Bbin11; genus BMS3Bbin11. The sequence goes on from JBLYYR010000111.1 coordinate 95,650, forward strand.
GAACTGACGCCCGCCAGTGCCTGTGCAGGACAGGATCGTGCCATCTCGGTACTGCGCAGTGCCCTGTCCATTCCGGGGCTGGGCTACCATGTGATTGCACTGGGTAAGGAAGGAACTGCCCGGCTTGAATGTATCTATTCTGTAGTAAAAGAACTCGAATCAACCCGTTCCGACAACGTTGATCGTGTGTTGTTGCCGGTATCAGGCAGGCATATGGCATTTGAAGAAATTCAGCTACAGCCAGGGGGTGCCCGGCTTTTAATAATGGCCTGTCGAAATCTTGTCGAAGCAACAATCAACGGAAAATCCGAGCGCCGTGAGTTTGAACTAAAGACTCTACTGGAAAAGTTTGCAGATCATCATTTGCTGTCAGGATATTTGCAATCACTGGATGACGCAACATCATCTGTGCTGGTAGATACCCGGTCTGAAGTCGATATAGATAATGCCGAAATTCGTGAATTGCAGGGCATGATACCGGTTTTGCTGTACAGCGGTCGGCAGCAGGACAGAGTATGTTTAATGGATTCTTTTCCAGATCCATCTTCCTTGCTGGGCACTGTATCTGTAGATCCGGAAAGCGGTTGTGTAGTGATTAATGAAGGTACATTAATTCAGGCAAGTGCAGGATTTCTGATCGTCGATGGTCGACGACTGTTGGCAAACAAGGCTCACTGGCAGCTACTGCGTGAAATACTGAAAACAGGGATGATTCCATTATGTGAAATTCCCCCTGCACAGACAGGGCAGGGGGGGACGAATATAAATCTAAACGGCGCAATTCGCTTAACCTGCAGGATGATTCTTCTGTGTGATAGCGCTGTTATGGATGCACTGCATGATACTGACCATGAGATTGAAAATGTATTCTCTGATGTTGCTGAATTTGAATCCGAGATGGAGCGCAATGATGAAACCTGCATTATCTCGGCCAGATTGATAGCCAGCTTGATACAAAAATATAAATGTCTGCCGCTGGACCCGCCGGCAATGGCTGCCATGATTGATGCTTCAGCACGGTTTACAGATTGCCAGCACAGACTGACATTAAATCGGGCAGGGCTGTCAAAGTATTTACGCGAAGCAAGTCTGCAGGCAAAACAGGCAGGCGATGAAATAATTACCCGGCAGCAGATTAAAAGCGTTATTGCGCAGAACAGAGATAGAGTGATGACTGATCGCCGCGATGCATTGCAGGCGATTATCTACGGTGAGACTCAAGTTAAATTAACAGGTAAGGCTGTCGGTCAGATCAACGGCCTTACTATTGTTGGCACGGGTATGCAGTCTTACCTGGAACCTTCACGGATTACGGCAACGGTGCGTGCAGGCGAGGGGACTGTGGTAGATATAGAACGCGAGGTGAATCTTGGCGGTTCTATCCACAGTAAAGGAGTAATGATACTGACAAGTTTGCTGGCAGCCCGTTATAGTCGTCATGTTCCATTATCCCTCGTAGCAACACTGGTGTTCGAGCAATCATATTCTGAAGTCGATGGCGACAGCGCCTCAGCAGCAGAAATGGTGGCTATATTATCGGCAGTTACAGAAATACCGATAAGACAGGAGCTGGCTATAACAGGCTCAATTGATCAACGCGGGCAGATACTTTGTGTCGGTGATATCAATAGTAAAATTGAAGGTTACTATCGGCTTATTCAGCTGCATGGTAACGTTCCGGGTGCCGGTGTAGTGATCCCTGCATCCAATATGAGAGATCTGATGCTGGATGATGATGTTGTACAGGCCGTTGCAGATGGCCGGTTTACTATTTATGCGGTGGCCACACTCGATGATCTTATCGAGTTGTTTAGTGGCATGCCGGCTGGGGCTGAGGATGATAGTCATGAATTCCCGGCAGGCAGCTTTAATGCACAGGTACATGCATCACTGAAACAGTTCTCAGAAGAGAAAAAAGAAGAACACAAGGAAACGTCAGCCTGATATTGTATATATTAGCGTTGTACGTGATCTCCCCAATAACGGTGTTCCTGTGAAATCACAGGAATTGAAACAAAATGGAAAATTATGAAATGGTGAAAGTGGCAATATCCGGTGCGGCCGGTCGCATGGGGCAGGAACTGATAAGAACCTGCCAGTCTACCTCCGGAGTAGAAATCGGTGCCGCATCCGAGTACCCGGGCAGCACTGCAATTGGGCGTGACAGCGGTGAGGTCGCAGGCATCGATGCGACAGGCATATTGATCGAAAACATCGCTGATCCTGTATGCTTTGATGTACTCATTGATTTTACCCGACCGGAACCGGCGATGAACCACCTGGATCATTGCCTGAAACATAATAAGGCAATGGTTATTGGTACGACTGGTTTCTCGATGGAAGAAAAGAAACGGATTACTGCCGCAGCAAAGCAGGTTCCGGTCGTTTTTGCTCCAAATATGAGTGTGGGTGTAAATTTATGCTTTAAATTACTGGCCACAGCCGCTGAGGTGCTGGGTGATTCTGTCGACATTGAAATTATCGAAGCCCATCACAGGCATAAAGTTGATGCTCCTTCGGGTACTGCGCTCGGTATGGGGGAGGTCATTGCCGACGCGCTGGGTCGGGACCTGAAGGAGTGTGCCGTGTATGGAAGAGAAGGGCATACCGGTGAAAGGGACCGTACTACCATCGGTTTTTCAACCATAAGGGCCGGGGACATCGTTGGCGAACACACGGTGATGTTTGCCTCTGAAGGTGAGCGTATAGAAATTACCCACAAGGCATCGAGTCGGGCCACATTCGCCAATGGCGCAGTGCGGGCGGCAAAATGGCTGGCACAGCAGCAAGCCGGGCTTTATACCATGCAGGATGTGCTTGGATTGAACTAAGGGTTTCTTATTGTTTGTTGTGCTAGTGCTGAGCTAAGCTTTTCGTCCTTCCTGGACGAGTTACTTTTACTTTGCTTGCCCAAAGAAACACACCAAAAGAATAACAAGAACACCCGCATACTTGCCCTTCGGGTTCCCTGCGATGCTCAATCGATCCGGCGGGATGTGAAACTCGCTGGCGCTCAGACAACACATCCCGAATTCCCCGGCTCAATCTGCGCGTCTCGGCAAGCCTGAACGGGTTTTTATGATCGAAAACAAAACAAAGACAAAAATCTTAAACTTGGAACTATCAGTTGCATTATACCGACCGGTCAACTATACTCGCTCCATGAGTACAACCAACGATACCCGTGAACGAATCATAGAAGTCGCCAAGTCGCGTTTCCATAATCGCAGTTATGCCGATGTTGGCATTAAGGAAATATGTGATATGGCATCTATTCAGAAGGGCAGTTTTTACCATTTTTTCCCGTCCAAAAGAGATCTGGTGCTCGCCGTGATAGATGAGTTTGCTGAAGACTGGGCCAATGGCTTTGTCGCAGAGGCATTTGATCCTGCATTGCCGCCAATGGAGCGAATTGATTATGTTATTGATGCGGCATATTTCTGGCAGAAATCCAGTAAAGAAATGAATGGCCATATTCCGGGTTGTTTATTTGGTAACCTGGCGCTTGAAGTTAGTACCCATGACGATGTTCTAAGAGCGAAACTTAATGCGGTATTCACATCAGCAAAAGACCGATTTAAAGACACACTGGATGAGGCGATAGATCTCGGTGTGATCTCTCCACTGGACAGTGAACTTACAGCTGAAGCAATGCTTGCTTACCTGGAAGGTATGATACTTTTTGCCAAGACAGAGAACGATCCTGAGGTTATTTATCGCCTTGGGCCAGCCCTGAAAACTGTTCGTATCGAATTAAACACACATTAAAAATGAATTACATAGCGAAAAATTTGTCTACATTATTGACCGACCAGTCAATTACATGGTTTGGTTTTCGCCTTGGCAAATACGTTGCTGTAATCGTGCAGGGCGGGACTTTCGAGTCCTTTTATTTGAGTAATTTATTGACCGACCGGTCATCTATTTTGTGAGGTGAATATTATGAATATTGATACTACCGCAACACTTGATGCACGTGGGCTGAATTGCCCGCTGCCGATTCTCAGAACAAAGAAGGCACTAAACAGCCTGGATCCAGGTGATACCCTGCAACTGATTTCATCTGATCCGGGATCTGTAAAAGATATCGACTCATTCTGTAAACAAACGGGCAATGAATTGCTGGAAAACTCTAGCGAAAGTGGCGATTATAAATTCGTTATCCGTAAGATTTAAAAAGGAGACAATCATGGGAAATGCAGCGAAAGTACTACAGGAGCCGGTAATGGACAGGAATCTGTTTAATACCTGGTTTGATGAACGTATTGCAGAGCGCGAAGCCGCTCATGTGCCGTCAATGACTATCATCGCGACAAAGGGCACGCTGGATATGGCTTATCCGCCATTTATTTTATCTTCTACAGCCGCGGCCCTGGGCTGGGATGTGTCGGTATTCTTTACTTTTTATGGTCTTAATCTGCTGAAAAAGGACCTGAGTCTTGAGATCAGCCCGCTTGGCAACCCGGCCATGCCAATGAAAATGCCTGTGGGCCCGGAATGGCTACGGAAGATGAATATGAATATTCCAAATGTCGTCATGGCAAATGTCCCGGGTTTTGAAAAAATGGCCAGTGGTATGATGAAGAAAACCATGAATGACAAGGGCGTGGCTACGATCGAAGAACTACGTTCTTTGTGTCTTGAAGCTGATGTGAAACTGGTCGCCTGTCAAATGACGGTTGACCTATTCACTATGGATCAAAGCGAATTTATCCCTGAAATACAGGACTGGATCGGTGCCGCCAGTTTTCTGCCTACAGCACAACAGGCCGATGTCAGTTTATTCATTTAATGAGTTCTTTATCTCATCACGCAACTTTTTCACGTAGCGATAGATGGTTCTTTCACTTACGCTCAGCATCTCTGCTGCGCGTGAGCGATTGCCGTTGCACAGTTTGAGAGCGTTCAGAATACGGTCTTTGTCGTGTTTGCCCTGGCTACGTGACAGGTAGGTTAAACTGTCTGTATCTGTAGAAAGCTGTCCTGCAGGTGGGTTAACTATTTCAGAAGACGTATTGATATAAGTAAATTGTTCGAATATTAGATGTTCATCTGTCATGACCCCGGTGCTTGCTAATATACAGGCCCTTTCCATAATGTTTCTCAATTCACGTACATTGCCAGGATAGTCATGCTTGAGTAATTCTTCAATGACGTTCTGCGATAGGGGTATATGCGCTGAACCATTATCTAAATCGGCAAGAAAATGTTCTGCAAGGGCAGGAATATCATCTTTACGTTCACGCAATGGAGGGATTTCAACAGGAAATGCCGTTAGCCGAAAATAGAGATCATTTCTGAATTTGCTCTCAGCGACCATATGCTGCAGATTGCGATTGGTAGCTGCGATGACACGAACGTCTACCTGTGTATATTTTGTGCCACCTACTGTTCGGTAAGATC